>JACRBU010000035.1 GCA_016213085.1 Coriobacteriales bacterium
GGTCGCCGCCGTGGTGAAGGTGCCCGAGCCTCGCGAGGCGGGGACGCTCGTGACGCGAGCCGTGGCGCGCGTCGACGTGCCGTCGGCTGGCTACGAGGGCGGCTCGACTCGCCGATCCGTGGACGCCGCACGTCAGCTGCGATTGGGTGAAGCCGCGAGAGCGGAGGCCATCCTGAGCGGACTGATCGTCGATCACCCCATCCTCGGCAAGCACGGACGATGGGGCCGAACCCGCGTGACGGTCGGGGCAACGCCCGGTGGCGAACAGGCGGTCGCCTACTACGCGTCCGGGCGGATCGTGGTGGACCCACGCCACGCAGCCTCGCTCGAACGGATCGTCACGCACGAGGCGTGGCACGTCATCGACTACCGCGACAACGGACGGATCGACTGGGGCGAGCAGGTCCCGCCGCGCTAAGTGCGCGGCCGCTTCGCCGCAGGCGGCTTCTTCGCAGGTGCCTTCTTCTTCGCGGGCGCCTTCTTCTTCGCGGGTGGCTGCTGCTTCGCGGGTGCCTCTTTCGCCGTCTTCTTCTTGGCTGCCGCAGCCCGCTTCACCTCGCTCGGCTTGGTCGCGGCCTTCGGCAACTTGCGCTTGGCTAGCGCCGCCGGGCGACACGGCCCCACGAGCGCAAGGGTGAGCACCTCGTCCATGTTCGCGACAGGGATGATCTCGAGGTCCTCGCGAACGTGCTCCGGCAGCAGCTCGAGGTCGCGCGTGTTGTCCTTGGGCACGAGCACGGTCTGCAGGCCCGACCGATGAGCGGCGAGAAGCTTCTCTTTCAGTCCGCCGATGGGCAGCACGTGCCCTCTGAGCGTGATCTCGCCCGTCATCGCGAGGTCCTTGCGCACGGGGCAGCCCGTGAGGACGGACGCCAGCGCGGTCGCCATCGTGATGCCCGCGCTCGGGCCGTCCTTCGGGATCGCGGCAGCGGGGACGTGGATGTGCAAGTCGAGCGTCTCCTGGAAGTCCTCGGCGATCTCGAGGTCCTTCGCCCGCGTACGGATGTAGGAGATCGCGGCGGTGGCCGATTCGCGCATGACGTCACCGAGCTGGCCGGTGAGGATCACGCCGCCCTTGCCGCGCATCTTCGTGGCCTCGATCGAGATGATGTCGCCGCCGACCTCGGTCCACACGAGTCCGGTTGCGACCCCGACCTCGTCCTTCTCCTCGGCCATGCCGTAGCCGAACTTCGGCGGACCAAGGTACTTCTGCACGGTGCGCTCGCGGACGACCGTCTTCCCGCGCTTGCCTTCGACGACCTTGCGAGCGACCTGACGTGCGACGGTCGCGATCTGACGCTCGAGGTTGCGCACGCCGGCCTCTCGCGTGTATCGGCGGACGACCTCGCGGACCGCGGCCTCCTGGATCTCGAGCTTCTTGTCGCTCAGGCCATGGGCCTTGATCTGCTTCGGGATCAGGTAGTCGTGCGCGATGTGCGCCTTCTCGTCCTCGGTGTAGCCCGGGAAGTGGATGACCTCCATGCGGTCGCGCAGCGCTGGCGGGATCGTGTCGAGCAGGTTGGCCGTCGCGATGAAGATGACGTCGGACAGGTCGAAGGGCACCTCGAGATAGTGGTCCTGGAACGCGAAGTTCTGCTCGGGGTCGAGAACTTCGAGCAGGGCCGAGGTCGGATCGCCTCGGAAGTCCGCTCCGACCTTGTCGATCTCGTCCATCATGAAGACCGGATTGCGCGTACCGACCTGGTCGATCGACTGGATGATGCGGCCCGGCAGCGCACCGACATACGTGCGCCGATGCCCCCGGATCTCAGCCTCGTCGCGCACGCCGCCGAGCGACATCCGGACGAATTCGCGACCGAGCGACCTGGCGATCGAGCGGCCGATCGAGGTCTTGCCCACGCCTGGAGGGCCGGCGAAGCACAGGATCGGGCCCTTCATCTGATCCGTGAGCTTGTGCACGGCGAGGTACTCGAGCACGCGCTCCTTGACTTGCTCGAGACCGTAGTGGTCGGCGTCGAGGATCTCGCGGGCGCGGACGAGGTCGAGCGACTCCTGCGACTCCTTGCTCCACGGCAGGCCCACCAACCAGTCGAGGTACGTGCGGATGACCGACGTCTCGGCGCTTCCCTGCGGCATCTTCTCGAGCCGGGCGAGCTCCTTGAAGGCCTTCTCCTCGACCTCCTCGGGCATCGCGGCTTCCTTGATCTTCTCCGTGTAGTCGTCGATCTCCGCCTGGATCTCGTCGAACTGCCCGAGCTCCTGTTGGATCGCCTTGAGCTGCTCGCGAAGGAAGTACTCGCGCTGTGACTTGCTCATCTGCTCCTTGACGCGGCTCTGGATCTTCGAGCCCAGCTCGAGGATCTCGAGCTCCTTGCGCAGGACCCTTGACGCAAGCTCCACGCGGTCCCGGGCGCCGAGCGCCTCGAGGATCTCCTGCTTCTCCTCGACCTTGAGGGTGAGGTGGAACGCGACGAAGTCGGCCAGGCGGCCGGGCTCCTCGATCGCCGAAGCGGCGATGAGCACTTCTTGAGGTATCGGCTTCCCGAGCTCCGCCGCACGCTCGAAGTCATGCGTGAGCGCGCGCATCATCGCTTCGGTCTCGACGTCGGCGAGCTCGGCTTCGGGGATCAGCTCGACTCTGACCAGGAAGAACGGGTCGGTCTGGAGGTACTCGACGATGCGGAATCGCTGCTGGCCCTCGACAAGCGCCTTCGCGGTGCCGTCTGGAAGCTTCAGCTCCTGCATGATCGATGCGACCGCGCCGACCTCGTAGATGTCCTCGGCCTCGGGGTCCTGGAGCTCGGCACGACGCTGAGTCGCGAGCGCGACGAAGTGCCCTGTGCGCATGGCTTCCTCGAGCGCCTTGATCGAGCGCTCCCGGCCCACGAAGAGCGGGACGACGAGATTCGGGAACAAGATGAGGTCCCGCAGCGGAATAAGCGGCAGGACCTCGGGGATGTCTACAGGAACGCTGGCTTCGGACATGCGTGAGCAATCCTCTCTCGACGTTCGTGCGATAATCTCTTCTGCCCGATTGCTCGGCTTGGTACACGCTACGAACAGCACGACGCGGCGCCTTGCCTCGCGTCGCCCGGAGCGACGGATGATACGCCACCCCCAACGCATTCTACGTATATCGGCGCGCGGCCTCGTGGCCGCGTTGCTGCTTCTTTCAGCGGGTACCCCGTGGCTCCTGCGGGCGAGCGCCGCGCCCCAGGAGCGCACGAAGGCATTCGGCTTCCTCGGGCAGGGTACCGTCTCGTTCGAGGCGACCTCGACGTCGGTCGTGCCCACCGGGACGCTCGACGTCACGACCCGCGTTCGTGTCGGCAAGCCGGTCGACTACCTGCAGGCCCGTCTGCAACTCTACCGACCCACGGGGCGGCTGATCTACCAGCGCACGCTCACTCCATCGCTGCCAGCGAGCCGCACCGTCTCTTTTCGCTGGCAACGCGAGCTCGCCGACCTCGACATCGCGCCCGGCGTCTACCCGATCGTCGTCACCATCGACTCGGAGCGCGGCGACGAGACCGCCGAAAGGGTCGTCCGACGACCGCTCTATGTCTACAGCCCGGAGAACGGGCGCACGCTTGCGACGGTGATCGTCAGGGTCGAGACTCCTTTGCGAGCCGACCCGCAGGGCCGCTTCGCCGTCGACCCCGGAGTCGACACGGTCGCGAGAGACGAGGTCTCATCGATCGCTTCGGCGGTGCTCCGCGACTCCAAGCTGCGCTTCTCCCTCGCGATCCCGCCGATGGTGCTGCAGGAGTGGAAGCGGATCTCGCAAGGGTACGAGACGGCGGGCCCGAGCGGTGTGGGCCGCGTGCCGCCGACGGCCGAAGTCCCGCGGGAGTACGCCGAGACGCTCAGCGTGCTCGACCGGGCGCTCAAGAGCGGCCGGCTCGAGCTGCTCGGCCAGCAGTACTCCGATCCCGATCTGGCGGCACTTGCCCGCGCCGACCTGCTCAAGGACATCAGGCCCCAGTACGACATGGGGTTCTCGGCGACGTTCAGGGCGCTGGAGACCACACCGTCGGCGGGCACCGCGACCGCAGGATGGTTCGTGCCTGCGACCGCCGTGCCAGCGATGGTCGACAAGGGCGTCGAGTACGCGGTCGTCTCGCCCGCAAGCACCCGCGCGGACGGAGGCCGGGCGGTCTCCGGCGCATCCATGGTGCGAGGCCACGACCTGATCGCGCTCGTGACCGATCCGGCGGCGTCGAAGGGACTGCTGTCGGAGGAGGCCACGGCCGTCGTCGATCCGGTGTACGAACGTCAGACCGGTGACGACCACCGCAGACCCCTCGTGCTCGGCGCCGAGATCGGCCCGGGACAGTCGGCCACCGGCAGCGATGTCATTCGCGCTGCGCGAACCATCTCTCGGCTCCCATTCGCGAAGCTCGTGCTGGCGAAGACCGCCGCGGCAGAGGTGAGCGGCCCCAGGATCGGGCTGACGAGCCGAGCGCCGTCGGACTCCGCTCCGTCGGGATACTGGAAGGACGTCGAGACCGCAAGAAGCTGGGCGCGCTCCCTGTCTGGATCGCTCGGCGAAGGCGCGGCGCAAACCGACATCGCGACCAGCGACACCCTGATCGCGCAGAGCTCGTGCTGGCGTGGCCCCGACAACAAGTGGAGCCTGGCCGACAAGGGGCTGTCCTTCGCCGCGCAGGGAGAACGCGTGGCCGACGACATCCTGTCGAAGGTCTCGGTGCGGGTCGAGAACGTGACGCTCTCGGGCGTGAAAGGTGACGTGCCGGTCTCCATCCGCAACGACAGCGACCACGAGCTTGAGGTCGTCCTCCAGGCAACCGGCCAGAACCTTCGCGTTCCCGGCAAGAAGCGGCGTCGTATTCGGCTGAAGCCCTCCGACAACCTCGTGATGCTCCCGGTCGACCTGCGGACCTCGCTCCAGGGCGACCTTCACGTCAGAGTCATCGCGTCCCCCCGCGAGCTGGCGGAACGCACGGTCACTGTGCGCGCGTCCTACCTCGACCGCCTTGCCATCGTGGCCGGGGTCGTCGTGGTACTGTTCGTGCTCCTTATCTTCATCGTCCGGCGGGTCCGTGCCGCCGAGGCCTCCGACTCAGCTCGTGCCGGAGTCGAGCGCGAACGCTACACTGGAACGACCGACCAGCCGGTCGGTGATGACGAAGTCGAACAGGTGCCGAAACATGACTGATCGAGCCATGAGGCGTGTCGTTATCGATACCAACGTGCTGCTGGCCGATCCACAGGCCTTGATGTCCTTCCCGAACGCCGAGGTTGTCGTCCCCGAGACCGTTCTCGGGGAGCTCGACAAGCTGAAGACCTCGCGCGTCGACCCCGACCTGCGGTTCCGTGGTCGCGAGGTCAGCCGAGTCATGTTCGAGCTCTCCGACCAAGGAAGCCTCGTCGACGGCGTCGACCTCCCGGACGGTGGACGACTCCGGGTCGCGCCGTTCGATCCCAGTGCCCCCATCCCGGAAGGACTGGCGACCCGCAACGCCGACGACCGCATCCTCGCCACCGCTTGGCAAGTGCTGAACGAGTCCGGCGCCGATGCGAAGGCGACGCTCATCACGAACGACCTCAATATGCTGCTCAAGGCCCAGACGCTCGGCATCCCTGTCGAGCGGCACGGTGAGGGCGTCGAGGGCAGCTGGTCGCGCCGGATGATCGTGCGCCCCTTCCAGCGCTACCGCATCCCGATCGCCATCCTCGCCGTTGCGATCGCGGTGTTCGCGGGCGTCCTCGTCGTGCTCTTCGCTTCGCAGCAGCGAACGACGTCGACCGCCGAACTCCCTGCCGAGTTCAAAGCGCTGCTCACCGTCCAGCAGCAGCGGGCGCTCGATTCTCTCACCACGCTCGAACGAAATCCGCGCAACCCCGAAGCCCTGCTCCGCATGGCGACGTTCTACAACGGGCAGAGGGAATCAGCGACGACGCAGGGCGACCCTGCCGCCGCGATCGAGTTCGCCCAGCAAGGTATCCGCTACTACGAGCGCTACCTGGATACCTCGCCGAACGACAGCACGGCCCGCGCTGACTACGCGGCGCTGCTGTTCACGAGCGGCCAGACCGACAGGGCCATCCAGCAGGTGGGCCAGGTGCTCAAGCAGAGCCCCAACAACGTCACCGGAAACTACAACCTGGGCATCTTCTACTGGCAGGGCCGCAGGGACTACGACCGGGCGGCCGCCCAGATCCAGAAGGTCATCCGGCTCACCCAGGACGACCCTCGCCAGCACTCGCTGTATCAGGAGGCACTGGCGCTGCTCCAGCAGATCAAGAAGGA
>JACRBU010000029.1 GCA_016213085.1 Coriobacteriales bacterium
GCCGAGCGCTTTGGCGTGGTCGTAGGATCGCCGAAGTAGCGGCGGTAGATGTTCCAGAAGTTCGCGTTGCCGCGAAGACTCCCCTGCTGGGAGGAGAGGTCGCCGTACGGGGCGGTCGCACCGATGACCGGGTTGTAGACGAAGAGCTTGAAGGTCGCGATGTTGCGAGGGGTCACCTTGGCGGTCGCCCCGTCCCAGGTCATGCCCCGCTTCCACTTCGGGATGTAGCTCGTGGACTTGCCCTCGCCGTACCCGTCGAGCAGTCGGGCGCCGTTCCAGATCTGATTGCCGAAGCCCGGATAGCGGTTCGTGGCGCCACCGGGGATGCCCGCTCCGACAGCCCGCTCCAGCGTACGCTGATCGGGGGACTTCCGCGTGAGCAGGCTCTGCTCCTTCTGGAGCATGACAAGCATGACCTTGGGGCTGATCTTGTAGGCGCGACACGCGTCGTAGATGATCTGCGAGGCCTTCTTCGAGCGGCCATTGTGATCGGGCGTGACGAGCGTGTCGAGAGCACCCGGCTGCTTCTCCAGGAACTTCTGGATCTGCGCGGCAGACATCGAATCGTAGTCCCGCAGATTCGCGTCGGACAGCACGTAGTTCGGATTGAAGTTAGCGGCGAAGGCCTTCGCGACGCCGGTGGCGGCGAAGAACCCGACGATCATGAACGCGATGATCGCGCAGCGGACCGCGAGCGCGCGGTTATCGATAGCAATGGCCCTTGTCTTCACATCTACCTCGGTGACTCGGTTCCAGTGCGCAGGAGCACCTTCGGGATTGTGCCCCCATTTCCTACGCTCCTATAGCGAACTCCACACCAAGACACGCCGGTCTCGGACGTGATGCGCCATAGGAAGTTTCGGCAAGTTCCTGCGAGCTCTGAAGGCATTCGAGCAGGTAACTCACTCGTACGCTATCGCGTCTCGGACGCTGACCCGGGACGCGTTCCACGCCGGCACGATCGACGCGAGGACCGCGATGAGGACGACGCCCGCCAGCCACGCCAGCACGCCGACATATGAGAACGCGTAGCTCAGGGGCAGCGACATCGCGACACCGAGCGCGTTCACCAAGAACACCGAGAGCGGCCAGGAGACGACCGCGCCGATCGCCCAAGCCATCAGCGCGACGACGACCCCTTCGGTGATGAAGATCGAGAAGATGGCGGCGTGGCCCGCTCCCGTCGCGCGCATGACTCCGATCTCGCGCACGGATTCGAGCACGTTGATGGACATCGTGCCGATGAGGCCGATGACTCCCACGAGCGCCAGCAGCGAGGCCATGATCACGAGGAAGACCACGAGGATGCCGAACTGCCCCGCGATGTCTTCGGCCTGCTTGGTCTGCGTCAGGGTGTCCGCGACAACGACGCCGGCCCCGTCCAGCTTCCTGTCGAGCTGGTCGGCCGCGCGGCGCTGTGCTTCGGCGGTGTGCTCGGAGGTCTGAACGAGCACCCGGCCCACCGCCCCCTCGGCCGCCATCGCCGAGTCGAGAGCTTCTGACGGCATGTATGCGACGGGGCCCATGAGTTGGCCGGTCACGATGCCGACCACCTTCCACTCCTTCTCGGTCCCGCGGATATCGAGTCGGATCGTGTCGCCCGGCTCGATCCACTTCTCTTCCTTGGTGATGTCGGTGTTGACCACGACCGCGTCGGCTTCGCCTTCTCGCAGCCAACGACCCGCGACCACGCTGGGCGTGATGAAGCCGGTCTTGGGCGGGAGTCCGATCGCGAACAGGGACTCGTTCTCGGTGCCGTCAGGTCGCGAGAGCGACGCCTGGCTCTCCACCCAGGTCTCCACCGCGGTGACGCCGTCCACGCTCTCGGCCTCGCGCTCGACGAGCGACGCAGGAGCCGGCTGGGCGAGGATCGCCTGGGCATCGTAGCGCCACCACGAGCTCATGTCGTCGACGGTCTTGAGCATGGACGCCCGCGCGGAGAGCACCGACATGACGACGGCGGAGGCGAGCGCGAGCGTCGTCAGCGTCAGAAGCAAGCGGCCTTTCCGAAGGAACGTATTGCGCAGCGAGAGCGCCACGGGCCGCGGCAGCCCGCGCAGCGTGCCGAGCGCCCGGTCGATCAAGCCCTTGCCGAAACTCGAGCTGATCCCGGTGGCCGCGAGCGCGTGAGCCACCGGTGTCTTGGTTCCCAGCGCGATGGGGACCATCGCCGCCGCGACCGGGATCAGGACTCCCACACCGACCTCGAGAACGAACACCCACAGCGGCGGCGTGTAGTCCACGATCCGGAAGTTGAGCACGCTCGCTCCGTACTCGGCGAAGGCCCTGCCCGCGAGAAGCCCTGCGGGGAGCGCCACTGCGACCGCGAGCAACCCGTACGCGACGACGAGGCCGAGGTACATCCCCGTCACCTGCCCGGTTCGAGCGCCGACCGCCTTCATGATGCCCACCTGCCGAGCCTGCTGGGCCATGATCGCCGAAACCGTGGTGACGACAAGGAACGCCGAAAGACCGAGAGAGAGCACGCCGAGCGCGAGCAGAAGCAGCGAGACCGCTTTGAAGATGTCGCCGAAGAAGTGGCTCCCCGGTTCCGGCACCTCGGTGCGAACGACGCGCACTCCCGCGCTTGCGAGTTCGGTGTCGCGGATGTCCGCGGCCATCCTGCTCGCTTCGCCGCGCGTGTAGTCGCGCTTCGAGAAGAGTACGGCCATCGAGTTGAGGTCGCGCGGCTCGTCGAGCGCATCCATCGACTCCATGGAAACGAATCCGGTGATCGCGCTCGTGAACTTGGCCGGGTACGCGTTGATGTCGTGCGCGAAGCCGACGACCCGCATCGGGGCACGAGTGCCGCTCGGCCCCTCGACGGTGATCATGTCGCCGATCGCGAAGTCCTCGACCTGGAGCGCGCCGCTTTCCAGCACGATCTCGCCAGGGCCCGGAGGCCAGCTCGCCGCGGACTGGCGACCGATCTTCTGGACGCGGATCGCCGCGAAGTCGGGGATCGCCCACAGGCGCATGGTGGGCCAGCCGACCGTCCCCTCGCTCGGCGATTCCTCGGCGGTGAAGCGGACTGCGACGCGTCTTCGGCCGTCCGCGTAGCGCACATCGGGGCGCCGCTCGACGTCGCGCACGACGGCAGCGTCGAGCCCTTCGGTCATGAACTGCGCGCTCGCTGGCGTCGAGGTGGTGAAGTCTTCGTCGAACTCGCGAACGAGGATGCCGCGGCCGCCCATGACGACACCGACGGCGAAGATCCCGACGGCAATCGACAGGACCACGAGCGTCGTGCGCAAGCGGTGCGTCGTCAGGTCGCGGATGAGCTTCGTCCAGCGGCGATCGAACATCGCCTACGCCCCGACGCGCGCGCGGTGGATGCGCTCCTCGACGATCTCGCCGTCGCTCACGTGCAGGGCCCGACGCACCCTGCCCGCCAGATCGTTGTCGTGCGTCACCATGATGATGGTCTTGTGCCGCTCGACGAGCTCCTCGAAGAGCGTGAACACCGCCTCCGCGGTCTTGGAGTCGAGGTTCCCCGTAGGCTCGTCAGCCGCGATGACGGGCGGATCGTTGGCGAGCGCCCTCGCGATCGCGACACGTTGCTGCTGGCCGCCGGAGAGCGCCGAGGGCAGCTTGTGCGCCTGGTCGGCCATCTCGACTTGTTCGAGAAGGTGCATCGCCCGGTCGAAGCGCTCACCGCTCGGAATCACGTTCGCGAAGTCCATGGGGAGCATGACGTTCTCGATCGTCGTCAGCGTGGGCAGCAGCTGGAAGAACTGGAAGACGACGCCGATCGTCCTTCCTCGCCACAGCGCAAGCTCGTTCTCCGAGAGCTCGTGGATGGGCGTTCCGTCCACCACCACCGCCCCGGAAGTGGGTCGGTCGATGCCCGTGATCATGTTGACGAGCGTCGTCTTGCCCGAGCCCGACTTGCCGATAAGGCCGACGAACTCACCGGTGTGCACGTGCAGGTTCACTTCTCGCAGCGCGGTGAAGGGCACCTCGCCCGTGTCATAGGTCTTCACCACCGCGTCGAGGGCGATGAGCGGAAGCGGCGCGTCCTCAGGTGTCACGTTCTCGGGCTCCCGGTCCTGCGCGACCCGCGCAGCCCCCGCCAGATGATCCACGCCCCCACGACGATCAGGATCGCCGGCCAGACGAACTGCATCGCCTGGAGAAACGCGGGGAATCCAGTGCCGAGACCGACGAGGACCAGGATCCCCCCGGGAATCAGCGGCCACCAGCGCGCGTGCGCCGGCAGCGTGCGGGACCAGATCGAGTCGAGCGCCCATATCGCGATGAAGCCCGCGCCGAGGCCGACCACGACCGCGGCGCCTGTGAGCACTCCGAAGCTCTCGAGGATCAGACCCGCACCCAGCCCGCTCAGGATGGAACCGGGGACGAGGAAGCCGTAGATCCGGGTAAGGGCCCAGGCGACCAGAAACGCCGCCCCGAGGCCGACGAGGACGAGCCCTCCCGCGTTCACGTCGACGAACTGCATCACGCCGAGGGCGATTCCGAGACCGATCAAGATCGCGCCGGCGACGATCGCCCCGCGCTTGTCTTCCATCATCGCCTCCCGTCGATCTCGCCGGTCCGGGCGCAACCGCGCCACCAAGTTCGTTCCCTCGGGTCGTATCTCCCGGCCTACCGCTTCCGCTTCGGCTCCGACTTGTAGTAGCGCTTGATCGTCTTGCTGAGGATCTTGCTCTCGCGCTCCTTCTCACGCCACGCCCGCTCGTCCTGCTTGCGCGAAAGCTCGTCAAGCTCAGCCCGGAGCCCGAGGAAGCTCTCGAGGCGATGCGCCGGAAGCGCACCCGACTCGACCGCTTCGGTCACGGCGCACCCCGGCTCGCTCGTGTGCGTGCAGTCCCGAAAGCGGCACTCGGTCGCAAACTCCAGTACGTCGGCGAATGCGGCGGCCATGCCCTCTTCGGCGTCCCAGAGCGCCAGGGCGCGCATCCCCGGAGTGTCTACCACGATACCGCCTTCGGGCATGAGGACCATCTCGCGAGCGACGGTCGTGTGACGCCCCTTGTCGTCGCTGGACCGCACCTCCGCAGTTGCGAGAAGGTCCGATTCGAGCAGCCGGTTCACCAGCGTGGACTTGCCGACCCCGGATCCGCCCAGCAGCGCCGCCGTCACGCCGGGAGCGATCAGCGAGCGGATCGCCGCGAGGCCGTCGCCGGTCACGGCGCTCTCGAGCAGCACGTCGACCCCTATCGACACCGACTGCGC
>JACRBU010000031.1 GCA_016213085.1 Coriobacteriales bacterium
ACCCGAACGACCCCGTCGTGATGGAGACGGTGCGCGTCGCGAACCAGGCGAATGCCGTCGGCAGCTCGATCGACGCGCACGACGACACCTGGCAGGCGTGGGCGTCGGCCTACGAGGCGGCGCTCGCCCGTGCGGCGAGCGGAGTCGCCGAGGTCGCCGAAGCTGCCAGGCCCGCCGAGGCCCCTGAGCCGCGCGAGGCGCTGATCGCCGGCGTGCTTCGGGGCGACGCGGAGGCCGCGCCCGCCCTCGTCGACGCGCTCGTGAGTAGCGGCACCGCACCCGAGTCGATCGTCGGCGAAGTGCTCACGCCAGCGATCCAACGTCTGGGCGACGCGTACGGGCGGGGAGAGGTCTTCCTCCCGCAGATGATGGTCGCCGCCGAAGCGATGAAGGCGGCCGTGGCGCGCACCAAGACCTACCTGCCTGAGTCGGCGGACATGAGTCAGGGACGGGTCGTATTCGCCACGGTGAAGGGCGACATCCACTCGATCGGCAAGGACATCTGCGTGTCTCTGCTCGAGAGCCAGGGATTCGAGGTCGCCGACCTCGGGGTCGATGTCGGTCTCGACGAGATCGCGCGCGCCGCCCAAGGCGCCGACGCGGTATGCCTCTCGGCGCTCATGACGACCACGCTGCGGACGATGGCGGAGACCGTGCGCGCCTTGCGCGACGAGCATCCGCGGGTCTCAGTACTGGTCGGTGGTGCGGTCGTCACGCCGCAGTGGGCCGCCGAACAGGGCGCGGGCTACGCCGACGATGCGCCGGGGTGCGTCACTGCGGTTCGCGAGGCGATCGGCGCGAAGGCGTAGGCCTCCTACTGCTCGGTCACCGTCACGTAGACGCCGTTGCTGGCGACACTCCGCTTCCAGACGCCCAGGTACCCGCTGGTAGCGCCGTTCGGCACCATCGCGGTGATGAGCGAGTCGGACCAGTCGGCGATCTCGAGCGCGACTCCATCGAGCTTCACGACCGATGATCCCTGCGAGTCTCCGAAGTTCGAGCCGGTGATGTGGAGTATCCCGGCCGGAGCTACCTTGTTCGGAACAGCGGACGAGACCTGCGCCCGTCGCAACGAGAGGAACCACAGGCCGTTGCTCGCGGTGGGCCCGCGCCACACGCCGACGTAGCCCTCGGTTCCTTCGGCGGGCACGCGCGCGACGATCGACTCGTTCGTCCATGAGACGATCGGGCAGTTCGCGCCCCCCATCGAGACCCGACCGAGCTTGGTCCCGAAGCCTGAGCCGGTGATCGTGAACTCCGAGCCGGGCGCTCCCCACCACGTGGACTTCGAGTCCGCGCAGTACAGCGAGTCGATCCGGCTGCCCATGTCCACCCAGACGCCGTTGCCGCACAGTTCGCCGCGCCACACGCCGACGTAGCCGCTTTCCATGTCATGGGGCACGGTGAACGTGACGGTCGAGGGCGTCCACGATGTCGTCGTCACGGGATTCCCTGCGACGGTCAATGCGGAGCGCCCCTGCGTGAACGAGCCGAAGTTGATGCCACTGACGGTGATCGTGTCCCCGGCCTTCACCCGGCGCTTGGAGAGCGTGTCGATCTGCGGACGCATGTAGGGCGTGAAGCGGAGGCCGTTGCTTGGAGCTCCCGCCTGCCACACGCCCACCCATTGAGGCGTGCGGATGTTCGGCACGAGGACTGTGATGCGTTCGTTGGTCCACGAGAGCACCGTCGCGACGGTCGTGCCGAAGACCACCCGACCGGCACCCTGCGTGTAGCCGAGTCCGGTGCCTGTGATCGTGACCTTGCTTCCGATGGGCGCCATGCTCGTCGACAGGTTGGTCAGTCGGGGGCGAGCCGTAGCCGCGAACCACAGACCGTTGCTGGTGACGTTGTTCACCACGACACCCACGTAGCCGGGCGCCGCTTTCTTCGGCACTCGCACCTTCGCTTCGGTGTCGGTCCAGCTCACCGTCTCGGCGCGCACGCCGTTGAAGAGCGCGAAGCTCGAGGCGCGTGCGGCGCCGAAACCGCTCCCGCGCAACACGACCTCGGAGCCGGGGGCTCCGACACTGGTCGAGACGGAATCGACGTGCGGTCCACCCTCGGCTTCGGCGGCGATAGCAGGAGCGGCCGCGCCTCCCGAGGCAGCAGCCAACGTCGCCGCGATCGCGATCGTGGCGAGGAAACGAGCGGTACGCCGACCGCGCATCCTCAACGGATTCCCCTCGTCGGTTCGTGTGGTTCGTGCACGTCGGACTTGACGACGGTATCGGCCGACCGGGCCTGCCGCTTTAGGCGCCGCATTGCTCTGTGACGGCCGTCACACCCCTGCTCAAGGCAGGCCCCGATTTGGCCGATAGTCCTAACGGGTTCGCGCTGGTCGCGGACGCAGTGACGTACGGGGAAACGCACGACCGACAGCGAGGCGGAAGGTGCCAGCACGCGGTGCCATCGATACGGCGCACCCGAAAGGCGGAAGTAGACGCGCCCGGGTCGCCCAATTCCTCCGTGAGGCGCTGCCGCTCATGGCAGTTCTTGGCGCGCTCGGGGTTCTCTCGATGTTCACCGGCGTCCCCACCGCGCTCTCGATCGGCGGCGGCCTCATCGTGCTGTGCTTCGGCTCTCTGTGGCCGATTCTCTGGATCGCATCGCTGCTTCCGGCCAAGCACCTGCCGTTCCTGAAGGCCCAGCATTCTCCGACCGACGCGGGGGGTGCCAAGCCCTACATCACGATCCTCGCTCCGGCTCGAAACGAAGAGCCCGTCGCCGAGCGTCTCGTTCGGCAGTTCCTCGAGCAGGACTACGAGAACTGGCAGCTCATCGTCATCGCCAACAACTGCACCGACCGCACGGCTGATGTGGCCCGCGAAGCGGCTCACGGCGATCCGCGCGTCGTGGTTGTCGAGGCGACGTTCGACAACGGCGTGAAGGCCGATGCGCTGAACCTCGCACTCGAGAAGCACACGTCGGGCGACGTCGTGCTCGAGCTGGACTCCGACAACCAGGTTCCCTCAGACCTCCTTCACAAGCTGGCGATGGCCTTCAGCGATCCGAACGTGGACGCGTGCCAGACGCAGATCCGCGCGTACAACACCAAGGGCAGCCTGCTCGCGACCTTCCAAGACCTCGAGTTCCTCATCTACTCGGAGGTCTGGAACAGAGGCCGTGCGGCACTCGGTCTGAGCTCGTCGATCGGCGGAACCGGGTTCGCGGCCCGCACCCACATCCTGAGGCAGATGAAGGGTTGGACTCGCGACCTCGTCGAGGACTTCGAGATGCACACCCGCCTCGTTCGGGCCGGCGTCAATGTGACGTACCTGCCGTGGGCGTGGGTCTACGACGAGAAGCCGGTGAGCTGGGACGCGATCATCAAGCAGCGCAAGCGGTGGATCCGAGGTCACCTGGAAGTCGCGGCCCGCATCACCAAGGGCGGCGAGAAGATGGGCATCGTCGACAGGTTCTACCTTTACTCGCCGGCGATCATCGGCCTTATGCTCGCGCTCTTCGCGATGGGCTACCTCTCGGTCCTCTTCCCGAAGCTCATCCCGGGCTACGCCTACTTCTCCCCGTGGTTCTGGTTCGCGTCCATCGTCATCATGGTCACCGCGCTCGCGACGACAGCGTGGCGCGCCGGCTCGCCCAGGCTCGTACCGCTCGTGATCCCGTATCTGCTGTTCTTCACGTTTCACTGGATCGTCGTGCTGCTCTCAGCTGCCGCTCCAGTGTCGTGGGCGCACTCGAAGACCGTTCACGGCGTGAGCGCCGAGCGCGGCGTGGGCCCGTGGCTCGGAGTCGACGGTCCTCCGTCGCTGCGGCTCATGGGGGCTATCGCGGCGATCGCGTTCGTCTGGCAGTTCCCGCTCTGGATAGGCCTGCCGGACGCGCCCTCCATCGTGGAGGCACCCGTCCTCTCCGCCAAGCGCACGAGCGTCGCCTGGGTGCAGGACACGGCGCTGGCGGCCGGGGTCGTCGAGGGCCATCTCGAGAAGAACGGCAAGCCGCTCAAGAACGCCTGGATCGAGATCGTCGCCTCGGATGGTCAGGTCTACCGGACGAGGACGGACCACGACGGCAACTTCGTCTTCGCAAGCATCCCGCCCGGACCCACCACCATCACGATCGACAAGGGCGGCGTACACATCGAGATGGACTTCGATCAGCCGCCCGAAGGCGGCGTGACAGTGTCCGGCGACGTCAGCGGCGGCGGTGGCGGCGGGGTCGTCATCGTCCCCATCCCGTACTAGCCGAAAGACCGTGGAGGAAGAGATGAAAGGCATCGTGCGTTCGACAGTCGCAGGCGCGGCAGCCCTTCTGCTGTTTGCCGTGCCGATGAACGCGGTAGCCGTCGGACCGGAGGTCCCGGTCTGCACGGTAGTCGGGGCGCAACGTGCCGCCGACGTCTCGGGCAGGCGTGTCGTCTGGGAGGACGAGCGCAGCGGGTCGCATCGCCTGTGGGAGTACGACCTCGCTACGGGCGAGACCCGTGAGCTTCCCGCCGAGGCCCAGGAGCAGTCCTTGCCGGCGGTGGACGGCTCGACGGTCGTCGCCGAGGGCTACGGGGGATCGATCGCGAGCAGTGTCTTCGCGTGGAACGCGTCGAGCGGTCCGTTCACGGTGGGCGTCGCCCAGCTCGAAAGCCGCTACGAGCCCGACGTCTTCGGCGATTGGATCGCCTGGACCGACCAGCGCAACGGCAATGACGACATCTACGCCTACAACATGGTGACCGGGATCGAGCGGTCGATCGTGACCGACGGCTACCGCCAGAACGAGCCGGCCCTCGCCGAGAAATGGATCGCGTGGACCGACACGCGCAAGCGTGCGGGCGCCTGGGGAGACATCTATGGCTACAAGCTGACGAGCGGCGTCGAGCAGCCGATCTGCGACGACCCGTCGATCCAGCAGGGACCTGCCGTCTCGGGCGATCGCTTCGTGTGGCAGGACTTCCGAAACGGCGACGAGAACCCGGATATCTATGCGTACGACGCCATCGCCAACCTCGAGAGCGATGTCTGCACCGAGCCTGCTCCGCAGTCCACGCCGGCGATCTCGGGCCACCGAGCCGTGTGGCAGGACGCGCGAAACGGGGACTGGGACATCTACTCCTTCAACTTCACTTCCGGACTGGAGAGCGCGGTCTGCACCGCGCCGGGCGACCAGACGATGCCGGCGATCTCGGGAGACTGGGTCGTGTGGCAGGACACCCGCGAGGAAGAGGGTGCGGACATCTACGCCGCCTGCCTCGTCCCGACGCCCGACCTGCATGCCGCTTCCGCGACCGGCCCGAGCGCGGCGCCCATCGGCGGCCCGATCGGGGTCGACGTCACGGTGGCCAACCGCGGTTCCGCCAGCGCGCCGTCCTCGACCGTGGGCTTGTACTTGAGCGTCGATTCCAATGTCACCCGCGACGACGTTCGAATCGGCGCGGCCGTGCTCGATTCCCTGGCCGCCGGGGGTTCGAGGACCGTGACGTTGTCCGGCACGCTGCCGAAGACCGTTTCGGCGGGAGCGTACACCCTCGGCGCGATCGCGGACGTCGAGGGTGATCTACTCGAGCCCGACGAACACGACAACACCGCCGTGGCGGCGTCGATCACCGTTCAAGGTCCCGCAAACGACTCGTTCTCCACCCCGCGCTCGCTCTCCGGGCCTTCGGGCAAGAGGACCGACTACACCTACGGTGCGACCCGCCAGACCGGCGAGCCGAAGCACGCCTCGCTGCCGGGAAGCGCGTCGGTTTGGTATCGGTTCGTACCGGCCGATTCGGGATCCGTGACCATCGACCTTGCAGGCAGCTCGTTCGACACGCTCGTGGGTGTCTACACGGGTTCGAGCGTCGGCGGGCTGGCCCGCATCGCGTCCAACGACGACGTGGGCGCTCGCGTGACCAGCAAAGTGACGTTCAGCGCGAAGAAGGGCGCCGTGTACTACATCGCCGTCGACGGCTATCAAAGCGAGTCCGGCACCGTGAAGCTCGCGTGGGCCAACAAGGCCAAGCTCTCGACGCCGAAGTCGCTGACGCGAGTTCGCCGCAACGCAGGGTTCACGGTGAGCGGCACGATCACGCCCAGGCACCGAGCCGGATCGAAGCCCGTGAAGCTGCAGTTCTTCAGGTTCTCCGCAGGCAAGTGGTTCCTCAAGAAGACCGTGTACGTCAAGGTCGCTGGCACGGCAAGCTACTCGAGATACGCGAAGCGTGTGTCACTTCCCACGAGAGGTGCTTGGCGGGTCCGTGCGTATCACGCTGACGGCTCGCATGCGACGAGCATCTCGCCGTATCGGAAGATCACGGTCAGGTAGTGGCGCTCGGTCCCGAACATAACGGAGTGGAACCGCCCGTTTCCGAAGAGCCGACCCTGCCGAACCGGTTGCCCACCGGCGACCAGGTTCGAGCTCTGCTCGCGCTCGCGCTCGTCGTGGCGCTCGTGCTCGCCAAGATCGTCTTCGTCAGGCGCCAGCTGCTCGGCGGTGGTGCGCTGGCCTCGGACTTCGCACTCGAGGCGCCGTTCGCCCTTGTCGTGCTCCTGCTCGTGGATGCGTTCTTCGCCGACATGCGCTTCCGCGCGCTGCTCGTCGCCGATGCGGTCGTCTCGGTAGCCCTGCTGGGGGTCGCCGTATACGCTAGCTTCTACGGTCAGCTGCCGACGGCCGAATCGCTCCTCGGAGCGGGACAGGCGGCCACGGTGGGCGACAGCGTGCTAGCGCTCTTGCGGCCGTGGCACGGCGCGCTCGTCGCCGATGTCGTCGTTCTCGGAATGGGCGCCTTCGTAGTCGAGCGAGTCAGACGTGCGCGTGGCCGAGCGAGGACCATCGCTCCGCCCTTCCAGCACGCTGCGGTGTACGCGACGCTCGTTCCGCTTCTGGCGGTCCTGATCGTAGGGATCGTCACCGTGCGTCACCTGCCGCAGCCGGTGGACGGTATGGCGGCGGCGCGTTCGAGGGGCATGACGACGTTTCTCGCCGCAAGCTCGACCGTGCGCCCCGCGCCTGAAGTGGGTGCTGTCGACCTCTGGGACCCGATCGCGATGCAGGAGGGGATCGAGGACCTTCGGCGGGGGAGCGTGAGGAAGCGTCTCGCCGACTTCGCACCTGGGGCGGCCCAGGGCAAGAACGTCATCATCATCCAGGTCGAGGCGCTGCAAACCGCGGCCGTCGGTGCACGCATGGGTGGCTCTTCGGTGACGCCGAACCTCGACAGGCTCATCGGTCGCTCGTGGTACTTCCCCAATGGTGTCTCCCAGGTGGGGCGGGGGACGACGTCTGACGCGGAGTTCTCAGTGAACTCGTCGCTCTATCCGAGCCTGCGGGCGGCGTCCTCGCTTGCGTACGGGTCGCGTACGATCCCGTCGCTTCCCAGACTCCTTCACGCTGAGGGATATGCGACGGCGACGTTCCATACGAACGACGTTTCGTATTGGAATCGCGGCGAGCTGTACGCGGCGCTCGGGTTCGACCGCTACTACGACCGCCGGTTCTTCAAAGACGAGGACCGAATCGCTTTCGGCTCCTCGGACGAAGTGCTCTTCCGAGGGGTGCTCGGCGAGCTGTCGAAGCATCAGCGGAACGCGAAGCCGTTCTACGCGCACGTCGTGACGATGTCATCGCACCACCCGTTCACCGCCATCCCCGCCGGATCGGTGCCGGTTCGTCCGTCGGGGGAGTTCGAGGGGACCTTCACGGGAGACTACTTGAGCGCCATCTCCTACGCCGACCTGCAGATCGGCGAGTTCGTCGAAGATCTCGAGGAGAGCGGACTGCTCGACGAGTCGATCCTCATCATCTACGGCGATCACTTCGGGATCCCGGGCGACGATCCCGCCGACGATCGCGACGCGGTCGCGCGGCGGGCGCTGTTCGGCGGTACGCAGAATCGGGTCGACACCATGTCGGTGCCGTTCATCGTCCACATGCCGGGGCAGACAGCTGGGCGGCGGTCGAGCGAGCCGTTCGGGCAGACGGACGTGGCTCCGACCGTGGCGGGAGCGCTCGGTGTGGACACGACCGCCATGCCGCACTTTGGCCGCGATGTCTTCGCTGGGCAGCCTGTGCTCATGCCGGGCGGCGGCTTCATGCCACCTGGCACCTACGTCGATGAGCGCATCCTGTTCGTGCCCGGATCAGGCTTCGATGACGGGGCCGCGGCCTACCTGGGGACCGGGAGCCCAGCTCCGCGGAACCTGGCGACGGCTGGGAAATGGGAGCGCATCCGGCGGATGCTGAACCTCTCCGACGCGTATGCGAGGAGCTTGCCCGTCCGTCCGGGCCACGACCTCCATGCCGATGCCGTGATGCCTGCTGCCGCCGCGCCGTAGGATCGAGCGGTGCGCCCGCGGAGTCGTCCGCCAATGCGAGCGCCGGCGGGTGTGGCCGCGCCGGCGCTCGATGCGGGTCCTACGAGAGTCGGTTCGTGCGCCCGGTTCGAAGGCGTACGCCAGGAGCCCGCTGAGACCAGTATCGGGTATCTGGCCGCGAAAGTTAAGGAGTATTGCGACCGACAGGTGACTCGTGTCACGTGACTCGGCGAGCGGCGTGATCGCCGCCGCGGGTGGCGACAGGGGTACGCTTGTGGCAGGCGCTCGTCGACGGTACCCTGACCGGACTGTCGGCGTCGCTGAAGTCCCGAGCCTGGAGGCGAGATGATCATCACGCGGCCGCGCGATCCCGCGCGCATCGTCGAGAACCTCGAAACCGTCGGCGCTCGGTCCGTCTTCATCGTCGGCTGTCAGCAGTGCGCGACCGTCGCCCACACCGGTGGAGAGGTCGAGGTCGGCGAGCTTGCCCGCTTCCTGACCGAGCGCGGCTACGAAGTGTCGGGCACCGAAGTCAGCGAGGTCACGTGCCACCTCGCGCACACGCGCGTGGAGCTGCGGCGCCACGCCGAGGAGCTCTCGACGGCCGACGCCGTGATCGTCCTGACGTGTGGTGCAGGAGTCCAGACCGTGGCGGATGCGGCGCCGGAGACCCCGGTGTTCCCGGGACTCGATTCCGCCTTCCTCGGCAACGTCATCCGGAACGGCGTGTTCGAGGAGCGTTGCCAGATGTGCGGCCAGTGCGTTCTCGACCTGACCGCCGGCATCTGTCCGGTGACCACGTGTCCGAAGGGGCTCCTCAACGGCCCTTGCGGCGGGATGTGGGACGGAAAGTGCGAGGTCATGACGGACCGCGAGTGCACGCACGTCCGCATCCACAACCGGCTCAAGGCGCAAGGCAGGGCCCGGTCGCAAGGCAGCAGCATCCCCGCGAAGGACTACTCCGTGAAGCTCAAGCCGGGTTCGGTCAATCTGCGGGCCCAGCGAGAGAGAGCGCGTCGGAAATCCGGAGGTGACCGATGAGTCGCCTGCGCGAGGCCTTCGAGCGCGGCGAGTTCGTCATCACCGGAGAGGTCGCGCCCCCACACGGCACGGACGTCAGCAAGATGATGCGATCGGTCGAGCTTCTCGGCCCCGTCACCCATGCGCTCAACGTGACCGACAACCAGGGGGCGACGCTGCACCTTAGTTCGCTCGCGGCGTCCAAAGCGATCCTCGACGCTGGATACGAGCCGATCTTCCAGCAGACGTGTCGAGACCGTAACCGGCTGGCACTGCAGTCCGACCTGCTGTCGGCCGGCACGCTCGGTCTGGAGAACGTACTCATCCTCACGGGCGACGATCCACGCGGCGGCGACCATCCCCAGGCGAAGGGCGTCTTCGACCTCGACTCCACTCAGCTCATCGAAGTCGCCGCGGGGCTCAACCGCGGCAAGGACATGAATGGGGCCGCACTCGAAGGAGCGACGAACCTGCATGTCGGCGCGGCCGCGTTTCCTGAAGCTGAGCCCTGGGACATCCAGTTCGAGCGCGCTCGCGGCAAGGCGGAGGCCGGGGCGGTCTTCTTCCAGACGCAGGCCGTGATGGACATCGATCTGTTCAGCGAGCGCGTCGCCGAGCTTCGATCGAAGCTCGGCGTGAAGGTCATCGCGGGGATCCTGCTGCTCAAGAGCGGACGCGTGATCGACTTCATCAACGAGAAGCTCGCGGGACTGATGGTCCCTGACGAGATCGCAGATCGCATCAGGGGGGCCTCAGACCCGATGGGTGTCGCCATCGAGCTGGCGACCGAGCAGGTGCGGGCGCTCCGTGATGTCGCGGACGGCGTTCACATCATGTCGCTCGGCTCGGACTCGGTGGTCCCGCAGATCCTGCGCGGCGCGGGCCTGGACTGAGGCGAGCGGACGGTAGGCGGGAGGACGGCGTGCTCCTGCTACAATCTTCGGCACGCTCCGGCCTTCGCGGGGGCATGAACACCGTCATGGATCCGGCGGCGCGGCGTACGCGTCGCCGCTGCACGAGGGAGGCGCGTCAGATGCGGATCGTCGTACTCGGTGGGGGACCCGGCGGCTACACGGCGGCGTGGGAAGCGGCCCGGCTCGGCGCTGAGGTGACGCTCGTCGAGAAGGCCCGCCTCGGCGGCACGTGCCTGAACTGGGGCTGCATCCCGACCAAGACCATCCTGCGCAGCGCGCACATCGTGAAGGACACGCGCGAGGCTGCCGAATTCGGCCTCGTGGCGACGACCGCGCTCGTCGACATCGTGAGGCTCCGCCAGCGCAAGGAGGGCGTCGTCGACGAACTCGTCGGCCAGCTCTACGGGATGGCGCGCAAACTCAAGGTCGACGTCGTCGAGGGCGAAGGACGCATGACGGGTCCCAAGGAGCTCACGGTCGAGACTGCCGAAGGCCCGCTCGTCATCGCAGCCGACGCGGTCATCCTGGCAAGCGGCTCGGTGCCCTTCCTGTTGCCGAACATCGACCACTCGCTCTCGCGCGTGTGGACGAGCGACGAGGCGACTTCGCTCACGGAGATCCCCGCTGAGGTCGTCATCATCGGCGGCGGTGTGATCGGTCTCGAGTTCGCCTGCGCGTACGCGAACTTCGGCTCGAAGGTCGACGTCGTCGAGCTCACGCCCACCGTGCTGCCCGGCAACGACAAGCGCGTTCAGCGCGAGGCCCAGAAGGCGCTCGAGGCACAGGGCGTGACGTTCCACCTTGGGATCGCCGTCGATAGCGTCGCGCAGAACGGCGATCGCATCTCCGCGATGCTCACCGACGGCACCGTGCTCGAGGCCGACGTCGTGCTGTCCGCGCCGGGGCGCAAGCCCTTCTCCGAGGGTCTCGGCTACTCCGAGGTCGGCATCGAGATGGACCGCGCCGCGGTCAAGGTCGACGACTACTACCGCACGAACCTGCCCAACGTCTACGCGATCGGCGATCTCATCGGCGGTCTCATGCTTGCGCACGCCGCCGAGGCCGAGGGCGAGGCCGCCGCACGCAACGCGGTTGCTGAGCTCGGTGGACAGGCGCCGACGCACACCATCGACATGGCGTGCGTGCCCGCGGCCGTCTACACCTTCCCGGAGATCGCGGTTGTCGGTTCATCGCGCGACAGTGCGAAGGAGCGCGGCATCGACGCCGTGCAAGCCGTCATGAAGTTCGCTGGCAACGGCAAGGCGCTCGGCGAGGGCGACGCCGAAGGTTTCGTGCAGATCGTCGCCGAGAACGGAACCGGTCGCATCATCGGCGCGCAGATCGTCGGCCCCCATGCCGTGGAGACGATCCACGAGGTCAGCGTCCCGATGGCGCTCGGCAAGACCGTCGCGGAGGTGGGACACACGGTCTTCGCGCACCCGACGGTGAGCGAAGTCGTGAAGCACGCGTGCGCCGAGGCCGCGCGGAAGACGGGGACGGGGCACTAGGGAGAGGGGCTCGCTGATCCAGACGTGTCGTCGGGGACCATCGGAACCCAGGATCGAGTCATCCTTTGGCGCCAGCCGCTTGTGTTCGGTCTCCATTTCCTGATTGCGCCGGTGTCCTCATCGATGGTGCCGAGCGGCAGGTAGTCGAAGACCTCGAAGTCCCACACGATCGTTCTCGGTTCGCTTGAGACGACCCCGATCAGGGCGTTGTCGGCGTCGCCTCCACGGCCTTTGGTCAGGCGAGCGAAGTCCCGGGTCGTGCGGCGACTACGCGCGCTCGAGCTCGACATCGCTTCCTTGAGCGGGATGATGGCTTCGAGCTGGGCGTCGGGGGCATCCTGGACGAAGGCCATCAGGAAAGCCGCTTGGCGGTCCTCCGGAAGCTCGAGCAGGGGCCCGAAGACGCGAGGCATCGGCAGCGGGTTCTCGTCAACGCGCCCGGCCCCCGGCCCGAACGCGCGCGTCACCGTCGTCGTCTGCTGGAAGTCCGGCACGTCCTTGGATGTGATCACGAGTCCGTAGTCCGCCTCCCAACCCGACGCGCCGAAGTTGCCGCGATAGCGCTTCAGGCCGACGAGCTTCGCGCGAACGACCCAGCCTTCGCCGAGCGCCTTCTGCGCTTCGGCGGCGACCTCGGATTCGATCGCGAGCGCCCGACCGCGCGTCGAGGATTCGCCCCGCAGGTCGGGAGCGTCCGCCAGCTTCATAGCCCCGAGCGCGAACGCGCCGATCACGGCGATCACCGTGATCGCGACTGCGACGACGACCGACTGTCGGGTGCTCATCGGCTGACGGGTGTTCATGCGCTCCTTCTCAGAGGTGGCTCCATCGTATCGCCTGAGACGGCGAGCTGTGCGTCCGAACGCCCCAGGGGCCGTCGGGCATCCGCGACCGAATGGTAGGATGGCGCCCATGTCGTACGAGCATGGAACGCGAGCGAAACGGATGCCGGTGTGGCTGCGCCGTCCTCTGGCGCGCCCGGGCCAAGGCGCCGAGGTCACCGGTGTACTCGACGAACTCCGGTTGAACACCGTCTGCCAAAGCGCCAAATGTCCTAATCGGGGCGAGTGCTTCAGCGAGGGCACGGCGACCTTTCTCATCATGGGGGACGCCTGTACGCGCGGCTGTCGCTTCTGCGCGGTCGAGTCCCGTCAGCCTGCACCGCTCGACGCCGATGAGCCTGCACGGGTCGCCGAGGCCGCGCGCCGTTTCGGTCTGCGCCACGTAGTGGTGACGTCAGTGACGCGCGACGATCTCGACGACGGTGGGGCCGCTCACTTCGTAGCCGTCATCCGCGCCCTTCGCGAGGCGGTGCCCGCTGTCGCAGTCGAGGTGCTCACGAGCGACTTCGGCGGACGCATGGAGTGCGTCGACGTGGTAGCGGATGCAGCGCCGGACGTCTTCAACCACAACCTTGAGACCGTCCCGCGGCTCTACGGGTCGGTTCGTCCCGGCGCTGACTACCGGCGTTCGCTCAGTGTCCTCGCGCGAGCCAAGGACGCTCGCCCCGCAGCGCCCACGAAGTCCGGACTGATGCTCGGGCTCGGCGAGACAGCCGACGAGGTGCGCGACGTCATGGCGGACCTGCGCGCCCACGGCGTCACGATGCTCACGCTCGGGCAGTACCTTCGTCCGAGCGCACGGCACCTTCCGGTCGCGGAGTTCGTTGAGCCTGGGGTCTTCACAGAGCTGGCGCGTGACGCGTACAAGCTCGGGTTCGAGGCTGTCGCCGCGGCGCCGTTCGTGCGCTCGAGCTATCACGCGGCCGAACTGGCCGGCGACGCGAGCTAGCTCGGCGCGCTCCCGCTCCGGTGGTGGTGCTCGCCGGGACTCACCCGTACCGGCGCGCTCGCACGGCTTCGGCCTTCGGCCTTCGCCGCGTAGAGGGCGTCGTCCGCCGCGGTGAGTAGCGTATCGCCGGCGACACCGTCGTCCCCGGCGGTCCAGGCGCCGCCCGCGCTCACCGAGATCGGAGTCGTCTCACGGTACGGCCACTCTCGTTGCGCCTTCGCTGCCGCGTCTCTGACGATGCGGTCCAGCAGGTGCGTGAGCGCTTCCTCGTCCGTTTCCGGCGCGATGACGGCGAATTCGTCGCCTCCTTGCCGGCCGATGAGGTCCGACTCCCGGACGGTTTCGCGCACGGCGTTAGCGAATGCGACGAGGGCGAGATCTCCCGCGGCATGCCCGTGGGTGTCGTTGATGCGCTTGAAGTTGTCGAGGTCCATGACGACGACGGCGAGCGGTCGTCCGTACCGGCTCGACCAGGCCGCCCACTGGTCGAGCGAGACGAGGAACCCGCGCCGATTGAGCGCGTGCGTGAGCTGGTCGTATCGGGTGAGCGTCGCTGCGCGGAAGAAGTCGCGCCACGAGCGTCTCAGCACGCCCGCGAGGAAGACCGCGAGCTCGTTTCGGCGGTAGTGACCTTCGATCGCGCCGGCCAGGCGCTCGATGTGGTGCCCGTAGGCGGTCAGGTGACGCGAGGTGTTGCCGGGCTCGGTCAGCTCGATGAGTTCGCCGAAGACCGGATCGAGCATGAAGAACTCGAGTCGCGCCGCCGTTTCGAGCATCGCATCGAGATCGTCGCACGCGATCCCGGTCCCAAGGCCCTGGTCGAGTTCGGCAGCGATCTCCCGAAGCCGATCGAGCAGGAGGCCCATCTCGCCGGACAGCTCGGGCACGAGCCCGGCGTCGTAGGCCTCAAGGAGTTTCGTCCACCATTCCTGGTGCGCGCGCTCGTCGGCGCCCATGCGCGAGAAGACCTCGGCCAGCACGGTGTCGGAGCACCGATCGGCAAGGTCCTCGTAGGTGCGCTGCGCGCCCTCGTCGATCCGGATGCAGAGGCCGAGCAGCTCCCGCATCTTGTCGGCGAATGAATCGTCTGGAACAGGCAGGAAGACCACCCCCTCTTAATGTACATTGGCAGTGACCGATATACCTAACGAGGGTATAGGAGCTGCGAGGGGGAGGTCGAGTTCGGAGGCGGGGGCACTTCGACAGGGGCCCGAACAGGATCTTCTTCATGGATTGAGGCGCCGTGACTGAGGCATCACGGCGCCTCACTTTGTCTGCGGGTCCTCGCTCTCGCGGGATAGAATAGGGGCGCGGGCGAACCACGCCGGCCACGAGCCGCAAGGACGCGAGAGGGGGATGCTGGTGGACAGCATCGACGAGCTGGATATGTACGAAGCCGAGAAGCGGCTGGCGCTCTACAACGAGTATCGCGACGCCATCCGGGTCTTCACCTTCTATGTAGAGACCGAGCTTCGGGCGTATCTGTGCAACGAGGTCGATGTCGAGGCGACCCCTGCCCCTGGCGGCACGTACTTCAAGGTCACACTCACCGACACGTGGATATACGAGGCCGAACGGCCGCAGCGCTTCGTTCCCGAGGTCGTCATCTATGAAGTGGGCCCGGTGCACGTGCAGCGTCTTCGCGCCGACGAGTCGTAGGCCCTCATGCCCGAAGTCCCGTCCGACTTTGCCGAAGCCACGCGTCGGGCCGAAGAGCTCAGGCGCGAGATCGAGCACCACAACCGGCTCTACTACGGCCTCGACGCTCCCGAGTTAAGCGACGCCGCCTACGACTCGCTCATGCGCGAGTTGCTGGCGCTCGAGGAGGCGTTCCCGGACCTCGTGACACCGGAGTCTCCCACCCAGCGGGTCGGCGGTGCTGTCGAGAGCGCGTTCGCGGCCGTCACCCATGCGGCGCGGATGTACTCGCTCGACAACGCGATGGATCTCGAGGAGCTCGACGTCTGGCTCGGTCGCATCCGTCGCGACCTCGGCGACCGCGACTGTGAGTTCGTCGCCGAGCTCAAGATCGATGGCAGTTCGATCGCGGTGACCTACGAAGACGGCCTGCTGCTTCGCGCCGCCACGCGCGGGGACGGTCGGGTCGGTGAGGACGTCACCGCCAACATGCGCACCGTCCGCGACCTGCCGCTGCGCCTGAGCGAGTCCGCGTGGGAGCGCCTTCCCTCGGTGGCCCCGCGCCAGAGTCCCCTCTTCGCCGAGAGCGGGGAAGGTCCGGACGGCCGCCAGATCGAGCTTCGCGGCGAGGTCTACATGCCGAAGGCTAGCTTCGAGCGGCTCAATGCCGAGCAGGACGAGGCCGGTCAGCCGCCCTTCGCCAACCCGCGCAATGCGGCCGCCGGATCGCTTCGGCAGAAGAACCCTCAGGTCACCGCGTCCCGCGATCTGGCGACCTTCATGTACGGCGTCGCCGAGCCGCGAGCGCTCGGTTTCGCGCGCCAAAGCGAACTGCTCGCGTGGCTGCGGGAGGCCGGGCTGCACGTGAATCCCGACGTCGTCGAGTGCGCTTCGGCGGCCGACGTCCACGAGTACTGTGCGCATGCGCTCGAGAAGCGCGATCAGCTCCCGTATGAGATCGACGGCGTGGTCGTGAAGGTCGACTCCTTCGCGCTTCAAGAGGAGCTCGGCTACACGAGCAAGGCGCCGCGCTGGGCGATCGCCTACAAGTTCCCGCCCGAGGAGAAGACGACCAAGCTGCTCGACATCCTCGTTTCGGTCGGACGCACCGGCGTGCTGACGCCGTTCGCGGTCTTCGAGCCCGTACTCGTCGCCGGTTCGACGATC
>JACRBU010000038.1 GCA_016213085.1 Coriobacteriales bacterium
GGACCTCGACGCGGTGTGCGCGAAGCTGGCCGCCGAGCTGTGGGTCCCGGTCATCCCGGTGAACGCGCCCGGCTTCGTCGGGCCGAAGAACCTCGGCAACCGGATCGCCGGCGAGACGCTGCTCGAGCACGTGATCGGGACCGCCGAGCCGCCGTCCACCACGCCGACCGACATCGCGCTCGTCGGCGAGTACAACGTCGCGGGCGATCTCGCTGCGATCGAGCCGTTGCTCGCAGAGTGCGGCATCAACGTCCTCTCCCGCCTCACCGGCAACGCCAGCTTCGAGGAGATCCGCTGGGCGCACCGCGCGAGGCTGACCGCCGTGTCGTGCTCGCGTGCGCTTGTGAACGTTGCTGCCGGGCTGCATCGCGGCTGGGGCATGCCGTGGGTCGAGATCGGCTTCTTCGGCTCGACTGAGACCGCCCGCTCGCTGCGCACGATCGCCGAGGCGCTCGAAGAGGCGTCGCCGGAAGCGGCGGGTGTGGTCGCCTCGACCGAGGCCGCGATCGCGCGTCGCGAGGCGTGGCTCGCCGAGGCCCTGGAGCCGTACCGCTCGACGCTCGCGGGCAAGCGCGCCGTGCTCTACTCCGGCGGCGTGAAGAGCTGGGCGATGGCTGCGGCGTTGCACGACCTCGGCATCGAGGTCGTTGCGGTGGGCGTCAAGAAGTCCTCGGCGGAAGACGAGGAGAAGGTCCGCGAGGTCCTCGGCGCGGGCGTTCCGCTGCTCGAAGATGTCTCGGCGCCGGTGATGCGCAAGCTCATGGCCGACGCCGACCTTCTCGTGGCCGGCGGGCGCAACCGCTACGTCGCCGCGAAGGAGGGCTGGCCCTTCGTCGTCGTGAACCAGGAGCGCGAGCACGCTTATGCCGGCTACGAGGGCCTCGTGACGCTCGCGCGCGATCTGGCCGCGAGCGTTCGCTACTACGAACGCGAGCGCGTGATCGACGTGGCGTGTCCGGCCCCGCGCGCAGAGACGCCGGTGCGCGTCGATGACCGGCCCGGCTGCATCGACCCGCTCAAGAATGCTCCGTCCGAAGGCGCGATCTGGGCGCTTCAAGGGGTCCATCGCGCGCTGCCGGTCCACCACGGCGCGCAAGGCTGCAGCTTCCTCGGCAAGGTCCTCGCGATCCGGCACGCGAACGAGCCGATCGCGCTCGGGACCACGAAGCTCTTCACCGAAGACGTCGTGCTCGGCAGCGAGGATGCCGCCGTCAAGGCCGTTCGCTCGATCGCCCAGGGGACGAGACCGGACGTGGTCGCGCTCGTGAGCGGGGCGCTCGCCGAGGTGAAGGGCGACGACACCGATGCTGTCGTGCGAGCGCTGCGCGCCGAGATCGGCGACGACGTGCTCGGCGTCCACGTTCCCGACTACACCGGCGGCTTCGAGGACGGTTACGCCGTCGCGGTCGCCGCGCTCGTCGAACTCGCCGAGCCGTGCGACCACACCGACCCCTGGCGGGTCACGGTTCTCGCCGGGGCCCACCTCACGCCCGGAGATGTCGACTGGCTACGCGAGACGGTCGAATCGTTCGGACTTCAACCCGTCATGCTGCCGGACCTCGGCGCGCTCGACGGAAGCCGCCGAGGCGTCTCGGCGATGGCCGAAGGCGGCATCACGATCTCGGAGATCCGGGCGCTCGGCCGGTCCTCGCACACGATCGTCATCGGCGCATCGCTCGAGCCGATCGCGCGGCGGCTCTCGGAGCGATTCGGCACGCCGTTCACCTCGATGGAAGCGGCCCACGGCCTCGCCGCCACCGATCGCCTGCTCGCGACCCTGACGCTTCTGTCGGGTGGCGCCGTCCCGCCGCGATTCGAGCGGCAGCGGCGGGTCCTCGTCGACGCGATGCGCGACGCGCACCTCGAGCTCTCGGGTTCGCGGGTCACGCTGGCGCTCGAGCCCGACCACGCGCTGTCGCTCTCGGCGCTCTACGACGAGATCGCTGCCGACGTCGTGGCCGTCGTGCCGACGTCGCCGCCCCACGCTCGCCGGATCGCCGCAAGCGAGGTCGTCGTCGGGGACTTCGCGAGCACGCCCGACGACACCGCCCTGCTCGTCGCCTCCTCGAGGGCCGCTCGCACCGCAGGCACCATCGGCGCCTCGCACGTCGTCGCCGGGTTCCCCGTGCTCGACCGCTACGGTGCGGCTCGGATCGTCACCCTCGGCTACCAGGGGGCGACCGAACTCATCGACACCTCGGCCAACTTGCTCGTCGAACGCGGCCACGCGTCCGACGGCGCACGCGCCTGACCACCGCCAACAGGAAGGACACGCTCATGAAAGTAGCCTTCGCAACGACCGCCGGCTCGACGATCGACGAGCACTTCGGCCGCGCGGGCACGTTCGCCATCTACGACATCACCCCCGATGGCTCGGCGTTCGTCGAGCTGCGCAAGGTCGCCGAAGGAGACCTCGATACCGAGGTCGTCGTCACCCGTGGCATGGGCTCACTTCACGACGACGCCGTCGCGGCGAAGATCGCGAAGCTAGACGACGTGAAGATCGTCTACTTCACCGAGATCGGCGGCCCTTCGGCAGCCAAGCTCGTTCGTGCCGGGATCATGCCGCTCAAGGCAGATCAGGCTTCGAGCATCGGGGAGACCGCCGAGAGGCTCGCCGAGACGATGCGCACGAAGCCCGCGCCTTGGATGCGACGCGCGCTGGCCGATGAGAGCGGCGACACGCCCGAGTGCGGTGGCTGCAGCTGCGACGGAGGCTGCGCGTGAGCGCGCAGAGCGCCCCAGGTGGCCGGTATCGCGCGTGGGCAGCGGCGCGGGGAACTGCGCTCGCAGAGGCTGCGCTTCCTGAAGGCCTCCCAGCCGCCGACCAAATGCCCGGCGGCCGCTACCTCGCCTGGCGAGCGCTGCGGCCGAACGGGGACGCGCCGCCACGACCAGCGCCGCCACCATCGGCTGAACGGCCGACAGGAGGCCGCTATCGCGCATGGCAGGCGCAGTAGGCGAGCACCAACAGAGGAACCACGCCCCGCAGGGGGCTTGCGAGAGCTGACAGTTCACGGAGGGAGTCCACATGAAGATGGTCAGGGCGTTCATCAGGCCTGAAAAGGAGCAGGAGGTCGTGCTCGCGCTCGAGGGCGCGGGGTTCGGCTCGCTCACGAAGATGCCGGTCTTCGGCAGGGGCAAGCAGAAGGGCCTGCAGGTCGGTCCGATCTACTACGACGAGCTGCCGAAGACGCTGCTCATGCTCGTCGTCGACGACGGTGCGGCGGAGCAGGTCGTCGACCTCATCGAGGACAAGGCGCGCACCGGCTTCATCGGCGACGGGAAGATCTTCCTTTCCGACATCGAGCAGGCCTACACCATCCGCACCGGAGAGGCTGGGCTGTAGCCATGAAGGAGATCTGCGCCATCATCCGGCGCGACAAGGTGCCGGAGACCAAGGCCGTGCTCGAAGAGGTCGGCCTGCCGTCCGTCTCGATCCAGAGCGTGGAAGGGCGCGGCCGCCAGCGCGGTGACGTCGCTTGCCAGCTGCAGGACATGGACCAGGACGGTCAGATCTGCAACGCGCTGCACGTCCCGCTCCGGCCGACGCCAAGCGAGTACGCGCTCGAGCACACCCTGCCGAAGGTCGCGCTCTTCGTGCCGAAGCGTATGCTCACCGCCATCGTCCCGGACGAGTCGGTCGAGGCGGTCATCGAAGCGATCATCCGGATCAACCAGACCGGGCAGTTCGGCGACGGCAAGATCTTCATCTCAGCGATCGAAGAGGGTCGCCGCATTCGCACCGGCGAGCTCGGCGAAGAGGCGGTGGCGTAAGTGGCGACGCTCACGACGCGCGACGGCCGCGAGTGGATGCCGAGCTACATCGAGTCGATCGATGCCGAGGCCTGTATCGGGTGCGGTCGCTGCTTCAAGGTCTGCGGGCAGAGCGTGCTCGCGCCCATCGAGAAGCCGTACGACGAGGATGAAGACGACGACGAGTACGGCGAGGAGACGGCGAGCCAGATCATGTCCGTCGCCGATCCCGGTGCGTGCATCGGCTGCGTCGCCTGTGCGCGAGTCTGCGCGAAGCGGGCTCCCAAGCACGCCGTCTGACGTCAGACCAGCGATCACGATTCGCGCAGCTGCCGGCTGCGCGCCGAAGACGCCCACACTCCTGCGGGCAGGGGACCCGGAGCAACGTCGCTTCGGGTCCCCGCTGTTTGTGTGCGCGTCGGGATTCGGTAAGGCGGGGGCGAAACGATGGGTCGGTGACGGATCGACCGAGGCTGTCGCCGCAGACGAATCGACCCTTGGCGTGACCAACGGCTGGGATGGTTGCATAATGAAACCATTAGGCAAGCTTTCATCCGTTCGTGGAGGGGCAGACGATGGCCACGGTCACCATCAAGAACATCCCGGATGACCTCTACGAGAGGCTCAAGAGAATGGCGGTAGCCCATCGCCGCAGCGTGAACAGCGAAGTCATCGTGTGTCTGGAGAGGGCGGTCGTGAGTGAAGGCGGCGATGCGACAGCCATACTCAGCCGCGCTGATGATCTCAGGACGCGACTGGCCCTTCAGCCGGTGACCGAGGAGGCGCTCAGCAAGGCGAAGGACGCTGGGCGCCCATGATCGTCGTCGATACCAACGTCGTGGCCTACTTGCTCATCGGGGGCGAGAAGACCCCAGTCGTGCGTGATGTGGTCTCGCGAGATGCTGAGTGGGCCGCACCGATCCTGTGGCGCAGCGAGTTCCGGAACGTCGTGGCCACCTACCTGCGTCGGGGCGAGCTTGCGCTTTCGGATGCCGTCGCGCTGGTCGCCGAGGCCGAAGCGTTGCTGCGGGGAAGGGAGTTCCTTGTCACCTCGGACTCCGTCCTCGATCTCGCAGCAGACACATCTTGCTCGGCGTACGACTGCGAGTTCGTCGCGCTTGCCAGACAGCTTGGCGTCCCGTTTGTGACCTCCGACAGGCGGTTGCTCGACGCGTTTCCGTCCGATGCGGTTTCTGCAGACGATTTCGCGTCGCGCGCCTGACGCTACGCCGGTGGTGGGGGCGTCACCCCTCCGGACCCCATCGGTCCCGGGGCGCCTCCGCCGGCGCTCGGATGTGTCGGTGACACGGGCTTCACGCCGCTCGCGAACGCCTCGGCGATTCCGCCGATCGCGCCGAGCACGCCGCTGATCTCGTAGGGGAGGAAGACCTTCGTGGCCTGGCCGTTCGCGATGAGCGGCAGTGCGTCGAGGTAGCGCACCGCAAGCAGGTCGGGCGTCGGCTGTCCGGCGTGGATGGCGCCGTAGACGAGCGCGATCGCTTCGGCCTCGCCGTTGGCGACCGCGACCTTCTGGAACCGCTCCGCTTCGGCGACCTGCTTGATCGCGGTGGCCCGGCCCTCGGCCTCGAGGATCGCCGACTGTTTGGAGCCCTCGGCGCGGTTGATCGCCGCTTGGCGGTCGCCTTCGGACTCGAGGATGAGTGCGCGGCGGTCCCGCTCGGCCTTCATCTGGCGGTGCATCGCCTCGGTGATGTCGACGGGCGGCTCGATGCGCTGCAGCTCGACGCGCACCACGCGCACGCCCCACTTGTCGGTGGCGTCGTCGAGGATCTGCCGAAGGGTCGCGTTGATCTTCTCGCGACTCGTAAGCGACTCGTCGAGCTGCATCTCGCCGACGACGTTTCGCAGGTTCGTCTGTGCGAGCTTGGTCGCCGCGAGATAGAAGTCCTTGACGTTGTAGTTGAGCTTCACGGGGTCGGTAGCCTCGTAGTAGACGACCGCGTCCACCGTGACGACGACGTTGTCCTTCGTGATGACCTCCTGCGCGGGGACGTCGACGACGTTCTCACGCATGTCGACCTTGGTGAGCTTGTCGAGGAAGGGCACGATGACGTGCAAGCCCGGCTCGTAGGTCTTCTGGTACTTGCCGAGCCGCTCGACGATCGCCTTCTCGAAAGGCCTCACGATGCGGACCGCTCGCGCGAGATACACGAGCGCGAAGATGAATACGATGATGCCGATAAATACGGCCCCGATTGTCTGCAGCATTGCCTGCTCCCCTCCGGACGACCCTCCAGCCGCGACGTCTACACGTACTCGTCGTCCGCCGGCTTGACGATGAGGTGAGTGCCTTCGACACCCACCACCTCTATCTGAACGCCGGATTCCAGGGGTTCGAATCCGGGAGCATCTGCACGCCATTCCTCGCGGTCGACCCGCACCGTGCCTCGGCCCGAGTGTGCGCTTACCGCGTCGACCACGACTCCCCGACGTCCGATGAGTCGGTCTCCGGCGACCTTCATCGGCGGCTCGTGCGTGACGCGGTCGGAGAAGTGCCGAAGGATCGGGAGCAGCAGGCCGGTCGTCGCGAGAAAGGCAGCCCATTGCCAGGCGGCGGGGAGGCCGAAGATCGCGAAGACGCCCGCGACCGCTGCCCCGATGCTGAAGGGGAGCAGGAAGAAGCTCGTCGTGAAGATCTCGCCGATGGCGAATCCCACTGCAAGAATGAGCCAGAACCAGAACCAGGTGCTCACTGCGCCCCCCTCGTGGAACACGTTGTGACCAGCGTAGACCAGTAGGGCGGCGCTTGGAAGGAATCTCCGCCAAAGGACGCTGGCGCCGGGCAGGCGGTCGTCGAGGACGCTCGCGATGTGCGGCTGGCGGGCGGAGAGCTTCCGACAATAATGTCGCAACCGCCACGAACTCGTGGCACGCGAAAGCCAAGGGAGCCGCAAAACCGCAGGTCAAAGGGGGTACCGACGTGGCACGAGCGTTGCGATTGTGGGGGCTACGAACCCACACCCCGAGGAGGTCCTCGAGATGAGCCCCGACGCAGCCTGCAGCGGCAGAGCCAACGAGCGACTCGTCATGGCGAACCACCCGTGCTTCTCCGAGGACGCGCACAAGCGCTCCGGTCGCATCCACCTCCCGGTGGCCCCCGCATGCAACCTCCAATGCGGCTACTGCGTCCGCAAGTACGATTGCGTGAACGAGTCGAGGCCGGGTGTCGCGAGCGTCGTGCTCAGCCCCGCCGAGGCCATCGACCGCGTCGAGGCGGTCGTCGAGCGTCATGGCGACATCGCCGCGATCGGCATCGCCGGGCCGGGCGATCCGCTCGCCAACGAGGCCACCTTCGAGACGCTCGACCTCGTCAGGCGCCGCTATCCGACCTCCATCGGCTGCGTGAGCACGAACGGCCTCGCGCTTCCCGAGCGCATCGGCGACCTCGTCGCCGTCGGCGTCCGGTCCCTCACGGTGACGATCAACGCCGTGATGCCGGAGACCGCCGCCGAGGTCTACCTGTGGGTGACGGGTCCTGACGGCGAGAAGCTCCGCGGGGTCGAGGCGGGCCTGTATCTGCTCGAGCGTCAGTGGGACGGCCTGCGTTCGGCGGTCGCGGCCGGACTCGTGGTGAAGGTCAACTCCGTTCTCATCCCGGGCGTGAACGACCTCGAGCTTCCCGCGGTCGCGCATCTCGCGAGCGAGTACGGCGCGCACATGCACAACATCCTGCCGCTCATCCCGCAGAACAAGTTCCGTGGCCTCGAGCCGCCCACACCCGCCGAGATCCACGCGGCCCGTGCGACCTGCGGCGAGTACCTCTCCCAGATGAGCCACTGCAAGCAGTGTCGCGCCGACGCCTGCGGGCTCATCGGCAAGGACCGCGACATGGAGACCGAAGCGCTCTACGCCCGGCTCGCCGAGGCGTTCGAGGAGCACGTCGCGTGATTCGGATGAAGAGGCGGACCGTGCACTCAGGACTCGCCGGACTCAAGCTCGCCTTCCTGTGCTTCGCCGGCATCGCGGTAGCGCACGCTCTTGCGGGATGCGCCCCCGAGCAGTCGGTGGCCGAGGGGACCACGCCAACGAGTTCCGAGCTCCGCGTTTCCGCGGCCACGACGCTCAAGGGCGCATTCGAGGACCTGGCGCCGGCATTCGAGAAGGCTAGCGACGTCGACCTCGTCTTCAACTTCGGCGCATCCGGTGTGCTTCAGAAGCAGATCGAAGGGGGTGCGCCGGTCGACGTGTTCGCCTCCGCCTCGCCGGCGCAGATCGACGAGCTTATCGAAGGCAGCTTCGTGTCAGCCGAGTCGACCGCGACTTTCACGAGCAACGACCTCGTGGTGATCGTGCCGAAAGGCAACCCCAAGGGGATCGCCGGTTCGGCCGACCTCGTGAAGGCGGACAGGCTCACCACGGGCGATCCCGAGACCGCACCGCACGGCACCAAGGCGAAGGAGTGGCTCCAAGCCCAGCGCTCGTGGTCCTCCCTCGAGCACAGGTTCGTCTTCGCCGAGAACGCGGCCCAGACCTTCGACTACGTGGCCCGGGGCGAGGTCGACGCCGGGATCGTCTTCGGCAGCGAGGCCTTCGGCAAGGACGAAGTCGAGGTGGTCTACACAGTGCCCGCTGAGGAGATCAAGCCGATCAAGTACGTCATCGCGCCGCTGAAGGCCTCGGACCGGCAGGAGATCGCACGGGAGTTCATCGAGTTCGTGCTCTCCGCCGAAGGGCAGAAGGCCCTGCAGGACAACGGGTTCAAGGCCGCCACGGGGGCCACAGCCGCTCAACCGGCAGGGAAGTAGGCGCGCGGATGCCAGCCGACCTCACATTCCCGCTTCGGCTGTCCTTCCAGGTGGCCGCGACTGCGACCCTTCTCGTCGCGATCGTCGGGGTTCCGCTCGCGTACCTGCTCGCACGCCGCGAGTTCCGCGGCAAGGAGATCGTCGACCTGCTCGTGACGCTGCCGATGGTGCTCCCGCCGGTCGTCGTGGGCTACTACCTGCTGATGGTCATCGGTCGAAACGGCCTGCTTGGCGCCGTCTCTACGCGGCTGTTCGGCCACGCCCCTCAGTTGACATTCACCTGGGGGGCGGCCGTGATCGCTTCGGCGATCGTGGCGCTGCCGCTCACCGTGAAGACCGCGCGCTCGGCGATCGAGGCGGTCGACCCCCGGCTCGCGAACGCGTCGCACCTGCTCGGCAGGGGGGAGCTCGCGACAGCGGCTCTCGTGGTGTTGCCGCTCGCGTGGCGCGGCATCCTCGCGGGGCTCACGCTCTCGTTCGCGCGCGCCCTCGGCGAGTTCGGCGCGACCATCGTCGTGGCGGGCAATATCCCCGGTCGCACCAACACGATGCCGCTCGAGCTCTACAACCTCATCACCTTCGGCGACTGGGGGAAGGCCACCGCGGTCGTGGTGGTATTCACGACTCTTTCCGCGGCCGTGCTCTTCGGGGCGTCGCGCCTCGGTCGGGCGGTGCGTCCGTGAGCGGCATCTCCGTCGACATGCGCCTCGAGGTGCCGGGCTTCGCTCTCGACGTCGACTGGCGGGTCGGCAACGAGCTTGCGGTCCTGTTCGGCTACTCGGGCTCGGGCAAGTCGCTCACGTTGCGGGCGCTCGCGGGGCTGGTGCGACCGGGATTCGGACGCATCGAGATCGCCGGGGAGACGCTCTATGACTCCTCCCGTCGCATCCACGTCAAGCCGAAGCGACGCAAGGTCGGGTACGTGGCGCAGGACCCGGCGCTCTTCCCTCACCTGAGCGTGGTGCGCAACGTCGAATACGGCCTCCACGAGCACCCGCGGCGGGAGCGGCGTGAACGCGCGCTCGAGACGCTCGAGGCGCTCGGGATCGCCAATCTCGCCGAGCGTCGGCCCGGCACGCTTTCCGGGGGGCAGCGCCAGCGCGTCGCACTCGCTCGGGCGCTTGCGCGAGAGCCGCGGGCGCTCCTGCTCGACGAGCCGTTCTCCGCGGTCGACAACCCCGTGCGGCAGGAGATGCGCGAGGTCGTGCGCGACGTTCGCGAGCGCTTCGGAGTGCCTGTCGTGCTCGTGACCCACGACATGTACGAGGCGTACACGATGGCGGACCGCATGGTCGTCTACTCCGGCACGGGCGAGATCCAGGTCGGCACGCCCTGCGAGATCTTCTCCCGTCCCAAGTCGCCCGAGATCGAAGCGCTCATCACCGCCGAGCGGCTGTGGGTGACCGGGTAGCACGGCGATAGGCGCGCCCGATCCTCCTGGAAGGGCGTGCGATCCGAGCGCTGACCTTCGGCAGGTCGGACGCCGGGTTCGCTACAATCCGGATACGCTGGTGCGCCGTGCGCGGACGACCCCCTCCCGTCGCGAGGAGCAGCGGAAGGGAGCCCGAGTGAGCCGTCCGACCCTGCCGAAGGTACTGAGCGCTGTCGCGATCGCCGCGTTCGTCGTGTGCGCGCTGTTCGGCGTCGCTTTTCTGGCGAAGGCCGGGTTCGCTCGGCCGGGGACTCGCGGCGGCCGCGCGGTTCAGAAGCCCGTGAGGCTTTCGGCGAGGTCCAGGCTCACCCGTGCAGCGATCGCTCGCGGGCCATCGGCCGTGCCCTGCGACCATCGCTTCGGCGCAGACGCGACGTGGAGCCACTCCAGCGACGGCATCCGCAAGTCCACCGCGTTCTTCCCTGAGATGCTCGCCTTCGCCTACGGTGCGGGTTTCACCGTGTTCGAGAGCGCGGACACATGGGACCGCGTGCCGCTCGCCGCCCGCAGCGCGGCGTACCGGACGGGACGGCTGAGCCCGAGCCTGTACTTCCACGGTGACGAAGGCGGCGAGCCGCTGCTTTCCGCGGAGTCGGCGTGGTTCCATCGGCAGTTCGGCAGGTGGCCGGCCGCGCTCTCGTACTCGCACGGCATCGATGACGAGCGGGACGTCGTCGCCAAGTACGTGTTCGGCGCGCGCAACAGCGACTACGACAACGCGACCTCCTATGGCGACAGCACCCAGCGGGCCAGCGAGCACCTCGGCACCCCGGCCACGGACTTCACGCGAGAACACATCTCCTCGATGCCGAGCAGCACGCGCTTCTTCGACATGTGGGACTGGCGTAAATCGCGATCGGGCGAGCCGAACCCGCTGTCGGTCAAGTCCGCCGAGCAGGTCGTCGACGCGTCGGTCGAGGTCGCCGAAGACGCGATCGCCGATCGCGGATGGTACTCCGACTTCGCGCACTGGAGCGGGCCGAGCGGGACGTTCCTGTCCTCGTTCGTGGGCGCGCACATGCGCGCGCTCGAAGCGACTGACGCGCTGGTCGCGAAGGTCCCGTACGACGTGGCCCTACAGCATGCGTTCCTTCGGCAGAGCGCTCGATGCTCGCTCGAGCCGCGTGGCGATTCCGCGGTCGAACTGAAGGTCGCGTGGCGATACCCGTACGATGGTCCGCCCCTGCGCTCGATCTCGATCCCGTTGTCGGTGCGGGTCGACCTCGCCGGCACGCCGCTTGAGGGTCGCCAGGTCGCTGCGAGGGGCGATGCCGGGATCCGGCGCGTGTCGGATGACCTCTACATCGTCGAGGTCCCGTTCGTCGCGACCGGGTCGCGCGTGACACTCACGAAGACGCACGATCCCGCCTACATCTCGCTCAAACCGCCGAAGGTCACCTTGGAACGCTCGGGCTCAAGTCTGGAGTTCAGGACCGATCGGCCGACGAAGGCGGTCCTCTTCCTCGCCTCGAGCGACACCACGAACGCGCTAGCGGCCGACGTCGTCTGGCGCTCCAGACGCTCGGCGACGACCCACCGCGTCGACCTTGGCCGCCGCCAGGGCGCGCTCGGCGGCAACGTCACGCTCTTTTCTTATTCGCCCGAGCGGCTCTCGCTCTTCCTCGGCGTGGTCGACGACGTCGGCAACTCCGAGCTGACCCGCGTTGCCGACGGCGATCGCGCGACGCGGCTGCGCATCTCGTCGCCGCAGCGCACCTCGGACGCCTCCGAGTCGGCGATCTTCGGTCGGCTGCTTTCGGGCGACGCCGTGCCGCTGCCCGGGCGCAAGGTGGTTGCCCAGGAGCGGAAAGGGCAGGCGTGGGTGACGGTCGGGGATTGCGAAGCGGTGCGCGGCGAGTCGGGCGTCTATCGCGCCGTCGTCAGGCCGACGAAGCCCGGCGTCACCAGGTACCGCTTCCACTACTACGGCGAGAAGCTCTACGACAGCTGCTCGTCGTCGTCGGAGTCGATTCGGCAGTAGCGGCGGCGTTGCAGCTTTGACAACCTGAGGCATATAGTTGTCAGTATGTCCACGTACGTCACTACGTCCGAAGCGGCGCGAATCCTCGGTGTGAGTCGGCAGGCTGTTCTGAAGCGTGTGGCGGCAGGCACGATCCGCGCACGCAGGGATGGTCGGGCGTATCGCATCGAGCTCGCGAGCTTGGCTGCTCCGAGCAATGATCCCGTCCTCGCCGAGATGGTCGAACGCCTCGTCGCCGTCTATCACCCCGCTCGCGTGTACCTGTTCGGCTCGAAGGCACGGGGCACCGCGGGACCCGACAGCGACTACGATCTGCTCGTCGTGGTGGCGGATGACGCATCGCCCGAGTTGATGCGCGGTCGCGTGGGCTACGCCGCTTTGAGCGGCCTTGCGACCGGAGTCGATATCGTCGTGCAGCCTCTCCGCTACTTCGAGGCACGGGTGCACCTCAGGGCGTCGCTCCCCGGTACAGTCCTGCGCGAGGGCAAGCTCCTCTATGCGGCCTGACCCGATCGCCCTCGAGGATGCACGCGCATGGCTCTCCAAGGCGGAGCTGGACGTGCGCGCCGCGCGGGTTGACATCTCAACGGATCCGCCGCTCACAGGCGACGCCGGATTCCATTGTCAGCAGGCGGTCGAGAAGGCCTTCAAGGCGATTCTCTCCTTGCACGACATCCCCTTTCGCAAGACCCACGACCTGAGCGAGCTCAGCCACGCCGTTCTGCAAGCGGAGCCCGGTCTCAAGGCGCTCGCCGCGCGGGCGATTCCGCTCACGGCGTACGCGTGGGAGTTCTGGTATCCGGGCGACGTCGAAGAGCCTCCCGCTGAAGAGGTCGTCGGGGCTCTCGCCGTGGCCGACGGGGTCGTCAGCGCCGTGGCGAATCGACTATCGAGCGCCGAAGAGGAGCTTGCGCGAGGGAACGCCGACTGACGCAGGCTCGGCGGTCCGAGGCCTCGCGACCGCGCTACCGCTCCAGGTCGTACTTCTCGAGCTTGTAGCCGAGCTGGCGTGGCGTGATGCCGAGTTCGCGGGCCGCGCGCGCCTGCACGTGAGCGTTTCGCCGCATCGCCTCGAGGATTCGGCGCCGCTCGAGCGCCTCGACCTCTTCATCGAGCGTCATCGATCCGTTCGGAACGTCGGGTGCGTCGTGCAGCAGGATGTGGGGCGGCAGATCGGAAGCGTCGATCTGCGCACCTTCGGCGAGCACGACGAGGCGCTGCACGGTGTTCTCCAGCTCGCGGATGTTGCCGGGCCACGGGTAGCGCATGAGCAGCCGCAGCGCGTCGGGGGAGAAGCGGACCGGGCGGCCGAGATCGGCGGCGAAGCGCCCGAGAAAGAAGTCGAGCAGCAGCGGCAGGTCCTCGCGACGCTCTCGCAGCGGCGGGAGGAACACCGGCACGACGTTGAGGCGCCAGTAGAGGTCTTCGCGGAAGTCGCCGGACGCCACCATCGCCTCGAGGTCGCGGTTCGTGGCCGAGACGATGCGCGCGTCGGTCGTGAGCGTCTTGACGCCCCCGAGGCGCTCGAACGTTCGCTCCTGCAGCACGCGTAGGAGTTTCGCTTGCAGCGCCGGCGAGACGTCCCCGACCTCGTCGAGGAAGATCGTGCCGCCGCGCGCGAGCTCGAATCGGCCCTGCTTGCTCGCCACGGCGCCGGTGAACGCACCCCTCTCGTAGCCGAACAGCTCGGCCTCGAGCAGGTTCTCCGGCAGCGCCGCGCAGTTTATGGCGACGAAAGGCCCCTTCGGCCTGAGACCCTGGTAGTGCAGCGCGTGGGCGATGAGCTCCTTACCGGTGCCGCTCTCGCCGCGCAGGAGCACGGTGGCGTTGCTCGCCGCGACCTTGCCCACGAGGCGGAAGACCTCCTGCATCGCGTCGGAGTCGCCGATGATGTTGGGCAGCGAGAACCGCCGCCGCAGCTCCCGGCTGAGGTTCTCCTTCGCGTCGATCTCGTGGCGGTACGTGCGGTACAGGCGCACCGCGTGCGCGAAGATCGAGGCCACGATCTCAAGGACGCGCACGTCCTCTTCGAGCGAGACGGCCTCGTCAAAGACGCGGTCGGCCGCCAGTGCTCCGAGCACCTCGCCGCGCAGGCGGATCGGCACGGCGATGAAGGAGATGTCGGACTTCTCGGGTCGGGCGCCCGTTCTGTTCAGGAACAGCGGTTCTTCGCCGATATTCGGTACAACCACCGCATCGCCGCTCGCAACCACCCGGCCGACGACACCTTCGCCGGCCCGGTACGTCCCGCGTGCGACTTCGTGGCGGGTGAGTCCGTGAGCGGCGGCGATACGCAGTCCGCGGGTCTCGGGTTCGACGAGCGTGACGGTTCCGCGGTGCAGGCCGAGCATGTCGGCGAGCACCCGGAGGGCTCGCCGGAGGTTCCGGTCGAGGTCGAAGCTGGACACCATCGTCTTGCTGACCTCGAGCAGGGCGGCGAGTTCGGCGGTGTGGCGTTCTTCGACGATGTGAGCGGCGGCTTGTGTCTCCATACGAGCAGTGAAGCAGGCCGATGTTTCGCACCTGTGAAGCGGTCGTTTCGGTGTCGGTTCCGAGGCCGTCGCGCCGTAAGGACCGTGCTAGCATGACGAGTGGCGGCCATGGGCCGTTCGACCTAGGGGAGGGGCACGTTGGCGCTTGAGGGAAACCTCTCGGACTTCTCGCTCGCCGAGATGTTCCGAATGCTCGCGTCGGGTTCGAAGACGGGTGTCCTGCACGTGACCGGAGAGATCGTCTCCGGCGTGGTGTGTTTCCGCTCCGGATCGATCACGTACGCGGATCTCGACGGCACCGGCCCACCGCTCTCGGCGCGTCTCGCGACCGCCGGCGCGGTCAGCGCGCGCCAGCTTCGCCAGGCCCTCGGGCTCCAGAAGATCCAGCGCAGGGACAAAGCGGGGCGCTCCCTCGGCATGATCCTCGTGGACGAAGGCTACGTGGAGCCCGACGCGCTCGATGCGTTCGTTCGCGAGCAGATCGCCGACGCGCTCTTCGAGATGCTGCGCCTCGAGAGCGGCGAGCTGCGGTTCGAGGCGGACGCCACGTGCGACGCCGACGACCTCGGCATGCCGATCTCGGTGGACGCCGCGCTCGCCGACGCCGACCGCAGACTCGACGCGTGGAAGCGCATCCGCGAGCGCGTGCCCGACCTCGACGCACGTTTCGTGATGGCCGAGGGCCCCGGCGAGCGCTCCAGCGAGATCCGCGTCACTCCGCGCGAATGGGCGGTGCTCTGCCACCTGCACGGCGGGCGCTCCGTGCGCGACATCATGAGCCTCGCCGACCTCGACGAGTTCGAGGCCGCCGAAGTCGTCTTCCAGATGATCTCCACCGGCCTCATCCAGCGCATCGACGATGCGGGAAGGCCGATCGAGGAGGCCCGCGCGTGACGGCTCCCGGCTTCGAAACCCTCGCAAAGAACCTCTCCGCCGAAGAGTTCGAACGCTTCCGGGACTGGATCCATCGCCATTCCGGCATCTGGCTCGAGGACTCGAAGTCCGATTCGCTGCGGATCTCGCTCGTCACGCGCGCGACGCGGTTCGGGCTTGCGAGCTACGACGACTACTACCAGATGCTCACCACAGACGAGGTCGAGTTCCGCGAGCTCATGAACCTCGTGACCATCAACGAGACCAGCTTCTACCGGTTTCCGGCCCAGTTCACGGCGCTGCGGGACCAGATCATCCCCGAGATCCTCGAATCGAAGCCGAAAGCCAGCCACGCGTTTCGCGCCTGGTCAGCCGGGTGTTCGACCGGCGAAGAGCCCTACACGATCGCGATGACGCTGCTCGACTCCGGCCTTGAGGGCCTCGGCTACCGGCCCGAAGTGCTCGGCACCGACGTCTCGACCGCCGCGCTCGACCGTGCGAGGGACGCGGTCTACCCGCGCAGGGCCGTCGAGAATCTCGAGCAGAACGTGGTCTCGCGGCACTTCGACCGGATACAGGGGGGCTGGCGTCCGACCAAGCGCGTGCTCGACATGGTCGACCTCAGCTACCACAACCTGATCAAGGAGCCGTATCCCCTGGCGCTCATGGCCAACTGGGACCTCATCTTCTGCCGCAACGTCACCATCTACTTCCGCGTCGAATCCACGCGGCGCGTGGTCCACAACTTCTTCGAGTCGCTCAATCCGGGCGGCTACCTCTTCGTCGGGCACTCCGAGACGCTCACCAACATCTCCGAGGAGTTCGAATCCGTCGAGGTAGGCGGCGTATTCCTCTACCGGAAGCCCCGCCCGCAACGGCTCTTCGCGGGGTCGACCCTTCGGTCTTCGGCCGAAAGCCGCGCCCGCGTGTCATCCGCAGCTCCTTCGCGATCGCGGCCGACGGTACCCGCCGAGGAACCGGTGGCCGATCCGTCGCCGGACACGCGCCCACCCGCCGAGCTGCTGGCCGCTGCGCACGAGGCGCTCGAGCTCGGCGAGCCCTTCGAGGCCATCGCGCTTGCGGCGCGTGTCATCGAGGCCGAGCCTGAGAACGCCGACGCGTTCCTCGTCGCCGCCTTCGGCCACGCCGACACGGGCGACTTCGAAGCGGCAGCCGCCGAGGCGAACCGGGCGCTCGAGCTCGATCCGCTGCAAGCCACGGCTCGCTTCATCCTCGGCGTGATCTACCTGCGCAAGGACGAGCGAGCGCGCGCCATCGAGGAGTTCAAGCGCACGATCTACATCGACCGCGATTTCGCGGTCGCGCATTTCAACCTCGGCAACATCTACCGGCAGCAAGGCGACATCGATAACGCGCTGCGTTCTTACGACAACGCGCTTCGCGCGCTCGCGAGCGCGCCTGACGGTGACTGGAAAGCGTTCATGGGGGGCTTCACCCCCGAGTTGCTCGCGCAGACCTGCGAGCGTGGAATCGCGGAGTGCAAGAAGGGTAGGACAAACGGCTAAAGCATCGTCGCTTGCAGGGCGATACCTATGCTGAGTCCGTAGGCGGAGGGGAGTTGTGGGACTATGGCCCGCATTCTTGCGGTCGACGACAGCCCGACCATCCTCGAGATGATCAAAGCGATCCTCGAGTCGGGCGGTCACGACGTGATCACGGCGGTCGACGGCGCGGCAGCGCTCGAGTCAGCTCGGGCGGAATCGCCCGACCTTATCCTGCTCGACGTCATGCTGCCCAAGCTGGACGGCTATCGCGTGTGCCGGCTGCTGAAGTTCGACCAGAACTACAAGTCGATCCCGATCATCATGCTCACGGCGAAGACCGAGGAGCAGGCGATGGCAACCGGCATCCGGACGGGTGCGAACCAGTACCTGACCAAGCCGGTCGAGCCCGACACGCTGCTTACGGCGGTCGCTACCGAGCTCGACAAGGCTCAGGGTTAAGGAGACACCGGTGAGTATGGCTGGAATGACCACAATCAGCGGCCGAGCGCTCGACGGGCTCGTCGCTGCAGGTCTGATCACCGAAGCGGACGCTCAGGCGGCCGTCGAGTCGGCGCACGCTCGCGCGGTGCCGCTCGGCCGGGAGCTGACCTCGCGTGCGCTCGTCACCACCGCACAGGTCGCGCGCGTGCTCGAGGACGACCTCGGGGTTCCGCGGGTCGACCTGACGAGCTACGCGCCCGATCGCGACGCGCTCGCCGCCGTGCCCGGGGCCACCGCCCGGTCGAGCCGGGTGCTGCCGCTCTTCGAGATCGAAGGCATGCTCACCGTCGCCATCGGTGATCCTATGGACGTCTTCGCGCTCGACGAGCTTGGCGCCGCGCTCGGTTGCGAGGTCGAAGCCGTGCTCGCCGACGGCGAGTCCGTCATGGCGGCCATCGAACAGCACTACCCCCCGCGCTACGTCGAATCGGACTCGGAAGAGGAAGCCGAACCGGTGGTTGAAGTCGCCTCGGAGCCCCTCGCCGAGATCGAAGAGCTCGAGACGGCCGAGTCCCTCGACTCCGCGCTTTCAGCCGCTGACTTCTTCGAGGTCCTCGGAGTGCATGCCGAAGCTCCTGCGGTCGCCATCGGTCCGGTCGCCGGATTCGCCGAAGACGCCGCGCACGCCGAGGCGTCGGCTGAGGCCGAGGCCTCGGAAGAGCCCGCCGCCGAGTCACTCGAAGAGCCCACGGCCGAAGAGGCACCCGAGCCGCTGTCGCTCGAGGCCGCCTTCGAGCAGGTCGTCGCCGAGCCCTCGGAACTTCCCGAGCCGGCCGATCGCCCCATCGACCTGGACGTGCTCGCAGTCGCGGACGATCGCAGGGTCGCCGCGCTCGTCAGCGAGATCCTCGAACTCGCGGTCGCGCGGTCGGCGAGCCGCGTCCACGTGCTTCCGTACAAGAGCGATTTCTTCGTCGTGTTCCGCGTGAAGGGCCGCCTCGAGAAGATCGCGAGCGCCCCGCTTTCCCTGCAGCCGGCCCTCGTCGACGCGTTCAAGTCGTTCGGCAAGCTCGGCTCCGTTCCGTCGTCGCTTCCCGCTCTCGGTCGCGTTCGTGCCGAGATCGGCGGTCGTCAGCTCGTGCTGACCGTCTCCGCAGTCCCGACCGTCTCCGGTCAGCGCCTCGTCGTCTCGCTCGGCGTCGACCGCGCCCCGCGTTCGCTCGAGGAACTCGGAATGAGCGACGCCGAAGTACGCGCGATGCAGGCGATGGTCGAGCGCGGCCGCGGCATCCTGCTCGTCGCCGCGCCGGTCGCCGGCGGTCGCTCCTCGACGTACTACGCGCTCCTCGCGCACGCCGCTGCGGTGGGCAAGACCGTGTACTCGGTCGAGCGCGCGATCGAGCATGAGATCCCGGCGGTCGCGCAGATCCTCGTGAACCCAGGTTCGGCCGTCGAGGCCTCGGCGTACCTTGCCGCCGGCCTTCGGCAGGACACCGACGTCATCGCGATCGACTCGATGCAGTCGGTCGAGGAGGTCCACCTGGCCATCGAGGCTGCAGGCATCGGCAAGCTCGTCATCGCGACGTTCGCCGGGGCCGACGTGGCCGCGGCCGTTCGCCGCATGCTCGACCTTGGCGCCGAGCCCGTCTCGCTCGCGAGCGCGCTCACGCTCGGCGTCGGCCAGCGGGTCGTGCGCACGAGCTGTCCCGCGTGCCTCGCGCCGGAGCCGGGCGACCTCGTCAAGCGGGTCCCGGGTGTCGAGCGCGACCTCATCCCGCAGGCGGGCGCTGGTTGCGACGCGTGCGGCGACGGCTTCGCCGGCACCACCGGCATCTTCGAGGTCCTGCCCTTCACCGATTCCGTGCGCGCCTCGATCGCCGCTGATGACTCGCTCGACGAGATCGAGGCGGCCGCCCGTGCCGCAGGCCTTCGTCCGATGTCGGCTTCCGGCCTCACGCGCGTCCGGGAGGGCGTCGTGAGCCTTGGCGAGCTCGATCGGGTCCTGCGCCTCTCGGAGCGGCGGTGAGCGCTGTGTCGACAGACGCCGCCGGTACGACCGCCGAGGCCGCGACCTTCGACGGTCGCGTCGTCGCGTTCTACCTCGACGATGCCCGCTACGCGCTCCCGCTCGACCGCGTGCAGGAGATCCAGCAGGTCGTGGCGTTTTCCGAGGTGCCCGGCGGCGGCATGGGCGTCCTCGGCCTCGTGAACCTGCGCGGCGACGTAATCCCCGCGGTCGATCTCCGAACCGTCATGGGTCTGCCCACGCGCGAGCGTTCCCTCGAGACGCCGATGGTCATCGCGCACGTCGACTCGCAGCGCGTCGCGCTCGTGGTCGACGGCGTCGAGGACGTCATCGAGGTCTCGGCCACGTGCGTCCAGGAGCCACCGTCGATGCACGCGCTGGCCGCCAAGATGATCTGCGTCGCCCGCCTTGATGAGGGCCTCGTCTACGTCCTCGACATCGACGCCCTTCTCGATGCCCTCTCATGGCCGAAGGGGCGGTGAGCGGCGTGGACGAGCTTCTCGGGCAGACTTCCGAGATCGAGCACGACGAGTCCGCCTCCGAGGTCGGAGCACCGCTCAGTGCTGAAGAGGTCCTGCGCCGCCGCGCCGAGTCGCTCGCGACCGAGACCCTTGAAGAGCACGAAGACGACCGCATGTCGCTGCTCGTGTTTCGTCTCGGCGAAGAGCAGTACGCCGTGCGCGTCGACGACGTTCGCGAGATCTTCCAGGAGTTCCTGATCACGCCCATCCCGTGCGTTCCCGACTACATCTCGGGAGTCGTGAACGTCCGCGGCGAGATCGTCTCGGTCACCGACCCCGCGCGCCTGATGGGCGTCGGCCACGTCGACACCGAGGTCGAGGTGCAGCCGCCGGCGATAGTGGTCGACGACGGCACGCGTGTCACCGCGCTGCTCGTCGACGAGATCGGCGACATCGCCGAGGTGCCCCAGTCGTCGGTCGAGCCCCCCGTCAGTACGATCGATCGCGCTCAGGCCGAGTTCATCTCCGGTTCCGTCCACGTGGACGGCCGGATGCTTGGCCTCTTGCACGTAGACCGCGTCCTGCGTCCCGTGACGACAGGCCGAAGCACGTTGTAGCACTCATCGCTCTACGAGGAGGATCTTGGCGATGAACATCCTGACGCTTATGAGAACGCGGTTCCTGTACCGCCTGACCGCAGCCACCACGCTGCTGACGCTCGCATTCTGGGGGATCCAGTTCGGCGTCTTCTGGGCGATGTTCGGCGACGAGCTCGCCGGCACCGAAGAGCTCGGCGTCGACCTGATGATCGTTCTTGGCGTGATGGTCGTCCTCGGCCTCGCGTGGACATTCGCGATCTACGCGATCGGCAAGCGCTTCCTCGCGCCGCTTGACGCCGTCGTCAAGTGCGTGCAGGCCGCGTGCAACGGCGAGATCGGCAAGAAGGTCGACAACGTCGGCGAGGACGAGATCGGCACGCTCGCCAGCTCGTACAACCAGCTCACCGACCTCATCGTCTACCTCCTGCGTCAGACCCAGGAGTCCTCCAAGCGCCTCGCGCAGTCGTCTAACGACATCCTCTCGGCCACCGAGCAGCAGGCCTCAGGGTCCGCGGAGCAGGCCGCATCCATCAGCCAGACCACGGCCACGATGGAGGAGCTTGCCAGCACGTACCGGCAGATCGCCGAGAACGCCGACCAGGTTGTGACGATGGCCGAGGCCTCGCTCGGCAATGCCGAAACAGGTCAGCAGGCCGTCATGAACACTCTGACCGCGATGGAGGACATCCGCGCGCGTACGCAGAGCAGCGCGAACAAGATCCTCACTCTCGGTGAGCGCAGCCAGGCCATCGGCCAGGTCCTCTCGATCATCAACTCGATCGCCGACCAGACGAAGATCCTCGCGCTCAACGCCGCCATCGAGGCCGCGCGCGCCGGCGAGGCAGGCAAGGGCTTCAGCGTCGTCGCCGTCGAGATCCGCAAGCTTGCCGAGTCGGTCGTCGAATCGACCGGCGAGATCTCCGGCATCATGACCGAGATCCAGTCCTCGGCCAACGAACTCGTCATGTCGACCGAACAGGAGCTCAAGCAGGTCCAGTCCGGTGTCGAACTCGCGCAGTCGACCGGCGAGTCATTCGAGCAGATCCTCGACATGATCGAACAGACGACCGTGGCCGCCAAGGAGATCTCCGCCGCGACCCAGCAGCAGCGCTCGGCGACCGACCAGGTCGTCAAGGCGATGCGTGAGGTGGCCGCAGTCGCTCAGCAGACCGCGGCGGGTTCCCGCCAGGTTGCCGCCTCGGCCGAGTCGCTCTCCACGATGGCCAAGGACTCCAGCCAGGTCGGCGCGGCGTTCAACGTCGTCGCCGGCTAGTCTCGGGCCCAACCGAAGGGACACGCCGCCATGGTGGAGTTCGACCGCAGCGCCTTCGTCGCCAAGTTCCAAGAGGAGGCGACGGATCTTCTTCAGCGCCTCAATGAGGGCGTCATCATGCTCGAGGCCGATCCGGGCAACCGTGAGCTCATCGAGCAGATGCTCCGTGACGCCCACACGCTCAAGGGCAGCTCGCGCATGGTCGGGCTCATAGAGATCTCCGACATCGCGCATCGTCTCGAAGACATCATGGTCATGGTCCGCGACGGCGGGATGTCCTACGTTCCGGAGATGAGCGACAGCTTCTTCGAGGCCCTCGACGCGATCGTCTTCCTCGCCGACAACGGCGGAGAGAACGTGGACAGCGCGCTGGACCTCGCCGGCCTGCAATCGCGCCTCACCAAGCTCGCGGGAGCTGCGGACGAGTGGGAGGACGCGGGCGACGAGGAAGCCTCGCCGCAGCACGCTTCGGCGCCGGCAGCCGGGACGACCGCCGTCGAGGCATCCGCGAACGACGCCTCCGCCGAGCCGCTCGCCGCGGACACAGCC
>JACRBU010000030.1 GCA_016213085.1 Coriobacteriales bacterium
GATGTTGATTTTCTCAAGTCGGGACTTGATTTTCTTTATCTTCTTGGGTATACAGTATGCGAAACGATACCCGAGGAGGACATCATGTCTCACGAATGGCACGAGCTCACCGATCTCACGGGAGACCGCCCGTTCGCCGTCGCGAAGGTGAAGCTCGAGAGCGGGATCACGGTCGAAGGCGAGTTCGATCTGCCACCGCTTGCCCGCCTGCGCTACGAGGACCAGGTCTTCGTGAGCGAGTTCGTGCGCAACCACGGATCGATCAAGGACATGGAGAAGGCCTTCGGCATCAGCTATCCGACGGTCAAGAACCGACTGAACCGCATCGTCGCGCAGCTGCAGCTGGTCGAGGTCGAATCGAGGCCGGCCGTGCGGGATCGCTCGGACGTGTTCGACCTCCTCGAGCGCGGTGAGATCACCGCCGACGAGGCAGCGGAAAGGCTTCGGTCATGAACCTCGTACCGCCAGTCGTTCTCGACCTGAGAATCGCGCAACGCGATGCGCGCAACGTGCATCTGTGGCTCCCGATCGTCCTTCTGTGGCCGCTCGGCCTGGCACTCGGCATCGTCGCCGTTGTCCTCACCGTGCTGGCGGACATCTTCCTGATGCTCGTCGGCCAGAAGTACCACCACTACACGCTGCTGCTTGTACGGAGCTTCCTCGCGCTGAACGAGACGCGCGGCATGGTCATCCGCGTCAACGACGGCGATCACGCCGTCGACATCACGGTCCTGTGAGAAAGGGTGTATCGACATGAGTGAAGAACGCAGCCGGATCCTGAACATGCTTGCCGACGGCAAGATCACCGCCGAAGAGGCCGAGCGACTCTTGGACGCTTTGGATGCGCGCGGAGCGTCGACCCGCGAGCCCAGCGAGTCGGCCATCAAGGGCGACCCCGCTCCGCTGATCGCGGCACTGCCGAAGTACCTCTACGTCAAGGTCGAGGCGGCCAAGGGTGACAACGTCGACGTGAAGGTCCCCATCGCGCTGGTGCGCTCGGGGCTCAAGCTGACCTCCCTCATCCCGCCTCAGGCACTCGACGAGATCAACGAGTCGATGTCCGAGCACGGCATGTCGATCGACTTCTCGAACCTCAAGCCCGAAGACATCGACGAGCTCGTCGAAGCGCTCCGCGAGATGGAGATCACCGTCGACTCCACCGACGGCGACAAGGTGCGCGTCTACTGCGAGTGAGGCCCCTGCCGATCACGAGCCGGTGCACCTGCCCTGGTCACTTCCCCGGCACGGTGCACCGGCTCGTCGGTCTACTGAGACCCTCCGACAGAGACAACGATGGATACGGTGGACCTCTTCGGCTCCTTGGCGTCGGCTTGCGGAGCCTGGCCGACGACTTCGCCCGCCGTCCCGCTTGCGATCTGACTGACGGAGACCTTGAACCCGAGTCCCTGGAGCGTCGAGGTCGCCTGGCTTTGAGTGTCGCCGATGACGTTGGGAACCGTGACCGTCTCAGGTGCCGGAGGCGCGCCCTTCGAGACGTGAATCGATACCGAGGTGCCCGGTGCGACGAGGGTCCCGTTCGACGGTGTCTGCGAGTAGACCTGTCCCTTCGGGACACTCGAGTTGTAGTTGGAGACGACCTTCTCGGCCAGGCCCGCGTCCTCGAGCGCGGACTTGGCGTCGGCCTCGGTCTCGCCCACGACGTTGGGAACGGCAGCGGCCTTCGGCCCTTGCGAGATGGTGAGTCCGATGCTCGTGCCCGCTGGGACCTGCTGACCGGCGTCAGGCGCCTGCGACATGACCTTGCCCTTGTCGACCGAGTTGCTGTTGCCGGACGTGGTCGTCCACTTCAGGCCGACCTTCTTCAGAGCGTCTTCGGCTTCCTTCTTCGTCTTGCCCTTCACGTCGGGGACCTCGATGAGCGCCTGACCGCCTGAGACGACGATATCGATCGCGCTCCTGAGCCTCGCCTGCTCGCCTCCGGAAGGTGACTGCGAGACGACCTTGCCGACGGCTGCCGCGGACACCGTCTGGGTCGTCGTGACGCTTCCGACCCTGAATCCGGCGCCCGTGATGGCCGACTGGGCGTTGGCCTGCGACAGCCCAACGACGCTTGGCACTTCGGCCGAGCGGTTCAGCCACAGGAACGCGGCGATCCCGACGCCTGCAACGAGGAGCACGGCAAGCAGGACCCACAGCCAGGCGAGCGAACGCTTCTGAGGCGGCGGCGCCACGGCCGGGTTCGGGATCTGGTCGACGACGACGCCGCTCGGGACGGCGGCGCTGTAGTCGTGGACGACCTCGGGCTCGAGGCCGGCCGACCTGAGCTTGGCCACCGCGTCGCTCTCTGCCGCGCCGATCACGCTCGGCAGGGCGACCTGTTGCGCGCCTTGAGCGGGCGGGCCGCTGGACACGAGCAGGACGACTTCGGCGCTCGACATGGCCGTCTGGCCGGCCATCGGAGTCTGGGCCGCGACGCGTCCGCGAGCGACGGAGGGGCTGGGGTCATCGAACACGCGAGCGCTCAGCCCCGCGGCCTGCAGATCGCCCAGCGCGTCGCCCTGCGACTTGCCGAGGACGCTCGGCACCGTGACATACGAGGGCGCGGCGGACTCCGGGACCCCCTTCGAAACGAGCACGACGACCCTCGAACCGACCGGAACCGCTTGCGGCGCCATCTGTGAACTCTGGGCTGCCATGTCTCTCCCCCCGACAGACGCGGCTGTACAAAGCGCCGTGTGGCGCTGTCTACGTACATGCCCAATGACCTCGCCGACCCGCAACGTGATGCGCTGGGTATCCATGCAGCGACGTCTGCGGCGCCTTCTCCAAGGTGCCGAGTGAGGGGGAGCCATGTGCACAAGCTTCAGGCTGACCGCCGAAGACGGAAACGTCGTGATCGGGCGAAGTATGGAGTACGCGCTACCGGCGAACTGGGACCTGGTGGTCGCGCCCCGGGGCGCGAAGGGCGGCAGTCTCGGTCCGGACGGCCCGGGCATCTGCTGGAAGACCAGGTACGGCTACGCGGGAATAGCGCTTGGCGAGACGACGCTGTTCGGCGCGACGACGCCGGCGCAGGCCGGGGTCACCGACGGAGTCAATGAGCGGGGCCTGTACGTTGGGCTTCTCTACCTGCCTGGATTCACCGAGTACCCGAGCCCTGACGGGCACGATACGGGTCGTCTGCTCGCTCCGCTCGACATGGGCAGCTACGCTCTGGCGACGTGCGCAACGGTGGCCGAGACGATCGAAGCGATGCGCGCAGCCTCGGTTTGGCCGCAGAGCATCGAGCCCGTCGGCGTGATACCGCTCCACATGGTCGTGCACGACGGCACCGGCGCATCAGCCGTGATCGAGTGGGTCGGCGGTCAGATGCAGGTCCACGAGGCCCCCCTCGGCGTGGCCACCAACGCGCCGCCCTACGAGTGGCACATGACCAACCTCGGGAACTACGTCAACCTGAGCGTCCGCGACGTAGAACCGATCAGTCTCGAGGGCGAGACCCTCGCAGCCATCGGCGCAGGTTCGGGTTGGCTCGGTCTGCCGGGCGATTTCACTCCGCCGTCGCGCTTCGTTCGAGCCGTCGCCCTCGCGGGCACCGCCTATCCCGCGAAGGACTCGGCAGAAGCTGCGAGGACGGCGCTGCACATCCTCGGTAGCTTCGACATCCCGAAGGGCACGATCCGGACGGCCTCACCCGATGGGATGGTCGGCTCTCAGGCGGCCGCCGCGGGCCTGGGGGACTTCACGTCTTTCGTGTCGGTGTGCGAGCTGGGCGAGACGCCGTCGTACGGCTTTCGGATGTACGACGATCTCACGCCGAAGCGCGTGGCTCTCGCCGAAGACACGATCGGCGCGGGCAAGGGCATGCGAAGGAGCCTCATGCGGCCGGCAGGGTTTGCGGATGTCGAGGTGAGCATGTAGGGTCTGAACGGGCACCTTTGGCCCCTGCGATGCTCCCTCCCGCTATTCCTGAACGCCGAGCTCGACGAGCGTGCCGTCACCCCTCGCTGCGGTTCACTGCTCGAGCACCGCGACCGCCACGAGTCTCTGTCGCGCGCTCCCTATCGGGTGGCAGGTCGTAAGCGTCAGGCGATCGTCGCCGAACGGCCCGGCAACCTCGGTTGCCGACGGCGACACTGGAGCCACCGACACGACCCGGTAGGTCGCCTCGTCATTCGACGTGGCCGTCCGGATCTCGTCACCGGGCCGCAGCTCGTTGAGCCTGTTGAACGGATGGCCGAACATCGTCCGATGGCCGGCGATCGCCGAGTTCCCCGTCTCGCCCGGCAGCGGAGTGTCGGGATAGTGGCCTGGCGCTCGATCGAGGACTTGGGCCTCGGTCCCTTCGAGGACGTAAGCGTCGAGATCGATACCCGGGATGACGATGCGCGCGACGGCGCCCTTCGGCATCTCCTGACCTTGGCCTTCGGCCGCCATCGACCTTTGCAGGAACAGGTAGCGCAGGTCGGTGAAGGACGGATAGGCCGCGAACGCCAACCCCGCCAGCAGCAGGACCGTCCCCGTGGTGTACGGGATCCATGCCCGCGTCAGCGGCGCCGCCGTACCGAGCCGCGAACGCCTCTGCCTCATCGCCGACATGAAGATCGTCGTTGCGCCGGCGATGCCGAGCACGGCGCCGAGCACCCAGAAGCCGATGGGTCGGCCTCCGGTGAACGGCAGCTCCGTCTCCGTTCCCGGCAGGGTCGGAGTCGCTTCAGCGCCCCGCGTGGTCTCTGTCGTCGGAGCGCTCGGAGTCGCACCCTGCGACGGTGGCTCGGTTGCCGGCACCGTCGGGGTCTCCGGCTCCAGGAGCATGGGCTCTTCGCCCGTCGTGGTCTCTTCGGTCTGCGGCAGTACCTCGAGGTTGAGGTCGTCGCGAGGAACGAGCCCCTCGTCCTGCGGTCCGATCCCCCCGTCCGGGGGCAGCGTCGCCACCACCGCGTATGCCGAGGGGACCACGACGAATCCGCTGCACACGAGCAGCGCGATCAGGATGCACACGAGAAACGCGCGCTTGGTTGTAGCCTTCATGGCTACCACCCCCTAATGGTCGCTTACCCTGCATTCCGAGGACCGACACACGGTGCGAATACTCCCTGGCAGTTGGGTTGTAGCGCGAGTGAGTGGGCGTGAGTGGACCGCGCACTGGCACTCCAGGCGCACCCAGGTGTCGGTATGTCTGTATTTCAGTATTTCCGACTTTCTGATATGCTCGGCTCGCGCGAGGAGAGGAGTCGCCGTGGTCGAGTACGCCAAGATCGGAAAACGCGGAACGCTCGTGCTACCGGCGGACATTCGCCGCAGGTACGGACTTGAAGAGGGCGACCTGCTGGTGATGGAGGAGACTGCCGCCGGCTTGATGCTCCGACCTGCGGAGCCGCGAAGCGTCGAGGTGTACACGCCCGAGCGAATCGCTGAGTTCCTGCTGAACAACGCGGTCACCGCGGAGGAGTACGACGCGGCAGTCGCCCGTGCTCGAGAGCTGGGCGTCGACCCGGCTGACGTCCCCCATCAGCCGCGTCCGGAGCTGTGAGTGGACCGCGTGTTCCTCGACGCCAACGTGCTCGTTTCCGCGGCGCTGACTCCCGGCTCGTCCCTTCACGAGCTCTGGGGACACCCCAACGTCCGACTTCTCGCATCGCCGTACGTTGTAGACGAGGCTCGACGCAACGTCACGCAGCAAGCGGCGGTCGATCGCCTCGAGCAGTTGCTGTCGTCTGTGGTACTCCTGCCGAGCGAGCCCGCCGTCTTCGACGTGGAAGGCGCGACGGAGCTGCCGCAGAAGGATCTCCCCGTCATGTGCGCGGCGATCGTGTGTCAGGCGGACTACCTGATGACCGGTGACCAGAGGCACTTCGGCAGCCTGATGGGGCGCTCCCTCGGCGGTGTGAGGATCGTGACGCCTCGGTTGTATCTGCGACCCTGAGAACGGCGCCCCTTGAGCACCGTCTCCTGTATTTGGGCAGAGTCACGTATGCGACCCCGCGAAGGCGACCTCCGCAACCGGCGATCGGAGATGACATGGTGGACGTGCCCTCCGAGCTCGGGCCCGAAGACATCTACCGCGCGTGCGACACGAGCAAGTTCGAGTTCAAGACCACCGACGAGCTGCCCGAGCTCGACGAGATCATCGGCCAGTCGCGCGCCGTGTCCTCGGTCGAGTTCGGTGTCGGTGTGGGCAACGATGGCTACAACATCTTCGCCTTCGGCCCGCCCGGCACCGGCAAGTCGAGCGTGATCAACGAGTTCCTCAGGCGGCAGGCCGCCTCGTTGCCCGTCCCCGACGACTGGGTCTACGTCCACAACTTCGACGAGCATTCCAAGCCGAGCGTCATCCGCATGGTCGCAGGGCGCGGACAGGAGTTCCGCAAGTCCATGGAGAGGCTTGTCGAGGACCTGCGGGTCGCTATCACGCAGGCCTTCGAAAGCGAGGACTACGCGAAGCAGCGCCAGAGCCTTGTCGACGAGTACGGCGATCGCGAGAAGGCGCACTACGACGCGCTGAGCAAGAAGGCCGGCGCGCAAGGATTCGGGATCGTCGCCTCCCCTGCCGGAATCGCCTTCGTGCCGAAGACGCCTGAGGGCGAGGCGATGCCTCAGGAGACCTACGAAGCGCTCCCTCCCGAACAGCGCAAGCACATCGACGCGGGCATGAAGCAGCTCAACGAGGAGTTGCAGCAGACGATGCGCGCGGCGCGGCGGGTCGAACGTGATGGCCGCGAAGCCGTGCGCGACCTCGACCGTCAGGTGACGACCTTCGCGGCCCGGCACATCATCGACGACGCGTGCGAGCACTGGTGCACCACGCCCGGCGTCACGGAGTACCTGCACGCGATGCTCGACGACGTCGTCGACAACGCTGAGGACTTCAAGCAGTCCGAAGAGGAAACGCCGCAGACGCTCTTCGGCATGCCCGTCCCAACGGGACGCGGACGCGACGGGTTCTTCCGCAAGTACCGCATCAACGTCATCGTCGACAACTCGCAGCAGAAGGGGGCTCCCGTCGTCACGGAGAGCAACCCTGTGCTGCAGAACCTGCTCGGCAGGGTCGAGCACCGGGCGGAGTTCGGCGCGCTGCTCACCGACTTCAACATGATCAAGGCGGGCGCGCTGCACAAAGCGAACGGGGGGTTTCTCGTCCTCGACGCGCGAGAGGTCCTCACCAAGCCCTACGCGTGGGACGCGCTCAAGCGAACGCTCAAGACCGGGGAGATCCGGATCGAGGACGTGGCGCAGCAGCTGGGATTCGCGACGACGGCGACGCTCGACCCGACTCCGATACCGTTCAAGGCGAAGATCGTGCTCATCGGAGAGCCGTTCATCTACTACCTTCTGTACTCGAGCGACCCGGACTTCCAGGAGCTCTTCAAGATCAGGGCCGAGTTCGACACCGTGGTGGATCGCACGGCCGAGACCGAGAGCCAGTACGCGCGCTTCATCGGCAGCCTGTGCAAAGAGCGCAGTCTCGCGCCGTTCGCGCCCGAGGGTGTCGCGCGTGTCATCGAGCACAGCTCTCGCCTGGTAGGCGACCAGGACAAGACGACCACTCGCTTCCTCGACGTCGCGGACCTCGTGACCGAAGCATCGTACTGGGCGCGCAAGGATCACGGTGACGGCGAAGGCACCGTTGTCGCGCGCGCAGACGTGCAGAAGGCCATCGACGAGCGGATCTACCGGTCCAACCGCCTGGAGGAACGTCTCCGCGAGAGGATCGCCGAAGCCACGCTCCTCCTGGACGTCGAGGGCGCGGTCACGGGTCAGGTGAACGGACTCTCAGTGACCTCTCTCGGTGACTACATGTTCGGTTTCCCGACGAGGATCACCGCGACGCATCGCCTCGGCGAGGGTGATGTCGTCGACATCGAGCGTGAGGTCGAGATGGGAGGGCCGATCCACTCCAAGGGTGTGCTGATCCTCGCGGGCTACCTGGGCGCAAAGTACGCTGCGGACCGCCCGCTTTCGCTGATGGCGCGGCTCGTCTTCGAGCAGTCGTACTCGGGCGTCGAGGGCGACAGCGCGTCATCGACCGAACTCTACGCGCTGCTCTCATCGCTCTCCGGCCTTCCCATCAAGCAGCGCTTCGCGGTCACCGGCTCGGTCAACCAGCTCGGACAGGTCCAGGCCATCGGTGGCGTCAACGAGAAGGTCGAGGGCTTCTTCGAGGTCTGCGAGGCGCTCGATCCGGGTGGGGACCATGGTGTGCTCATCCCGCAGGCGAACGTGCGGCATCTCATGCTGAACGACCGAGTGCGCGAGGCGGTCGAAGCGCGGCGCTTTCACATCCATCCCGTGTCGACGATCGACGAGGGCATCTCGGTCTTGACCGGAGTCCCCGCCGGAGAACCGGACGCCAAAGGCGTCTATCCGGAAGGATCGGTCAACCGGCTCGTCGTCGATCGGCTCGCGGGGCTTGCGGAGGAAGCGCGCAGGCTCGCCGCGGAGAAGCGCAAAGCGGCCGGCGAGAGCTCGACGACGTAGGCGATCGACCGTCGGCGGCCGCCCACCGATGCCTGGCGACGCACCACCCCTCACGGGCCCTGGGTATACGAAACCGTTCGGACGTCGATCCAGCAGCTCACTGCTCGAAGGGGTGGAGTCATGTCAAAGCCGTTCAAGGGGCGCGTCGAAGTCGACATCCGCGACTCGATCCCCGACTGGGACCCATTCGTCCAACCCCAGGCTCCGCAAGGTGCTCCCAACGTTCTCATGATCGTCTGGGACGACGTCGGTTACGGAGCGATGGACGTGTTCGGCGGTCCGATCGAAACCCCCACGATGCGGCGTATCGCCGACGCGGGTATCCGCTACTCGAACTTCCATACGACGGCGCTCTGCTCGCCGACTCGTTCGTCCCTCATCACGGGACGCAACGCGACGAGCAACAACATGGCATGCATCGTGGAGGGAGCTGCCGGCTTCCCCGGGTTCTCGGCGAGGATTCCATTCGAGAACGGCACGATCGCCGAAGTCCTGAGCGAGAAGGGCTGGAGCACCTTCGCCGTGGGCAAGTGGCACCTCACCCCCGGCGAGGAGAGCGACCTCTCGGCGTGGAAGGGCCGTTGGCCGCTCGGACGCGGGTTCGAGCGGTTCTACGGGTTCCTCGGAGGAGAGACCAACCAGTGGTATCCCGACCTTGTCTATGACAATCACCCGATCGACCAGCCGGCCAGGCCCGAAGAGGGCTACCACCTCTCCAAAGACCTCGCCGACAAGGCGATCCGCTTCGTCCGGGACTCGAAGGCGGTCGCACCTGAGAAGCCGTGGATGATGTACCTGTGTCCGGGGTGCGCCCACGCGCCCCACCACGTCTTCAAGGAGTGGGCCGACAGGTACGAAGGCCGATTCGACGAGGGATACGAAGCGATTCGCGGAGAGATCCTCGAGAACCAGAAGCGCCTCGGCCTCTTGCCCACGGACTGCGAGCTTTCGCCGATCAATCCGCACGGCGAGCCGAAGACGACCGGACCCGATGGACAACCGTGGCCGATGCTCGACTTTGTCAGGCCATGGGACTCCCTCGGCGACGACGAGAAGAAGCTGTTCGCACGCATGGCCGAGGTTTTCGCGGGATTCGTCTCCTACACCGACGCCCAGATCGGTCGACTCATCGACTACCTCGAGGAGTCCGAGCAGCTCGAGAACACCATCATCGTCGCCGTGTCCGACAACGGCTCGAGCGGCGAGGGCGGGCCCAACGGATCGTTCAACGAGAATCGGTTCTTCAACAACGTGCCCGACACCGTCGAGGAGAACCTGCCGCACCTCGACGAACTCGGCAGCCCCACCACGTACAACCACTACAACACAGGCTGGGCGTGGGCCTTCGACACTCCGTTCCCGTACTGGAAGCGTTTCGCGGGATACGAGGGCGGGACCGCCGACATGTGCGTGGTCTCCTGGCCGAAGGGGATCGCGGCACGCGGTGAGGCTCGTGACCCGTACGTACATGTGGTCGACGTGGTGCCGACGATCTACGCGATGCTCGGCATCGAGCCACCGGACGTGATCGGCGGTTACACGCAGTCGCCGATCGAGGGCGATGACTTCTCAGCGAGCTTCACCGATCCCAACGCCCCTGGGAAGCGGACGCAGTTCTACTCCATGCTCGGCCAGCGAGCCCTCTACCACGACGGCTGGCTCGCCTGCACGGCTCATCCTCCGATCTCGGGATGGGGGCACTTCGAGCTCGACGAGTGGGAGCTCTATCACCTGGCAGAGGACCGGTCACAGATGCACAACGTCGCCGACGAACACCCTGACCTGCTCGAGAGGCTCAAGGGCATGTGGTTCTTCCACGCCGGTGTCAACAAGGGACTGCCGCTCGACGATCGCAATGCGCTCGAGATCATCAGCACCCCGCGCCCACAGCCAAGCACGCCGAGGAACCGATACGTCTACTACCCGGACACGGCGGACATCCCCGAGTCGGTGGCGGTCAACATCCGGGGTCGGTCCTACACCGTCGCCGCCGGTGTGGCGATCGACACCCCCGAAGCCGAGGGCGTCCTCTTCGCGCACGGCGGCGTGGGGGGCGGACACGCGCTCTACCTGCAGGATGGACGGCTCCACTACGAATACAACTGGCTGGGGACGAAGCACCAGAAGGTGAGCGGATCCTCCGCCATCACGACGGGCAGGCACGTGTTCTCCGCGGAGTTCACGCGATCGGGAAGCGACGCCACGGGCAGCGCGACGGGTACCCTTCGGCTCTACATCGACACGGACCTCGCAGGGCAGGCCGACATCGTCACGCAGCCCGGGTTCTTCGGGCTCACGGGTGACGGCCTGAGCGTGGGTCGCGACAGCGCCTCCCCCGTTTCGCTGGACTACTCCTCGCCCTTCGGGTTCGTCGGCGGGACGATCGAGCGCGTCATCGTGGACGTGAGCGGCGACGCGTACGTCGACCACGAGAAGGAGGTCCACGCCTGGATCGCGCGCGACTGAACGCGGCGTAGCGACGGACCGGAATCGTTCGGCTGCGTCTTGGGGCTCTTCATGCCCCGAGCTGATGCAGGCCGAAGGCGACCGCGAAGCCGAAGACGGCGGCAAGACCCGCGGAGATGCCTGCCTTCTCACGCGCCTCGGGCACGAGGTCGTCAACGAGCATGGTGAGCAACGCGCCGGCAGCGAATGACTCGGCCAGAGCCCCGGTCGCTGACCCGCTCGCCCCCACCGCGGCGCCCAACGCGGCGGTGGCCCCGGACACCACGATCACGACGCCCCACATCTGGAGGACCCGCGCGTGAGAGTAGGGACTGCCTTGGCCGAGCTCGGCCGCGGAGGCCATGCCCTCGGGGAGATTGGAAGCTAGCACGGCCACAAGGAACGGGATGCTGAGTCCCTCGCCGCTCGCCACGGTGATGCCGAGAATGAAGGACTCCGGAACGCCGTCGAGCGCGGCACCCATCAACAGAGCGAGACCACGTGCCGCTCCGCCCTGCGACCCGCCTCCCAGCCGTTCAAGGTAGCGGCTGCCTGTGTAGTACGTGAGCGCGCCGGCGGCCAAGGCGATCGCAAGCAGCCAGGCTTGCGCGTCGTCGACCGCGTCAAGGGCCAGCTCGAACGAGACCGCGCTGATGAGCGCGCCAGCCCCGAATGCGGCGGTCAGCCCGACGTAGGTCGCCTTCGGGTTCCAGCGAAGCGCGACCCACGCGCCCGCAATGAGCGGCGCCGATGCGATCAGGCCCCAGAACGCCGCAATGAAGACATCCGGCATGCTACCGCCCCTCACGCCGCCCGTGACAGCGATCGAACGTGCGCCCGCTGCCACAAGGACACAGGTCGTTGCGACCGGCGACGCCCGTGACCTGCGCGAGAGCACGGTCTTTCCCTGCCATCAGATGCACGATCGCGGCTGGCGGCTCGCCGCGCCTGAGCAACTCGGCCATGAGACGCATGGGGCGGTCAATGTGGAGGTAGAACCGACGGTAGCCCTCGCACAGGTAGTTGGCGCAATGGCCGCCCGACTCAGCGATCACGAAGCGGTCCTTCGGGCAGCCGCCCCGGCACGCGAACTCGACCTGGCAGTCGACGCAGTCGCGAGGGAGCTCGGACGACTTGCGCCTGCCGAACTCGATCTGACGCTCCGAGTTCACGAGGTCGGCAAGGGAGCTCTCCTCGATCGAGCCGAGCAGATGATTCGGATCCACGAAGTGATCGCACGAGTAGACGTCCCCGTTGAACTCGAGACAGAGAGCTCGACCGCACTCCGGCGAGTGCACGCAGACGGCGCTGGACTCTCCTGCCCACGCGGCCAGAGCGCCATCGAAGTCCTGGACGAACACTTCACCGACGTCGCGGCGTACCCATTCGTCGAACACGTCGACGAGGAAGTCGCCGTAGCCCTCCGGTGAGATCGAGCGGTCGGTGACCGAGTCCCCGTAGGGAGTCCCCCGCTCGTCGGTCGACCGCTCGGCGATAGGGATGAACTGGATGAATCGCGCGCCCGCCTCGTCGCGCAGGAACCGGTAGACCTCCGCACCGCGCCCTTCGCCCGCTCGGCTGATCGTCGCGAGGGCGTTCCATTCGGCACCCGCAGCGTCGAGTTCACCGATCGCGGCCATGACGACGCCGTGCGTCGGTACGCCAGTGCGGTCGTGACGATAGGTGTCATGGACGTCCGCCGGACCGTCGATGCTCACGCCGACCAAGAACCCGTTGCGCGCGAAGAACTCCGCCCATTCGCGATCCACCAGCGTGCCGTTGGTCTGGACCGTGAATAGCGGCCGCTGGCCCGGTCGCCGGTATTCCTCGACCAAGGCTACTGCGCGCTCGAAGAAGCCGATTCCCATGAGTGTCGGCTCGCCGCCCTGGAATGCGACTGCGACGTCGCCGTCGGGATGGGCCGCGAACAGCTCTCTCAGATAGCGCCGAAGAACGTCGTCGGACATCCTCTGTCGCTGACCTGGGTAGAGGCGGGACTTGGACGTGAAGAAGCAGTAGTCGCACGCCCGATTGGAGGCCGCTCCGCTCGGCTTGGCGAGCAGGTGGAAGGGGGCGTTGATGTGCCCCCTGCTCGTATCCTCCGAGGTCACTGCCACCATCCCTCGCTCTGCGTCCGGTCCGATCGAAAGCGCGTCGGGCACGTCGCGGCCGGTCGGTTCGACGTCTAGGTCCGGGGAACACTGACTAGGTACCCGATGACTCGGCGACCCGC
>JACRBU010000032.1 GCA_016213085.1 Coriobacteriales bacterium
GAACAGGAGCACGTCCTGGCCCTGGTCGCGGAAGTACTCGGCGGCGGTCAGACCGGCCAGACCGACGCGCAGACGCGCACCGGGAGGCTCGTTCATCTGGCCGTAGACGAGCACCGTCTTCTCGATGACGCCCGACTCGGACATCTCGTTGTAGAGGTCGGTGCCCTCACGGGTACGCTCGCCCACGCCGGTGAACACGGAGGTTCCGCCGTGCGCCATGGCGAGGTTGTTGATGAGCTCCATGATGACGACCGTCTTACCGACACCCGCGCCACCGAACAGGCCCGTCTTGCCGCCCTTGATGTAGGGCTCGAGCAGGTCGATGACCTTGATGCCGGTCTCGAAGATCTCCGTCTTCGGCTCGAGGACATCGAGGGTCGGAGCCGGGCGGTGGATCGGGTAGGTGGTCTCGACGTCGGGCATCGGCTTGCCGTCGACCGGCTCGCCGAGCACGTTCCAGATGCGGCCGAGGGTCGCGGGACCCACGGGCATCTGCATGGCGGCGCCGGTATCGACGACCTCCATGCCGCGCTGCACGCCGTCGGTCGTCGACATCGCAACCGCGCGCACGATGCCACCCTCGAGGTGCTGGGCGACTTCGGCGACGAGCGAGACGCGACCGACCGGAGACTCCGCATCCAGCTTCAGCGCGTTGTAGATCGCAGGCATGCTCTCAGCCGGGAACTCGGCGTCGATGACAGGCCCGACGACGCTTATGACTCGTCCAACGTTCATTCTGTTTCCTTCTTCTCGCCTGCCGCCCGCACGGGCTCCGGACAGCAGATCCTAGCCAGCATCCTCAAGGGCCGCAGCGCCACCGACGATCTCAGCGATCTCGGTGGTGATAGCGGCCTGTCGAGCGCGGTTGTACGTGCGCGTCAGCGAGCCGATCATCTCGGTCGCGTTGTCCGTCGCGGACTTCATCGCCGTGCGGCGTGCGCCATGCTCCGACGCGGCCGACTCCAGAAGCGAGCGGTACACAAGGGCCTCGACGTAGGTCGGGAGAAGGCTCTCGAGTACCACGTTCGCGTCGGGCTCGAAGATGTACTCGAGCGTGCGGCCGCTGGCCTCGGCGGTCTTCTCGGCGTCGGTGAGCACCTGCTGCTCGATGGGGAGCAGCTGATGTCTCTCGGGCACCTGGTCCGCGACGTTCTTGAAGCGGTTGAACAGGACGTACACACCGTCCGTCTCGCCGCTCTCGTACTGCTCGATCACGTACTTGCAGATCGAGCACGCCGCTTCGTACGTCGGGTTGTCGGACAGTCCGGTCATGGAGATCACCGGCTCGATCCCGCGGTAGCGGAAGTACCGAAGCGCCTTGCGGCCGACGGTGATGAGCTCGGCTTCCACGCCTTCAGCCTCGACCTCGGCCATCATCTTCTCCGTCATCCGGATGATGTTGGAGTTGAATGCACCTGCGAGACCGCGGTCGGACGTGACGGCGATGATGGTGACCCGACGACGCTCGTCACGACCGGCGAGGAGCGGATGCGAGATGGACTCGCCCGCGTTCGCACAGACATTGCCGAGCACTTCGGACATCGCGAGAGCGTAGGGCCGCGCGTTCTCGATGCGGTCCTGTGCCCGGCGGATCCGAGCGGTCGCCACCATCTCCATGGTGCGCGTGATCTGCCGCGTCGACTGGACGCTGGTGATGCGATTCTTGATGTCGCGCAGAGTCGCCACGAGCTACCCCTTACTCCTCGCCGCTCGTGAAGATCTTCTTGTACTCCGTGACGGCCGCGCTGAGCTTGGCCTCGGTCTCATCGGAGATGGTCTTCTCGTCGACGATGGCTTTGCCGATCTCGGGGTGCGAGCTGTGGACGAACTCGAGGAAGCCGTCGCGGAACTCCAGGATCCGATCTACAGCGATGTCGTCAAGGAAGCCCTTGGTACCCGTGAAGATGGCCATGACCTGGTCCTGGACGGACATCGGGACGTAGCGGCCCTGCTTGAGGAGCTCGACGAGGACGCCGCCTCGGTTGAGCTGGTCCTGCGTGGCCTTGTCGAGGTCCGAACCGAACTGCGCGAACGCTTCGAGCGCGCGGAACGACGCGAGATCGAGTCGGAGCGAGCCGGCGACCTGCTTCATCGCCTTGATCTGCGCGTTGCCTCCAACGCGCGACACCGAGATGCCGACGTTGATGGCGGGGCGGATGCCCTTATAGAAGAGGTCCGCCTGCAGGAAGATCTGGCCGTCGGTGATGGAGATGACGTTCGTCGGAATGTAGGCCGACACGTCACCCGCCTGGGTCTCGATGACCGGCAGTGCGGTCATGGAGCCGGCACCGAGCTCGTCGTTCATCTTGACGGCACGCTCGAGGAGACGGCTGTGCAGGTAGAAGACGTCGCCCGGGTACGCCTCGCGGCCCGGCGGGCGGCGCAGCGTCAGCGACATCTGGCGGTACGCGACGGCCTGCTTGGACAGGTCATCGTAGATGATCAGCGTCGCGCGCCCGGGGTTGTCCTTGCTCGCCGGCTGACCGTTCTCGCCGTTGTACATGAAGTACTCGGCGATCGAGGCACCGGCGAAGGGCGCGAGGTACTGCAGGGGCGCGGAGTCCGATGCGTTGGCGGTCACGATGATGGTGTAGTCCATCGCGCCGTGCTGCTCGAGCGTCTGGACGACGCCGGCCACCGTCGAAGCCTTCTGGCCGATGGCGACGTACACGCAGATAACGCCCGTGCCCTTCTGATTGATGATGGTGTCGATCGCGATAGCGGTCTTGCCGGTCTGGCGGTCGCCGATGATGAGCTCGCGCTGACCGCGGCCGATCGGGATCATCGAGTCGACGGCCATGATGCCGGTCTGCATCGGCTCGTGGACGCCCTTGCGCTCGATGACGCCCGGAGCCTTGAACTCGACAGGCCTGAAGCCGTCGGGATCGATCGGGCCTTTTCCGTCGATCGGGTTGCCCAGCGGGTCCACCACGCGGCCGAGGAAGCCATTGCCCGAAGGCACTTCCACGATTCGGCCGGTGGTCCTGACGGTGTCGTTCTCCTTGATCTTGGTGAACTCACCGAGGATAACCGCTCCGACCTCGCGCTCGTCGAGGTTCAGGGCCATGCCCATGATGGTGTCGCCATCCGAGCTCGTGAACTCGAGCAGCTCACCTGCCATAGCGCCTCTGATGCCCTCGACGCGGGCGATACCGTCGCCGATCTGGGCAACGGTGCCGACCTCGCGGGACTCAACGCTCGTCTTCAGAGCCTCGAGCTGGGACCGCAGGACCGCATCGATCGAACTGGCGGTGATCTCCGCCACTACGCTTCACCTCCAGTGTGTGCGGTCGAGAGCGCCATACGCGTGCGGTCGAGCTGCGAGACGATGCTCGCGTCGACACGCCGCCCGTGGGCGCTCATGATGATGCCGCCGATGATCGAGGTGTCGACGTGCTCGCGCAGGACGACGTCCTTTCCGAAATCGGCGACTAACTTGTTCTTGATGGCCCCACGGATTCCGTCCGTCAGGGGCACGACCGTGGTCGTATCGACGATGACCACGTTGAGCCGTTCCTCGGCCACGTTCCCGTAGGCCTCGACAACGCTCGAGAGCAAATCGATGTTGCCACGCTCCGCCATGACGCCAAGCGCCGCGACGAGTGCCGGACGTGAGCCCGAGAAGACCTGGGTCACGATGTCGCGGCGAGCCTGCGCAGCGACGTTGTCGTCCAGGAGCGCGTCCCGAAGATCGGCGTGCCCGCGAACGACCGCCGCGGCCTCGTCGAGTTCGGTCCCCATGGCAAACACGGCGTCCTCCGCCTTTGCCGCCTCGAAGAGAGCGGCGGCGTAGGTCGCAGTGGTCTGCTTGGCGAGCGCTCGCTTAGTTCGCATTGAGGCTCCCGGCTTCGGCCACGTACTTCTCGATCACCTTGAGGTGGTCTTCTGCCGAAAGCTCCTCGCCGATGAGCTTGCCGGCGACAGCGACGGTGAGCTCCGCCACCGAGCGCTGAAGCTCGGAGATCGCGGCGTTCTTCTCGCCCTCGATCGCCTGGCGTGCCTTGGCGATCATGTCGTCGGCGTCGGCTTGCGCCTTCGCGGTGATCTCGCTTCGAGTGGCCTCTGCTGCCTGCTTCGCCTGCGCGAGCACGACCGCGGCCTCCTTGCGAGCCTCCGCCATCTGCGTCCGATAGGACTCGAGCAGACGCTCGGACTCGATGCGGGCCTCCTCGGCCTTCTCGAGGGACTCGCGAATCGTCAGCGCGCGCTTGTCCAGCATCTCGGTGATCGGCGGCCAGACGAACTTCGACATGACGAAGAGGATGATCCCGAACGCCACCACCATAGGGATGAGCTCAGCAAGCTTCGGGATCAGCA
>JACRBU010000033.1 GCA_016213085.1 Coriobacteriales bacterium
AGCCGGGGTGCTACTCCCCCTTGACGCCGTGACGATACCTGAACGTCGGCCGCACCGGCAACGCCGCCAGCGGTCCGCGCGAGCGGCCGACGGGCGTCTTCGCGATCTCGCTACTGACGCTCCAGCTCGGTCACCCGGATCTTGACGCGTCCGTCGCCCGGGTCGACCTTCCCCATGACGATGACCTTCGTGCCTTGCTCCTGGGCCGGAAGGTTCTTTGCGTCTTCGAGGCGGAGCTGGCCGGTCTCGTCGCTGAACAGGTACTCGCCTTCGTCCTCCACTCGCACGATCGTGCCCGCGAGAGTCACCGTCTGGCCCTCCACCGGACCGTCGAGGATGGCCTTCACTGTGTCCTCGACCTCGACGGTGGGTGTCTGGGTCGTCGCAGTCGTCTCTGCCGTGGGGGTCGGCGTCAGTGATGCGGTCGGCTCGGCGGGCTGCTGGGTCTGGGGCGCGGTTCCCTGCTGCTGTGCGCAGCCAGCGAGAAGCGCCGCCGCGCACGCGAGGACGACCGCGGCGAGCACGCCGGCGATCGCGAAACGCCTCTTCGAGTCGCGGTGCATGAGAGCTCCTTTCGTCCCACGGGGATTCGGCGGTGTTGCTCGATCAGCATACCGGCGTTTCTCCCCAGCGGGAGGGTTCCGCGCGATCGCCGCAATGCCAAGACCCGCCGCACGCGGGAGTCCTGGTTGCGGGTCGCCCGGGATTGAGCTGCGCCGCAGGCGTCTGCTCGAATCCCGGGGTCGATGGCAGCGCAGTCTGCCATCGACGTGGTTGACAACGGGCACCTGCGACCGTAGTATATGCAACGGTAGGTACTTAGCACATACTAAGTCGAACGCTCGCAAAGCCCGAAAGGACGAACGACATGACCGATACGCCAAGCTCCCGCGCCTGTGAGGTCTGCGGACTCGACTGCGTCCGCAAGGGCGACCGTATCGAGATCGTGTCAGTCGACGACGACCACGCACGAATCCAGGCACTTCGCTTCGGCATTTCCGAGGGCGCCTGCGTCGAGTGCATCACGCGGATCCCGGCCGGTCCGCTCGTCTTGAAGTCCGGCCGCCAGGAGATCGCCGTCGGCCGTTCGCTGGCCAAGCGGATCAGCGTCAAGAAGATCTCCTAGGAGCCCACATGCCTGAGACCCGTGACCTGGGCGCCGAGTCCGGCGCGCATTGCCACTGCGGCCCCAACAGCACCGATGCCCGTCCCGGCTGTGAGACGATCGTGCTCGCCGGCAACCCGAACGTCGGCAAGTCGGTGGTCTTCAACGCCTTCACCGGCACGTACGTCGACGTCAGCAACTTCCCGGGTACGACCGTGGAGCTGACTCGGGGTCGGATGGACGAGCACGACATCATCGACACTCCCGGCGTCTACGGCGTGTCGAGCTTCAACGACGAAGAGCGTGTCGCGCGCGACATCATCTTGCAGGGTGATGTCGTCGTGAACGTGGTCGACGCCGTCCACTTGGAGCGCGATCTCTTCCTCACGCTGCAGCTCATCGACATGGGCAAGCGGATGGTCGTGTCCCTCAACATGGCCGATGAGGCTCGCAAGCGAGGCGTGGGAATCGATCGAGATCTGCTGGAGGACCTGCTGGGCGTACCCGTGATCGAAACGGGTGCCGTCAAGAACGAAGGTCTCGGCGAGGTGAAGCGCGCGGCCACGACCCGCGCCCGCATCGGTCACGGCGATCCTGATCTCGACAACGAGCTGCTCGTCATGGCGTCGAGGGTCGGTTCGCGAGCTGAGGCGCTCATGGTTCTCGAAGGCGACGAGGTCATCAGCGAGCGCCACGGGGTCCACCCCGGCCAGGGACGCGAGCCGATCTATCTGCGCCGCCGCGCTCGCGTCAACGACATCTGCGGGCACGTCATCACCGAGACCACCGAAGGGGCATCGTTCTCGGCCAGGCTCTCCCAGGCCATGATGCACCCGCTCACTGGCATCCCGATGGTGTTCGCCCTGCTCTACGCGATGTGGGTCGTCCTCGGCCAGTGGATCGCAGGAGGGCTTGTCGGCATCCTCGAAGGCACTCTGATGCTCGGTATCTACACCCCGTTCGTGCAGCAGGTCGTCGGCTCGGTCTTCGCGGTCGGCTCACCCGTCTACGAGATCCTTGCGGGCGAGTTCGGCGTGTTGACGATGACGCCGACGTATCTGCTCGGGGTCATCCTCCCGCTGGTGACCGGCTTCTACCTGCTGCTCTCGCTGCTGGAAGACACCGGGTACCTGCCGAGGATCGCCGCGCTCGCCGACCGGTCGTTGAACGGGGTCGGATTGAACGGGCGCGCGATCATCCCGCTGATCCTCGGTCTGGGCTGCGTGACCATGGGGACGCTCACGACGAGGATCCTCGGCAGCAAGCGCGAGCGCTTCATCGCGACCGCGCTGATGGCGATCGCGGTTCCGTGCTCGGCGCAGCTCGCCGTCATCGCCGGCCTGATGGCTCGCACGGGTGTCGTGTACTCGGCGCTCTACGTGGCGTTCCTCCTGCTCGTGTTCGGCGCAGTCGGAGCCGTGCTCAACCGGCTCGTTCCCGGCGAGTCCACCGACCTGCTGATCGACCTGCCGAGCCTTCGCATGCCACGCCTCGACAATGTGGTGCGCAAGTCCGCGACCAAGGTCTGGCACTTCATGAAAGAGGTCACGCTCTTCTTCGCCGCTGGCGCGCTGCTCATCTCGATCCTGCAGGTCACCGGCGCCCTCGACTGGATCATCCAAGTCGCCCGTCCGCTCACCGTCGGCTGGCTCGGGCTTCCCGCTGAGGCCTCCACCGCGTTCGTCATGGGCTTCGTCCGGCGTGACTTCGGCGCCACTGGGTTCTTCAGCATGGAGCTGACCTCGGCTCAGCTGCTCGTCGGTATGATCACCATCACGCTGTTCGTCCCGTGCATCGCTTCGGCGATGGTGATCCTCAAGGAGCGCGGGTGGCCGTACTTCGTCGGCCTGTTCGCCGGCTCGGTCGTGCTCGCGTTCGCCGTCGGCGGCATCGTGTGGCGAATCCTGGGGGTGTTCTAGGTGGCCGGCGGAGTCCTGCGCGAGTGCCCGAACTGCGGGCTGAAGTCGGATGAAGTCCGCTGTCCCCGCTGCTTCACCCTCAAGGTGGCAGGGTGCTCCGGGGCGTGCTCGCTGTGCAAGGACTCGGGTTGTGCCGAGGCTCAAGCGTGTGACGTCGGGACCCCATCCGCAGACAACGCCGAACACGGCGCGCAGGGTCGCAAGGACACACTGCGGCGGTAGAACAGGGGATTTCCGGGTCGGATGACGGCCCACCTGGTTTCCGCTGCTTGGGGAGCGTTACCGCACCGACGTTGGCGTACGATTCGCTCTCATTTGGCGTACGATCTGAGCCACGCTCGCCGAGCGGGGGTCGCAGAAGAGCAGGGCGCTGGCGTTCCGGCGCCAGTGACCGAGCTTCAGGAAGGGAAATTCGCATGTCGGAAGAGCATGGACAGCAGAACAACCAGCAGACCATCATGATCGCTCTCGTGGCGGTCGTCGTTTTGCTCGTGGCCGCTCTCGGCTTCATGATTTTCAGGACCAACCAGCAGAATGCGCTGCCCGCGCCGACCGGCCAGGCTCCGGCGCAGACCGCACCCACGGGTATGGGCGGTCAGACCGGCGGTCAGTCCGCCACCCCCGCCGAGCCGGTCGATCCCTCGAAGGCGACCAAGGTGAAGGCGGGCACCTCTCCCGAGGAGTGGGTCAACGAGTACTACACCGCGTGTGACAAGGGCGACTACAAGGCCGCCGTTTCGCATCTGCCCGCTGACAAGCAGGCCTCGACCACGCCGGAGTCGCTCAAAGAGCAGCTCGCCGGCTACGGCATCACCGGATACAAGGTCCTTTCGGCCAAGACCACGGGCGACCAGACGACGGTCGACGCAGAGCAGACCACCAAGTCCTTCGGCACGTTCGTCAACACCTGGACCTTCCAGAAGGACGGGCAGAGCTGGGTCGTCGTGAGCAAGGCTGTCACTGGCATGAAGTAATCGCGAGTGAGATCCGTCTCCCTCCGGTGGCCGTCCGAATGGGCGGCCACCGTTCGTTTTCGGACCGCGAACCGAGAGGCGACTGGCGGCTCCCGGCGCCCGCGTGTAAGGAGTCTTCGCCGTCAGAACCGCATGCTAGTCTTGCCGGGTGATTCCCGAAGCGCTGGCCCGATACCTCGTTCCCGGCACGGATGCCGAAGTGGCCGCGGCGTACGCCGCGTTGAGCGAGCGCGCTCGCGTGGAGTCCTTCGGCTTCGAAGAAGAAGTTGCCGTCGTCGACGTCGAGACGACCGGTTGGAACGCCGAACGCGACGCGCTCATCGAGGTTGCTGGAGCCATCATGCGCGGGCCGGAGATCGTCGACCGGTTCTCGACGCTCGTCGATCCCGGGCGCGCGATCCCGCTTGAGATTTCGCGGCTGACCGGCATCGACGACTCGATGGTCGCGGGGGGCCCGTGTCCGCAGCGCGCCGCGTGCGATCTCGCCGACTTCATCGGCGGACGCGACATCGTGGCGCACAACGGCTCCTTCGACCGCGCGTTCCTGAGCCGCGCTGCCGGCGAGCAAGCGTTCGCCCGCTCCGCATGGATCGACTCGCTGCAGGTCGTCCGGATCGCTCTGCCGAGGTTGCGCTCCCATCGGCTCACCGATCTCGCGGTCGCGTTCGGCGTCCAGCAGGACAACGAGCATCGCGCGGCCGACGACGTCGAGGCGCTCGCCTTCATCTGGCGCGTCGCACGCGCGGGTCTCTCGAACCTGCCGCCGGGTCTGCTCTCTCGTATCGCGGCGCTCGCGCCGGAGGCGCCGTGGGCGCTTCGGCAGACGATCGCGCAGCATGCGGCGGCGTACACGTCGGTCCCGTGGGACCTCCGCGACACGCGTCGCGAGCGCGTCTCGGTCGACCGCGCTGAGGCGCTCGAGGACGCGGAGGACGTGGGGTGCGCTACGCCGCCGGCGGAAAGCGTGGTGGCTGAGTTCGAGGAGGCCGGGCTGGCCGGTCGGATGTACGACGGATTCGAGCGCCGCGACGAGCAGCTGCGGATGGCGCGCGCGGTGGTCGAAGCCTTCGGTTCGCGGAAGTTCGGCGCGATCGAGGCGGGCACGGGCGTCGGCAAGTCGATGGCGTACCTGGTGCCTTCGGCGTTGTTCGCGCAGCGCAACGGCATCGGCGTCGGTGTGGCGACGAAGACCAACGCGCTCATGGACCAGCTCGTCTATCACGAGCTGCCGCGACTCTGTGAAGCGCTCGAAGGGGAGCTTCGATTCGTTGCGCTCAAGGGCTACGACCACTACGTGTGCCTGCGGAAGCTCGAGCGGCACGCATCTGAGCTCGGGGCGGACGCCGACGAAGACCGCATCGCGACGGTCGCGGCGCTGCTCGCGTGGGCCGCGCAGAGCCCGTGGGGCGATCTCGACCAGATCAACCTGCACTGGCGCCGCGACCTGCGAAGCGCGGTCTCCGCGTCCCAAGCGGACTGCAACCGCAAGCGGTGCCGCTTCTTCCCGCAGCTCTGCTACCTGCATGGCGTGCGGCGGCGGGCGCAATCTGCCCACGTCGTCGTGACCAACCACGCGCTGCTCTTTCGCGACGTGGTCGCCCAGGGGGCCGTGCTTCCTCCGCTTCGGCACTGGATCGTAGACGAGGCGCACGCCGCCGAGTCGGAGGCACGCAAGCAGCTCACCCTCGGCACCACGCACGCGGATCTCTCGGCCGTGCTTAGCGCGTTCAGCAGCAAGCGGGGGAGCACGCTCGAGAACCTTCGGCAGGGGCTTCGGCGCCAGGAGGACGCGGCGCCCCTGCTCGCCGCGATCTCGCGGATGCAAGACGATGCGGCGCGGGCGACGACGCTCGCCGATTCGATGTTCGACTTCATCAAGGACCTCGCCGAGCACGCCGAACAGAGCGCGTACGACACCGTCGACCTCAGGGTCTCGCAGCGCATCCGCGAGACGGGCACCTGGGGGTCGGTCGACGCGACCGGACGCTCGCTCGCCAAGCGCCTGGCGGCGCTGATCGCCGAGGGCAGGGAGCTCGTGACGCTGCTGGAGGAGCATGGCGTCGCGCTCCAGGATGTTCGCGCGGACCTGGCCGGATCGCTGTCGCGCTTGGCGGAGCACTACGTCGGCCTCGTCGCCGTGCTCGACGGCGAAGACGAGGGGCTCGTCTACGCGGCCCGGCTCGACCGCCGGCGGACCGTCGCTGGCGAGAAGCTCGCGGCGGCTCGACTGGACGTGGGCGAGGTGCTCGCCGAGGAGTTCTACCCGCGCATGCACAGCGCGGTGTTCACTTCGGCGACCATCGCGACGGGCGAGTCGTTCGAACACTTCGAGCGAGTGGTCGGCCTCGACCGCATGCCGGAGGAGCGCACCTTCGCACTGAGGCTGCCGAGTAGCTACGACTTCGAGCGCCAGATGGCCGTGTTCGTGCCGACCGACGTGCCGGAACCGCGCTCGCGGGACTACGTCGACGCACTCGAGCGACTCCTCTTCGACGTGCACACCGCGATGGGCGGAAGCGTGCTCACCCTTTTCACGAACCGCCGGGAACTCGAGGAGCTCTTCGGGCGCCTCGAACCGCGGCTGCGCGAGGAGGGCCTGCTGCTCATTCGGCAGCACAAGGGCACGTCGGCGAAGCGGCTTCGCGACGAGTTCATCGCCGACGAGCGGATGTCGCTTTTCGCGCTGCGGTCGTTTTGGGAGGGCTTCGACGCAAAGGGCGACACGCTGAGATGCGTGATCGTGCCGAAGCTCCCCTTCGGCAGGCCGACCGATCCGCTGTCGCAGGAGCGCGAGGAGCGGGAGGGCCGGAATGCGTGGTCGCGCTACTCGCTGCCGGAGGCCGTGATCGACCTGAAGCAGGCGGCCGGCCGGCTCATCCGGTCGAGTACCGACATGGGATGCCTGGTGATCGCCGACACGAGGATCGTCGCGAAGGGCTACGGCCAGCGCTTCATCGAGGCTCTGCCCGTCGCGGACGTGGAGCGGATGGAGTCCGAGCGCGTGGTAGAAGAGATCTCGAGGCGGTTCGGGCGACCCTAGTCGCTGACGATCGCGACGTCCTCGCCGGACCAGCGCCCGGTCTCGACCGCCTCGAGCATCGCCGCGGCGAGGTCTCGCCTGCGGGTCTCGCGCCCTGGGGGGAAGAGCGCTCCGGTGCGGGTCTCGTACTCGCCGAGGTTCCCGTCGACCAGGCGGGATGGCCGCATGACCGTCACTTCGAGGTCGCTCGTGCGCAGGAGGCGTTCCATCTCGCGCAGGTCGCCGTGGACGTCGGGACCGCTCGCCTTCGCGGCCTGGGGCGACTGCTCCGCGTACTCGCTCAGGCTTCGGCTCGAGAGCGCGACGATGCGCGTAACGCCCTCGGCCTGCGCCGCCGCGATCGTGGCGTGCGCAGCCAGGCTGTAGAGCGGCCCGAGGGCTCCGCGATGGCTGCCGAGCGTCGAGATGACCGCGTCGGCACCGCGGATCGTGCGCCGGACGTCAGCGACCTGACGCGCATCGCCTTCGACGACCGCGAAGTCGGGATGTCGCAGCTCGACCGCTTCGGCGTTGCGGACGAGTCCGCGAACCGCGCAGCCACGGGCGAGCGCCATCGCCACGACCTCGCGGCCGGTGCGCCCGTTGGCGCCGAGGACTGCGATGACCACGGATCAGGCCTCGAGCGCGTCGAGTTCGGCCTTCGCGACATCGACGACGGCGCGGCGGACTTCGGCGGGCTCGACGACCTCGACGTCGCCGAGGAGCGCCGCGACCTTTCGCGCGATCCACGACGTGCCTGCGAAGGGGACCTCGACGAGCAGGCGGCCGCGGGCGTCGGTACCGGCCACCGTCGAAGCGGGCCACTCCCGCCCGTGGTACAGGTCGGGGTCGGCGAACGCGAGCGTGGCAGCTGGCAGGCCTTCGGCGTCGAAAGCGTGCAGCGCGGGCTGCCCGGTGCGGGGTGCGAATCGCTCGCCGGTGGGCTCGACGCCTCGGATGCGGTCGAGCCGGAAGGTGCGAGTGCCGTTCGCGACGCGGCAGTACGCCGAGACATACCAGACTCCGCGCTCGGCGATGAGGCGGATCGGCTCGATCCGCCGGACAGAGAGGTCGCTGTCGCCTCCGCGCTGGTAGGCGATCGCGACGACCTCGCTCTCCTCGCACGCACGGGCGAGCTGCTCGTAGACCTCGCTCGCGTGCGCAGTGACGGTGGAGCGCAACGCACGGCCGAGTTGCTCGGTGTCGAGGTCGGCCGCCGACGCCGAGAGCAGCCGCTCGACGAGCGGGTCGTCGTCTGCGAAGCCGGCGGTCTGGAGCGCCGTGGCGAGCGCCGTCGCCTCGCGTGCGGAGAGCCGGCTCGGGCCTCGGAGCCCAGGGAGCGTGCCGACGACCTCGACCATCCCGTCGTCCACGATCACCGGCATCAGCTCGAGCGGCGAGTAGGGGGCGACGCCGCACATCGAGAGGGACGTGAGGTCTCTCTCGAGTTCCGCGGGCGCGGTGCCGACGCTCGCAGCGAGCGACTCGAGCGGGATGGGCTCTTCGGCCCGCTGCAACTGGCCGAGCAGCGCGACCAGCCGGCGCGCGCGGTCCGATGCCGACGTTCTAGCCATGCGCGCGGATCACCCGCTCCAGCCCGATGCTGAGTTCGGAAACCGCGTCGTCGGGGGCGAGGAGCGAGATGTCGGGCCCGTTCTCGATCACGAATGCCGCAAGCTTCTTCGAGTCGCGGGAGGGGATGGTCCAGTCGGCCCCGTCGTCGGACGTCTCGAGCGTGCCCCGCCGCAACGTGAGTGCTTCTGCGCGCCAGGCGGCCGAGGGGCCGAACCGCAGGCGTGCCTCGACGGTGCCCGCATCGGAACCGTACTGGAACGGAAGAAGGATGAAGCCCGCGACGTCGAAGTCCGCCGGCCGGTCGAAGTCCGGTGTCTTCGCCGCGCGGGTGTTGACCTTCAGGTCACGGATGCGCTCGAGCGCGAAGGTGCGGGGCGCACCACGGTCGGTGTCTCTGCCGGTCACGTACCAGCGCCCGTCGCGCACGAAGAGCCCGTACGGCTCGAGCTCGCGCTCGCCGGTCGCACCGGCGGCCGTCGTGTAGGCGAAGCGCGCCCGCTTCCGGGTGGTGACCGCGGCGTTGAGGCGGGACGCGAGCTCACCCTGGTGCTTGGCGTCCTCGTCTGCAAGCTGGGAGATCGCGGCGACCTCGGGAGAACAGAGGTCGGAAGCGAGTTTGGCGAGTGCGAGCCGCAGGTCGGCGGCGAACGGGAAGGCGGGGTCGTCGGCGAGCGCGGAGCCGGCTGCGCGCAGCGCCGCCGCTTCCTGCTCGGAGAGCTCGATCTCGGTCGTGAAGGTCGACGCCTTGTCGAGCCAGTAGGCGCCCTTCTCGTCCGTCTCGATCGCGAAGCCGGCTTCGCGCAGGTCCTCCTTGTCGCGCTCGCACGTGCGAAGGAACGCAGCGAGGGCCTGGTCGGCCGGGTAGCCCGCGACTTCCGCGCGAATCACCTCGCGACGTACCGGCTCGGAGGATGCGGCTAGGTACAGCGCCAGGTTCACTATGCGCTCGACCGCGTCGACCACGTGCCCTCCTACTCCAAGCTGCGTCTTCAGGGGCTTCCGGTTGGGACGGCGAAGGGAGCCGATTGAGCTGCCGCGCAGCGGTCTGCTCGATTCGGCTCGTCCACAGCGGCGAAGTCCGCTGTGGACGAGTGTAGCTGAGGAAGCTTCCCTTAAACGAAACGAGGC
>JACRBU010000040.1 GCA_016213085.1 Coriobacteriales bacterium
ACTGGCCCGCGCCGACCGCCGCGATCTTCGACAGGTCGCTCGAGAACAACTGCTGGAGGAAGTCGAAGGCGCCGAAGCCGAAGACCCGGAACTCGAACATCTCGCTCGTATCGAACACCGCCGCCGACGTGCGCGCCGCCCGGTGTTCCTCAACGGCGTCAGTGAAACGGAGCGGCATCTCCCAGCCGGAGACCGGCGCGAGCTGCGCTCCGAGCAAGAGGTGCTCCTCGTGCAGAGGCGAGCGCCTGAGAGCTTCGGCGGTCATCGGTCGAGCGCCACCACCGTGGACTGCGGCTTCGTGCGGGGGCCGAACACGGTCCTCCACGCGCGCGTCATCGAGATCCCGACGCGCTCGAGGAAGGTGGGCGCCGCGACGTCCCGGCTCGCGACGACGTCGACCCGGCCGACCTCCTCGCCGTCCTGCGTGAAGACGGCCTGGCCGATCTTCGAGCCGCGCCGCACGGGTGCCTTCACGCCTTCGGCCAGCTCGACCTTCGTGTCGATATCGCCCCGGAGGTCGAAGACGGTCGCGGTCTCTTCGCGAGCGGCGACCGCGCCGACCGAGGTATCGACGTAGTCGCGCACGGGAACGGTGCCGAGATACGTCCCGCCTTGCATAAGGCTCTGCTCGGTCTCGTGCTGGTAGGCCCAGTCGAGCAGCGCTCTTGCGTCGTCGAAGCGAGTGCGCCCGTTGGGATTGCCGAGTGCGACCGCGTAGTAGGTCCTGCCGTCACGCTTGGCGGCTGCCACGATGGAGTACCCGGCGCCGTCGGTGAAGCCGGTCTTGATGCCGATCGTCCCCGGGTAGCTCCCGAGCAGCACGTTCGTGCTCGAATACGACCGCCCGTCGATCTTCGTCGTCTTCATGCGGACGATGCGCCTGAACTCGGCGTTGCGCATCGCGATGCGGGTCAGTTTCTGCAGGTCGCGCGCGCTCGTGTGATGTCCCTCGGCGTCCATGCCGTGCGGATTCTTGAAGCTCGTGTTGTCCAGCCCGAGCTGCTTCGCCTTGCGGTTCATCATCCCGACGAACTTGTCCGTGGAGCCACCCACATGTTCGGCGATGGCGATGGCGGCGTCGTTGCCGGACTTCACGAGCAGCCCTTCGAGCATCGCACGCATCGGAAGCTTGTCGCCGACGCTCAGACCGATGTTGGACTCGCCCGGCGCGGTGCGGTCCGACTTCACCTCGACCATCTCGTCGAGATCGCTGTTCTCCAACGCGACGAGCGCGGTCATGATCTTCGTGATCGACGCCATCGGCCGAGGGTCGTAGGGCCTACTCGCCCAGAGCACCGTGCCGTCCTCGGTGACGACCACTCCCGACTTCACGGAAACGTCGGGGAGCTTCGCGAGCGCGGTCCGCCTTTCGGCGGCGGTCTTGCCGGCGACCACGTCGGACTTCAACTGCGTCGCAAGCGCGCTGGACGGAGCGGACAGCAGGCAGGACACGACAAGCCCCAGCACGGTAAGAACGACCCATGGATTGGGCCGTTCGGAGAGCTTATGTGCCTGGTTACGCATGCCGATACCTCTCATGAGTCCAACGCGCGCGTGGACCGGACGAGTATGCCACACGACGTGGCCGATCCTGCCCTCGCACGTCGACAGACCGGCAACAATAGACGCGCCAACTCGCGCACCCGCGTAGCGAGGAGACTCGGATGGATTATCGTCGATTCGAACAGCTGGTCCTGCTGCTTGGCGGGGCCACGATCCTAGGATCTGCGCTCGTTTCGACTCCCGCTTGGCAAGAACTGGCAGCCCACGCCCTTCTGTTCGACGTGCTGTTCGCAGCGGTGCACTGGGGCCGACGCATGGGCTTCATCGCCGCAACGGGAGCCTCGCTCATCTACATCACTGCCAGCCTCTCGCAGACGGCCGCCGGAATCGTGCTGCCCATCGCGTCCATCGTGAACCTCATCGGTCACGTTCTCGCGTTCGGGCTCGTCGGCATCGTCGCGGGAGAGGCGTGCGGGCGTATCAAGTACTCGATCGGTTCCCTCGCGGGTGACAGCGCGATCGACAAGGAAAGCGGCGTGTTCAACCAGCGTTACGCCGCTCGCGCGCTCATGGCGGCGCGCGGCCGGTTCGCACGTTACGAGGAACCGTTCTCCGTGGTCTCAGTGCGGCTTTCGGACGGCCTGTGGGCCGAGCTCCCTCACGACCGACGCAGGCTCGTCGTCCGCACCATCGCGTCTCATCTCCGCAGCGACGTGAGACTCGTCGACGAAGTCGCACGCCTCGAGGACGGCAGCTTCATGGTCATCCTTCCGCACACGCCGAAGGCTGGCGGCGAAGTCGTCGCCGAGCGAGCCGCGGTCAGCATGCGACGCATCCTCGGCGCGACGGACCGCGCGGTGCAGGCCACCTGCTACGGTGCTGCGGACGACGCCGCGTGGATCGACGCCGCGCTCGACCTGATGAATGCCGGTCAGCCAGCGTCGGACGCGTACAGCTCTTCGGACGTCAGCACCGAGAACCCCGCCTCGCGCAGTACCTTGGAGGCGTCGGCGTCGTCGACCTTCAAGACATCGACCGCCGCTCCCTCGCCCCACGGCTCGACGAAACAGTAGGCGTACTCGACGCTGATCGAGCGATTCGAAAGCGTCTCGAGCACGTCCGCCAGTCCGCCTGGGCGATCCGGGATCTCGACAGCGACGACCGGAGTGAGCTGGGCGCCGAAACCATGCTGCTCGAGCACTTCGCGAGCCTCGTGAGGACGATCCGTGATGATGCGCACGACGCCGAATTCGGCGGTGTCGGCGACCATCAAGGCCCTCATGTTGATCTCGGCGTCGCCGAGCACCCGCGCAAGCTCGGCGAGACGTCCAGGCCGGTTCTCGAGGAACACAGAGACCTGCTCGACCATGATCAGGCTCCTTCCTGCTCGCCGCGCAGGTCCACGACCCGCTTCGCTTTGCCTTCGCTGCGCTCGATCGATTTCGGTTCGACCAGCTTCACGCGCACCGAGACCGCGAGCGCCTGCTGGATCTCGGCACAGACGGTCTGCTGAAGCGCCTCAAGCTCGCGGACCTCGTCGAATGCGAAGTCCGGAGCCACCTCGACGTGGACTTCGACCGAGTCCATGGACCCGACCTTCTCGAGCACGACCTGGTAGTGAGGCGCGACGTTGGGGACCCCGGCGAGCACCTGCTCGATCTGGCTCGGGAAGACGTTCACCCCCCGGATGATGAGCATGTCGTCGCTGCGTCCGGTGATGCGTTCGAGGCGGCGGAACGTGCGACCGCACGGGCAGTCTCCCGGCACGATGCGCGAGATGTCGCGCGTGCGATACCGGATGACCGGTATGCCCTCCTTCGTGAGCGTGGTGAAGACGACCTCTCCATACTCGCCGTCGGCGACCGGCTTCAGCGTTTCCGGGTCCACGATCTCGATGAGGAAGTGGTCTTCGTTGACGTGCAGGCCGTTCTGATGCTCGCACTCGGTGGCCACGCCCGGTCCGAGGATCTCGGAAAGCCCGTAGATGTCGATGGCCTTGATGCCGAGCGCGCTCTCGATCTGGACGCGCATGTTCTCGCTCCACGGCTCCGCGCCGAAGTAGCCCACGCGCAGGGGAAGATCGCGGATGTCGATGCCCATGTCGGCAGCGACCTCACCCACAAGCAGCGAATACGAGGGCGTGCACGCCAACACGGTCGTGCCGAAATCGCGCATGATCTGGATCTGGCGCTTGGTGTTGCCGCCCGAGATCGGGATCGTGAGCGCGCCCAAACGCTCGGAGCCGTAGTGAGCGCCGAGGCCGCCGGTGAACAGGCCGTACCCGTACGCGACCTGGATCACGTCATCGGGCGTGGCACCGCCCGCCGCGAACGTGCGCGCCATCATGTCGGCCCACATGTCGATGTCGCCCGCGGTGTAGCCGACGACGGTGATCTGGCCGGTCGTTCCCGAGGACGCGTGCACTCGCACGATGTCGGAGAGCTCCACGGCGAACATGCCGTACGGGTACGCCGAGCGCAGGTCGTCTTTGACGGTGAAGGGCACGTCGGCGAGATCGGTGAGCGAATCCACAGACCGCGGGTTGAGACCGGCCTCGTCGAACTTCTGCTTGTAGAGCGGGACCCGCTCGTAGACGTTGGCGAGCTGGCGCCTGAGCCGCTCGACCTGGAGTGCCTCGAGGTCTGCACGCGACATCGCCTCGAGCTCTGGCTGGAACATGCGGCGCTCCCCCCTTCTCCCCGCCGCCATCCCTTTGGCGGCCTGAGGCGATTGAGCTGCCGCGAAGCGGACTGCTCGAATCGCCTCGTAAACAGCGGCGCAGTCCGCTGTTTACGGCTTCTTGGCTTCCTTCGGCTTGGCGTCCTTCTTGGGCGCTGGCTTCTTGGTGCCCACCTTCACGATCTCGATCTTCGGCTTGTAGACCGAGGTGAAGGTCTCCTCGCGGACGACCTTGCCGTTCTTCTTGACGATCCTCTTGACCTTGACCGAGCGGCCGTCGACCCCACCGTCCTCGACGAGCTTCGCGCCCTTCTCGAGCTTGGCGTCTTTGACCTGCTCCACAGGATACGGCTTCCGGTCGTAGAATTCGCCCGTCTCAGCGGTGACCTCATAGCCCGGGTCGGTGCCGTAGATGCTGATGGTCACCGAGTCGGCGGTGTAGCCGGCGGCGACGAGCACCCATTTCTTCGAGTCGTTGCGGAAGCGGAAGTCGGGCCCGTCCCACGACACGGTCGCATCGCGGCCCTTCGGATAGTGGCTGATGTAGAAGGAGTGATTGTGCCGCTCAACGACCGGGAAGCCCGACTCGAAGACCGCGTTGAAGACGGTCGTGCCGACCTGGCAGATGCCTCCGCCGAGCTGCGGGACGAGTCTGCCCTGCACGATCGCGTTGGCTTCCTGATAGCCCTTCTCGGCCGTGCGCGGACCGACCGCGCCGTTGAACGAGAACGTACCGCCCGGCTCGACCAGGGTGCCGTCGATGGCGTCGGCGAGCAGGTGGATGTTGTTCGTCCTCGGCGCATTGCCCGAGTCGTACTCGGTCGTGTAGGTGGAGATCCGCTCCTTGATCCCCATGCTCTTGGCCTTCTGCGTGGTGAGCTTGGGCTTGGAGATCTTCAGACGCATCTCGGCGGTACGCGCTTCGCCGGAGCGGTTGAGCGCACTCGCGAGCGAGCGGGAAAGCGCCTTGTAGTCCGGCGCCTGGCCGTCTTGGGACGGCGTGATGGTGACTTCGCCGCCGCTCGTGTGGAATTCGGCGTCCTTGGCCTGGCGGCCGACGTCTTCGAGGTGAGGAGACATCGACTTCGACATCGACTTGGCGTCGACGGAGCACTGCAGCACCTCCGGCGAACCGGTGGCCTCGCCAGCGGCAGCAGGCACGCGACGGAACTTGAGCCAACCGCCGATCTCGTCGGGCTCGTACTCCCAGAACTCGTCTTTGTAGGTCACGGTGACCGGAGCGGACACCATGCGCTGTGCAGCCTCGGCGGCCTCGGCGGCGCCCGCTTCGGTGACGGAGGGCGGATCGACGGCGAGCGGCACGCGGACCGAACGGTTCTCGCTCGCGATGGCCGCCTGGATCCCCGAGCGGAGCTTGGGCTCGACGACCTTGATGCCCTTCTCCGAAGCGACGACGTCGACTTCAGTGCCGTCGACGACCACCTTCGCGTTCTTCGGCGCGACGTTGAGCGGCTTCTTGACGTCCTTGAGGAAACTCGCGAACGCCTTGTCGTCCACTTCAGCGGCCGCAGTGACGTCAACGCCGCCGAACCAGGCGCGGAAGCGCTCCGCGACCGGCGACTCGGTGCGGCCGACGTCCATCGCGTCTTCGACGAGCGCGTCGTAGTCGAAGCTCGCCTCGAGCTCGGCGGGCATGACCTTCCACTGCTGGTCTTCGGCTTCAACGACGACGGCAGCCGCGGCCCGCTTGGTGAGCTCGCGCTGCAGAACCGCCTTGGCCTCGTCGGGCTTCTTGCCTCCGACGGAGATGCCGGAGAGCCGCACTCCGGGATGCACGCGACCGGCGCTCGCTGCAGCGTCGACGCCAACGGCGAGCAGACACAGGACGAGGACGCCGGCGACGACGTATCCGGCCGTCAGAGCCCGACTTGAAGAGCCGCGGACGCGCTCACCGAGCGACCTCTTCGGGCGCCGCGAGCGACGAACGTAGTGCTGCCGCACTTCGGCGGTCTGTTCGAGTTGTTCTTCCACGCGAGGAGAAACCTCCGGGTGTGGCGCGGTTCAAGCCAGGACGCAAACCAGGACAAGCTCGAAGCGACCACATGATATGCACGCGCGAGGCCCTGGCTGCCTTCGGTAATCGGGTCGTTACCGCATCGGATGTGCCATGTGCCTCGCGCGAGGGGCGTTTCTTACACAGTTGTGACATATCTTAGCACGTCAGAGGCCTGATTGCTACTCGGAGGGTTCCTCGCCGCCCGCGGCCTTCTCCACGATCGCGGCCCAGTGTGCGGCTCGCGCCGCGGCCTTCGGCTCGTCCGGCCCCTCGGCCACGATGTGCACCACCGCATCGCTCGAATCCGGCAAGACGAGCGCCCAGCCGTCGTCGAAGATGATTCGCACGCCCTCGGTGAGGTCCGTGCGCATCCCGGCGCTCGCCTCGGAGACCGCGCGCATGACGGCACCCTTGCGTTCGGTCGGACACGGTGCCTGAACGGTGACCTTGTGCACCGGCGGCAGCCGGTCCACCACTTCATCGAGAGACACCCCGAGCTTCGCGAGCATCCGCACGATGAGGCCGACCGCCAGCACGCCGTCGTAGGCGGGCGTGAAGTCCGCGAATATGTATCCGCCGCGCGTTGAGCCCGCGAACCCGGCCTCCCCGTCGAGCACCGCCTTTGCAAGCGTGCGGCGGCTTCGACCGGGCCTCATGACGCGCCGTCCGTAGCCTTCGGCGATCCTCTCGACGACCATCGAGGCCTGCAGCGGGACGGCGACGCCGAGACCGCTCGTGTCGGTGCGACACCACAGGTCGACGACCGCGTTGAGCGCTGTATCGCCGTCGAGCACGCGTCCCGACTTCGTCATCATCCTGACGCGCTCGGCGCCCGAGTCGAACTTGACGCCGAGGTCAGCGCCGAAGAGCTCGATGGACCCCGCGATCTCGCTCCAGCTGACTTCAGCTTCGTCGGTCGGGAACACCGCGTGCTCGGAGTCGAGGACCATGTTCAGAGACACGAGGTTGAACCGCCATTTCGGGGCGACG
>JACRBU010000036.1 GCA_016213085.1 Coriobacteriales bacterium
CGACCGCCGACCATGCGCTCGAGGCGTCGCGCGACGTGTTCGTCGTGCCAGGCTCGATCTTCGCGCCCGAATGCAGGGGGTCGAACCGCCTCCTGCGTCAGGGCGCTCTGCCGATCACGGACGTCTCGGAACTCGCACAGGCGATGGCCGCGGTTCTCGGCGAGCCGCGCGTGCCTCCCACCATGCCGGTCCTCATCCAAAGCGACGTGCTCGTGCGTGCTCTCACCGCCGACCCGATGCGCCCCGACGACGTGGCTCGTGCTTTCAGCGTCGACATCGTTACCGCTATGCGCCGCATCGGCGCGCTCGAGGCAGCCGGTCGGATCCAAAGGTATCCCGACGGCCGCTACGGTGCGGTGCCGTCGACATCGTCCAAAGAACAGGAGAAGCGCGGGGGTGAGGATACAATCGGGGAGACCCCACAACCGCAGGAGTAGCGTGTCACAAGAGCCGACCACCCAAAGCACGGTCACCGTCATCGGGGGTGGCCTCGCGGGAACCGAGGCAGCCTGGCAACTCGCGGAGCGAGGCATGCCGGTCCGCCTGTTCGAGATGCGGCCCAAGCGGATGTCGCCCGCTCATCACACAGGCGACCTCGCGGAGCTGGTCTGCTCCAATTCGCTCAAGAGCGACGATCCGGAGACAGCCGCCGGGCTGCTCAAGCGCGAGATGGCCTCGCTCGGCAGCGTGGTGCTGGAGGTCGCCCGCTCTCACGCGGTGCCTGCGGGCGCCGCACTCGCCGTCGACCGCGAGCGGTTCTCCGGAGCACTCACCGAGATGGTCGGGGGGCACCCGCTCATCGAGGTCGTGCATGTCGAAGCGGACTCGATCCCGGCCGGACACGTCGTGATCGCGACCGGTCCGCTCACGAGCGAGGCGTTCGAGCCGGTGCTGGAGGATCTGGCGGGAAGCGAACGCTTGGCGTTCTATGACGCCGCGGCTCCGATCGTGGACGCGGCCTCGATCGACCGATCGGTGGTATTCGCGGCCTCCCGATACGGGAAGGGCGAAGGCGCGGACTACTTGAACGCCCCCATGGCCAAGCCTGAATACGAGGCGTTTCTCGAGGCCCTGGTGGCAGCGCGTCGCGTCACCGCAAAGGACTTCGAGCGCAAGGAGCTCTTCCAGGCCTGCCAGCCGGTCGAGGAGATCGCCAGAACCGGTCCCGACGCGCTTCGATTCGGATCGCTCAAGCCCGTTGGCCTCACCGACCCGCGGACAGGGGAGCGTCCCTGGGCCGTCGTCCAGCTGCGAGCAGAGAACGCCGCCCAGACGGCCTACAACCTCGTCGGGTTTCAGACGAACCTCGCGTTCACCGAGCAAGAAAGGGTGTTTCGGCTGATTCCGGGGCTGAGCAACGCTGAGTTCCTGCGCTTCGGGGTCATGCATCGGAACACGTTCATCGACGCACCGCGCCTCCTGGACTCCACGCTCGCCCTGCGAAGCGACCCTCGGATCAGGCTCGCGGGTCAGGTGACCGGCACAGAGGGCTACCTCGAAGCGTCAGCTACCGTCCTCCTCGCCGCGCTCAACACCTTCGCCACGCTCCAGGCCCTCGAGCCGCTCGTGCTTCCAGAGACCACCGTCCTCGGTGCGCTGGTGGCCTTCGCAACCGACCCGGACACGACGAAGTACCAACCGATGCACGTCAACTTCGGCCTCGTCCCGCCGCTCGATCCACCGGTCAGGGGCAAGCGCAACCGCTACGCTGCCTATGCCAAGCGCGCTCAAGCTGATCTGGCAACCGCCCTCAGACCGCGCAGTGACCTCTTCGAGGTGGCCCGTGTCTGACACCCGTGCCGCCGAACTCGTCGACCGGTACCTCGGTCACCTCCGCATCGAGCGAAACCTCTCGCCGCACACGCTGCGCGCCTACGCAGCCGATCTTGCGCGTTACCTCGAGTGGACCGAGCGCGCGAGCGTCGATCCGATCCGCCCAAGCCACCGTCAGCTCCGGCGCTATCTCGCCGAACTCGACCAGGCCCGCTACTCGCGCCGTACGGTGGCGCGCCGGCTCGCGGCGGTCCGGGGTTTGTTCGGCTACCTCGCGTCGGAAGGCGTCGTCGACAGCGATCCCGCCGCCGTGCTCGCCACACCCAAGATCCCAGCGAGCCTACCGAAGACCGTCCCGGCCGACACGCTACGCATGCTCTTCGAATCACCGCCCGAAGACACCCCGGTCGGCCTGCGCGATCGGGCGCTCCTCGAGTTCCTCTACGCATCCGGGGCTCGAGTGGGCGAGGTCGCAAGCCTCTCGTGCGGCGACGTCGACCTCGCAGCGGGCCAGGCCCTGCTCTTCGGCAAGGGGTCGAAGCAACGCGTGGTTCCGCTGCACGCGATGGCGGTCTCGACGCTGCGCGCATACCTGGAGCGGAGTCGGCCGGTCCTCGCGAAGCACGTTTCGGGGGAGGCGCTGTTCCTGTCCTCGCGCGGCAACCCGATGTCGGCCGACGCGATCCGTCGCGTCTTCCGCGCGCGCCTCGCCGAAGCCGCAGCTCAGGCGGATATCTCGCCCCACGCGCTTCGGCATACCTTCGCCACGCAACTGCTTGAGGCGGGGGCCGACCTTCGCACCGTGCAAGAGCTGCTGGGCCACGTTGCCCTGTCCACGACCCAGATTTATACTCACCTGAGCATGGGCAGACTACGTGAGGTACATCACACCTCACACCCACGCGCCTAACCATTTCCGAGGGGCGGATTGATGAGAGCAGACCCGCGAGCAGACGTCTCCTCGCTATGGGAGCGTTATAAAGCAGGTGACGACACCGCCGCGCGCGACCAGCTCATTCTTAACTACTCGCCGCTCGTGAAGTACGTCGCGGGACGTCTGGCTTCGAGCCTTCCGCAGACCGTCGATACCGCGGACCTCATCAGCTACGGCATCTTCGGGCTGATCGACGCCATCGAGAAGTACGATCCCGAGCGCGCTATCAAGTTCGAGACCTACGCCATCGCTCGCATCAAAGGCGCCATCATCGACGAGCTTCGCGCGATGGACTGGGTGCCGCGTTCGGTGCGCTCCCGAGCGCGCGAGATCGAGCAGGCCTACATCAAGCTCGAGAACCAGTACAAGCGCGTTCCCACCGACGAAGAGGTCGCGAGCGCCATCGGAGTCACCACCGACGAATACCAGGACATCCTCGCCAAGCTCAGCTACACCTCGGTGGTCTCGTTCGAGGAGCTGTGGGTGGGCAACGACCGCGACGACAACCAGGGCGGTCCCGCCTCCATCAAAGACGAGTCGGCCGAAGACCCCGTCGCGATCTTCGAGAACCTCGAACTCCGCGACATCCTCGCTGACGCCATCGAGCGGCTCCCCGAGCGCGAGAAGACCGTCATCGCCCTCTACTACTACGAGGGGCTCACGCTCAAGGAGATCGGCCAGGTCCTCGGCGTGACCGAATCGCGGGTCAGCCAGCTGCACACCAAGGCGGTCCTGCGCCTGCGCGCTCGCATGAGCAGCGCACTCGGCTACAGCGCGTAGGAGACTCGGCCGGGATTGAGCTGCCGCGCAGCGGTCTGCTCGAATCCCGGCGTCGAAAGCAGCGTAGTCTGCTTTCGACCTTGTTCGCCCCCGGGTAGTACCTATATACTGTCACGGCTCTACCACTACGCACGCTCGTCGAGCGCCGCGCGAGGTGCCGTCTGTCCAACCGATATGGGCAGCGGTCGCAGCGGTCGCGATGACACGAGCGGAGGCACAAACCGAACAGGAGGCTTTCGCATGCCCGTCGTCACCATGAGGAACCTGCTCGAAGCAGGTGTCCACTTCGGTCACCAGACACGTCGCTGGAACCCGAAGATGAAGCCGTACATCTTCACCGAGCGTAACGGCATCTACATCCTCGACCTTCAGCGCACTCTCAAGGAGATCTCGTACTCCTACGAGTTCACCCGCAACATCGCCTCGCGCGGCCAGCAGGTGCTCTTCGTCGGCACCAAGAAGCAGGCTCAGGAGCCGCTTCAGGCAGAGGCCGAGCGCTCTGGCATGCCTTACGTCACCAATCGCTGGCTCGGCGGCATGCTCACGAACTTCGTGACCATGCGCAGCCGCGTCGCCTACATGGAGCGCCTCGAGAACATGGAGGCCGACGGCACGATGGCGGCGCTCCCCAAGAAGGAGCAGATCGTCCTTCGCCACGAGCTCGACAAGCTGCAGAAGAACCTCAACGGCGTCCGCGACATGCGTGAGATCCCCGGTGCGCTGTTCGTCGTCGACACCAAGCGCGAGGACATCGCGGTGCGTGAGGCGCGTCGCCTCAACATCCCGATCATCGGCCTGGTCGACACGAATGCAGATCCGGACGAGGTCGACTTCGTCATCCCGGGCAACGACGACGCCATCCGCTCAGTGTCGCTCATGGCACGCGTGATCGCCGACGGCGTGCTGGAAGGCCGCGCGGCCAAGGAGGGCCCGCAGGTATTCGTCGAGGCCGTCGAGACGCCCGCGCCGGTGGTCGTGACCGCCGAGACCGAGGCTGCCGCCGAGGCAGCGCCCGCAGAGGCTCCCGCGGAGGCCACCCCGGTCGAGACGATCGAGAAGGACGTCTGCCTCGAGACCGAGGACCCGGCCAAGGTCATGGCCGAGACGGCCGACGCAGGCGGGGAAGCTGTCGCCGCCGAGGCGCCCGCCGAGGAGGCCCCCGCGGCAGAGAGCGACGCCAAGGCCGAGGCTGCGAGCGAGTAACCGCTGCGGCCGAG
>JACRBU010000042.1 GCA_016213085.1 Coriobacteriales bacterium
CTCAAGGACCCGATCGTCGCGGTCATCGACGCCAACCCCACGCACCTCGTCGACAATCGCTACGGCACCGGTCAGTCGACGCTCGACGGCGTCATCCGCGCCACGAACCGCCTCATCGCAGGCCGCACGATAGTCGTGAGCGGCTACGGCTGGTGCGGTCGCGGCGTCGCGATGCGCGCCGAAGGGCTCGGCGGCAAGGTCATCATCTGCGAGGTCGACCCGCTCAAGGCGCTCGAGGCAGTGATGGACGGTCACCGCGTCATGCCCGCCGCCGAGGCCGCCAAGGAAGCCGACATCTGGATCACCGTCACCGGCGACATCAACGTGGTCGACACGCCCGCGTTCGAGAACATGAAGAACGGCGCGATCATCGCGAATTCGGGTCACTTCAACGCCGAGATCAACATCCCGTACCTTCGGGAGCACGCGATCTCCAGTCGCGAGGTGCGCCCCCTCGTCGAGGAGCTCACCTTCGCCGACGGCCGCACGATCTACCTGCTCGCCGACGGCCGGCTCGTGAACCTCGCGTGCGCCGAAGGCCACCCGGCATCCGTCATGGACATGAGCTTCGCGAACCAGGCGCTCGCCGCCGAGTTCATGGTCGCCAACGCCGCCGATCTCGCAGCGGGCGTCTACCCGGTCCCGCCCGCGATCGACGAGCGCATCGCCGAGCTCAAGCTCGCGACGATGGGCGTGATGATCGACGAGCTCACCGAAGAGCAGAAGACCTACCTCGCAAGCTGGACCGAAGGCACGATCTAGCTCAGCGACGCTCGGCAATCCCGGCAGGCCGCAAGCATTCCCCGGAGGACTCGCATGGCACTCACAGACATTCCGCGCACTATCTGGTGGGAAGACGACAAAGTCATGCTCGTCGACCAGACCCGCCTCCCGCTCCAGGGCGACATTCTCGTGTGCGACACCTACGACGGCGTGTGCGTCGCCATCCAGACGCTCGCGGTTCGCGGAGCGCCCGCGCTCGGCGTGGCCGCGGCGCTCGCGCTCGCCGTGTGGACGAAGAACCAGACCGAAGGCATCGAGAACGTCGACGACTACCTCTACGCGCTCGACGAAGTCGCGAATGCCGTAGGCACCGCTCGCCCGACGGCCGTGAACCTCATCTGGGGCGCGCAGCGCATCCGCCGCGTCGCCACCGACAACGCCGACCTTCCGCTCGACGAACTCAAGGAGCTCGTCATCCAGGAAGCGCTCAACATGCAGGCCGAAGACGAGGAGCGCAACCGCAAGATCGGCGAGCTCGGGGCCGAGCTCTTCGCCGAAGGCAGTCAGTACAAGGTACTCACGCACTGCAACGCCGGCTCGCTCGCGACCGCGTACTTCGGCACGGCGCTCGGCGTGATCTTCACCGCGCACGAGCAGGGCAAGATCGAGCACGTGTGGGTCGACGAGACGCGCCCGGTCAACCAGGGCGGTCGGCTGACCGCGTGGGAACTCGGCATGGCCGGCGTTCCTTCGGCGCTCATCACCGACTCGATGGCGGCCGCGGTCATGCAGCAGGGCTGGGTCGACGCAGTGATCGTCGGCGCCGACCACATCTGCGCGAACGGTGACACCGCGAACAAGATCGGGACCTACGGGCTCGCGGTCCTCGCGAAGGCGCACGACATCCCGTTCTACGTCGCGGCTCCGACTTCGACGGTCGACCTCATGCTCTCAAGCGGCGACCAGATCGAGATCGAGCAGCGCGATCCGCGCGAGGTCGTCGGCTTCACCGTGAGCGGCGTGTTCGAGCCCGACAGCGAGACAGCCTCCAAGGCGTTCGATGCGCTCACCGAGGAAGGTCCGTGGGAGGTGCCGCTCAAGCGCGGTCACCAGATGCTCATCTCGCGCAAGGGCGGCGCGTACACCTTCGACGCCTGGTTCCAGATGGCGCCCCAGGGCGTGCAGGTCTTCAACCCCGCGTTCGACGTGACGCCGGCCGAGTACATCACGGCGTTCATCACCGAGCGCGGCGTCGTCTGGCCGCAGCCGGACTTCGAGACCGCGCTCGCGATCACGTGCATGAGCTCGGGCGGGATGCACGACCTCACCGTCGAGGGCTTCCGCCAGCTCGACCAGACGGAGTTCGGCGTGCGCGACGATCTCGGTGGGGGACTCACGCCGCAACATGACTGGGACGTCGAGGTGCCGTCGGCAGAACCCGCCGAGGCCGAGTCGACGCCCGAGTCGACCGAGGAGCCGGCCGAAGACTCCGACGCCGAGGGGCGCTAACGCGTGAGCGCCTTCGCGCTCGCCCAGACGATCCTGGCGTTCGTCGCGATCGTCGGTGTCGGCGCGATCCTGCGCGCGACGGGAGTGCTGACTGCCGAGGACGCGAAGCCGCTGAACGCGGTCATCGTCTACGTCGGGCTGCCGGCCTACATCTTCCGCGCGGTGTACTCCGCGCAGCTCAACCCCGCGCTGCTGCGCGTCGTCGCGGTGGCGTGGCTCGTCTTCGGTGCGATGCTGCTCATCGCGTGGCTGCTCGCGCGGAGTCTCAAGCTGCCGCCCCTCATCGCCGGCGGCTTCATCATCGGCATCGCGCTCGGCAACACGGGCTACATCGGCTATCCGGTGACCGAGGCGCTGCTCGGCGCTGATGCGCTGACGAGCGCGGTCTTCTTCGATGTCTTCTGCACCGCGTTCGCGCTCGTGCTCTTCGGCTTCGCGATCGCGCAGCACTACGGCTCGGCCGACGCGCCGCGCGCGCATCCGCTCCGCGAGCTGGCCACGTTTCCGCCGGTCATCGCGCTTGCAGTCGCGCTGCTCCTGAGGCTCGTCCCCATCCCGCTTCCGACTGCGGTAAGCCTCGGGTTAGACCTGACTGCGAGCATGGTGGCGCCGCTCATCATGCTCTCGGTGGGGCTCGCGCTCCGGCCGCAGTCCGCTCGCGCGTTCGTCGCGCCGCTCGCGATCGTGGCGGTCCTTCGGCTGCTCGTGGCGCCCGCGATCGCGTACGTGCTCGGCACTGCGATCGTGGGTCCCGGCGAAGCGCTGCGAGTCGTC
>JACRBU010000034.1 GCA_016213085.1 Coriobacteriales bacterium
GAGCCCGAGATCATCGCGCGCGGCGTGACCATGGGCGATGGCGAAGAGCTCCTCGAGGAGGCGCGCGCCAGGATCACCAAGAAGCTCGTCAAGCTCGCCGCCGAAGGCGTGACCGATTCGGCGATCATCCGCAATGCGATCCGCGAATCGCTCTCCCAACTGCTGTGGGAGCGGATTCGGAGGCGACCGATGATCATCCCGGTCGTCATGGAGGTCTAGCGGTTGAACTTCTTCCAGGCGGTTCTACTCGGGATCATCCAGGGTCTGACGGAATTCCTGCCGATCAGTTCGGACGGGCACTTGGCGCTCGCGTCGAAGCTCTTCGGCCTGACCGAGAGCATCGGCGCCGAATCGATGCTCACCTTCGCGATCTTCCTGCACTTCCCGACGCTCCTGGCGATCTTCGCCTTCTTCTGGCGCGACATCGTCGCGCTGGCGTCGTCACTGCTTCCGAAGCACCGAGACCGCAAGGCGGACCGGCGCTTGGTGCTCGTCATCGTCATCGGGACGATCGCGACCGGCATCATCGCGTTGCTGCTCGAGGACTTCGTCGCCCCGGCCTCGGGGTCGTACAGCGCGATCGGCTTCGGGTTCCTGCTCACCACGCTGCGTCTCGCCCTCGGCGAGGGCCTCTCGCGGGCCGCCACGCGGTCGACCCACCTCCTGGACCTTCCGGACGGCGACGGCCCGGACGTCGAGCACGCAGCGAGCGGACTCGAGCTGTGGAAGTCGCTCCCGCTCGGCATCGCCCAGGGCCTCGCGGTGATGCCCGGGGTCTCGCGCTCAGGGTCAACGATCGCGGCCGGAATGCTCTCGGGACTCAAACGCGAAGATGCCGCGCGCTTCTCGTTCCTGCTGGGAATCCCCATCATCACGCTCGCCACGCTCAAAGATGGCGTCGACGTCGTCACCGGTTCGGCGGTGCTGCCGCCATGGCCGATCGCCCTCGCCGGATTCATCGCCGCGGGCGCGTCAGGCTACTTTGCGATCTGGTGGCTCCTCAAGCTCGTCAAGAACCACTCCCTCTACTGGTTCGCGGCATACACCGGTTTGCTCGGCACAGCTATCCTTGTGCTGGGCATTCTCGGCTGGGGGTGACATGTGAGCGCGGCGAAGCAATCCAACAACAACTCATCGGGCAAGCGCCGCACCGGCTCGCCGAAGAACGGCCGAGCCAAATCGAAGACAGCGGCCAAGTCGACGCCGATGTTCGACGAGCGCTCTCGGCGCGATCTCGCCGGCGTCGCGATCTCGGTGCTCGCCGTCGCGCTGATGATCGCGGTCCTCAGCACGGGTGGAGCAGCGTCGGCCGGCGCTTCCACCGCGATGAAATGGCTTCTCGGGGTGGGCGCCTACGTGCTCCCGGTGCTCCTGCTGCTGTGGGGCGTGAGCTTCTTCGTCCGCGGAGCGGAGATCGTCGAGTGGCGCACCGCGATCGGCCTGCTCATGATCATCGTCTCCTTCATCTCGCTTGTCGGCCTTCGCGCTCCAGCCGGCTGGCCGCCGAGCATGGCCGAGTTCTCGGCGTACGGCGGCGCCATCGGTAACACCCTGGCCGCCGCTCTCGCCGGGCTCACGAACGCAGCGATCGCTGCGGTGCTGCTCGCCGGTCTCGGGATCGGCGGACTTGTGGTGACGGGCCTGTCCATCTCGGGGGTCGTGGAGTGGACACGCGAGCGCTTCCAGCGCGAACCCGACGTCGAGACCCGGACCGGCCGACGGACGCGCGATCGCTCGCCGAAGACGCTGCCGCTCGAAGGCGGCGCGCCCGAGGGTGCGCCGATCATCGAGCCGTTGCCCCGCCGACGCCCGGACCAGCCCGATCCCGAGGCCCGGCGCGACACCGCTCCTGTCGCGAAGGCGACCCCGAGCGCATCGTCGACGGCGGCGCCACCACGGCGCACCGAGGGCTTCGAGTTGCCGCCTCTCACGGTGCTGAAGCACACCTCCCAGACCGCCGCAAGCCACCGCGCGACCGAGAACGAGCTCACCCAGACCGCCGCGCTCATCGAAGAGACGCTCGCGACCTTCGACATCCCGTCGCGCGTCGTGACGTGGGTCCAGGGTCCGACCGTGACGCTCTTCAAGCTCGAGATCGCCAAGGGCGTGAAGGTCTCACGCATCACGAATCTCGCCGATGACCTCGCGCTCTCGCTCGCCGCGAGCCAGATCCGTATCCTCGCGCCGATCCCCGGCGAATCGCTCGTAGGCATCGAAGTACCCAACGTGCGCCGCACCTCGGTCACCCTCGGCGACGTGCTCACGCCGGCCGACCAAGGCGGACCGCTGATGCTCGCCATCGGCAAGGACGTCGCGGGCGAGGGCGTGCTCGACGACCTCGCGACGATGCCACACCTGCTCATCGGCGGAACGACCGGCTCGGGCAAGTCGGTAGCGATCAACGCGATGCTGATGTCGATGCTCATGCGCTCCACACCCGCAGAGTGCCGCCTCATCCTCATCGACCCGAAGCGGGTCGAGCTTTCGCTGTACAACGGTGTGCCGCACCTCTACGTCCCCGTCGTCACGGAGCCCAAGGAAGCGGCTAGCGCGCTCGCGTGGGCGGTCCAGGAGATGGAACGCCGCCTCAAGGCATTGCAGAAGGCGGGAGCCCGTAACATCGGCGCGTACAACTCGCTCGTGCAGAAGGACAAAGCGGGCGAGGGCGCCGAAGAGATGCCCTACCTCGTGATCGTCATCGACGAGCTCGCCGACCTCATGATGGTCGCCGCCAAAGAGGTCGAGGACTCGATCTGTCGAATCGCCCAGCTTGCCCGCGCTGCTGGCATCCACCTCATCGTCGCCACCCAGCGACCCGAGGCGAACGTGGTCACCGGCCTCATCAAGGCCAACATCACCAATCGCATCGCTTTCAAGGTCGCAAGCGCGCTCGACAGTCGCGTCATCCTCGACCAGTCGGGCGCCGAGAAGCTCGTGGGACTCGGCGACATGCTCTTCTCGACCACCTCGTCGTCCAAGCCGCGCCGCATCCAGGGCTGCTACGTGAGCGAACCCGAGATCGAAGCGGTCGTCGAGCACCTCAAGCAGCAGTCCGAGCCGGACTACCACGAGGAGATCTTGCACCTCAAGGTCACGTCAGCGGCCGGCGGCGGGCTCGACCTCGACGAGGACGACCCGCTGCTGTGGGAGGCCGCGGACATCGTCGTGACGAGCGGCCTCGGCTCGACCTCGATGCTGCAACGGCGACTCAAGGTCGGTTATGCGCGGGCCGGTCGGATCATGGACATGCTCGAAGCGAAAGGCGTCGTCGGCCCGCCCGACGGCAGCAAGCCGCGTGAAGTCATGCTCGACGTCGAAGACCTCGAGTCGCTCAAGGCGTTCGAGCGACAGGACCGGCTGGAGGAGGTCTAACCCGTGGCAACCCTCGGAGAGATCCTCAGAGAACAGCGCACGAAGCTCGGGTTGTCGCTCGAGCAGGCCGAAGAGGCCACTCGCATCCGTGCGCGCCTGCTCGACATGCTCGAGAACGACGACTACGATCACCTGCCGAACCCAGGCTACGTGAAGGGCTACGTCGCCAGCTACGCGAAGTTCCTCGAACTCGACCCGCTCGATATGACCGACCGCTATCGCCGCCAGATCGGCGATCTGCACGAGCATGAGATCAACGTCGCTGCCGAGCCGGTCGACCTGCCCACGACTCGGGAACAGCACGCCATTCCGTGGAAGACCGCCGTGATAGTCGTCGCCGTGATCGCGGTCGCGGCGCTCGCTGTGTGGGGGGTCGTCTCGCTCATCCGGCCCAGCGAACCCGACATCCCGGTCCTGCCGCCGAAGGAGTCCGTGGAGCCCACGAAGCCTACGGGCAGCGCCGAAGCGACATCCGGCAAGAAGACCACGAAGAAGAAGCCTGCCGCATCGACCTTCGCCCTCACCGTCGCCGTCCGCGAGGGTCAACGCTCGTGGTTGCGCATCACCGTCGACGAGAAGGTCGTCTACGAGGGCGTCCTCGATGGGGGCAACAAGAAAGACTACAAGGTGAAGAAGGAAGCCGTCGTCAGGATCGGAGCGCCGGGCGGGGTAGACATCACTCGCAACGGCGAGCCCGTCGAGATCCCGAGCGGCGACATCCCCACCGTGACCATCAAGCAGTAAGGGAGCCAGGATGGCCAAGGACAACAGCTTCGACGTCGTCTCCCAGGTCGACATGCAGGAGGTCGACAACTCAGTCAACCAGGCGGAGCGCGAGATCACGCAGCGCTACGACCTCAAGGACACCGGCAGCAAGCTCACCCTCGACAAGAGCGCGAGCGAGATCGTCATCACCGCGCCGAGCGACTTTGTGGCCGGGCAGATCATCGACATGCTCGGCAGCAAGCTCGTTCGGCGGCACATCGACCTCAAAGCGGTGCAGTGGTCCGAGCCCGAGATGGTCGGCGGCGGCAACACGAAGATCACCGGACGCATCGTGAGCGGCATCGAGGCAGACATCGCGCGCAAGATCAACAAGGACGTGCGCGACGACTTCAAGAAGGTCAAGGTCCAGATCGAAGGCGACAAGGTGCGCGTCTTCAGCGGTAGTCGCGACGAGCTCCAGGGCGTCATCTCGTTCCTCAAAGAGCAGGACTACGGGATCCCGCTCCAGTTCGTGAACTACCGCTAGGTCCGGTGTCGTGACCTCGAAGAGCACGCCAGCGGTCGGCTTCATAACCCTCGGCTGCCCGAAGAACGAGGTCGACACCGACCGGATGAAGGCGGCCGTCACCGCCTCGTCCTATCGCGTGGTGCCCGACCTCGAGGACGCGGACGTGGTCGTCGTCAACACGTGCTCGTTCATCCAAGACGCCACCGAGGAGTCGATCCAGACCGTCCTCGACGTCGCGCGCGGGTGGTTGCCGGCGGGGGAGGGACGCCGCCTGGTGGTCGCCGGATGCATGCCATCTCGCTACGGCGCCGATCTCGCCATCGCCATGCCGGAGGTAGACGCCTTCGTCCCGGTGACCGAAGAACACGCGCTCCTCGACGTACTCGGCAGGCTCATGGGCATGCGATCCGAGCCGACCGCGTGCGCTCCGAGGAGGGCCGAGGTCGGGCCTTCGGCGTACCTTCAGGTCTCCGATGGTTGCCATCGCGAGTGCGCGTTCTGCACGATACCGGCGATCCGTGGTCCGTACCGCAGTCGATCGCTCGACGATATCGTCGCCGAAGCCGGAGAACTCATAGCAGCCGGCGCGCGCGAGATCGTGCTTATCGGCCAGGACGTCTCCTCGTGGGGTCGCGACCTGCCGGGGGACGAGACGCTCGCGGACGTCGTGCGCGCGGTGAGCGCGGTCGAGGACCTCGCCTGGCTTCGGCTGATGTACGTGCAGCCGGACGGTGTCACCGACGACCTCCTCGATGCCATGGCGTCCTCGCCGAAGGTCTGCCGCTACCTCGACATCCCCCTCCAGCACGCCTCGGCGCGCGTCTTGCGCTCGATGCGGCGCACCGGTTCGGCGGAGAGTTTCCTCGCGCTCGTCACGAAGATCCGCCGCGCGATGCCCGATGTCGCGCTACGTACCACGCTCATCGCGGGGTACCCCGGAGAGACACGCACCGACGTCGACCAGCTCGTCCGCTTCCTCGAGGCTGCGGCTTTCGACTACGTCGGCGTGTTCGCGTACTCTGCCGAAGAAGGGACCCAAGCCGCCGCACTGCCCGCGCAGGTGCCCGTCCGCACCAAACGCCGAAGGGCCCAGCGGCTCCGCGACGTCTCGGACGCCATCGGATTCAGCCGGGCCTCGGGCCATCTCGACGAGGAGCTCGAGGTGCTCGTGGAGGGATTCGATCCCGACGAGGACTCGATCGTCGGCCGATGGCGCGGACAGGCCCCCGAGGTGGACGGCATCGTCCTGCTCGACCGAGGAGAGCCCGGCGAGATCGTCCGGGCGCGTGTCGTCGACGTGTTCGGCTATGACCTGGAAGGCGAGGTAGTCTAGTGGCGCCGAACGGCCGAGGGAAGATGATGACGGCGGCCAACGTCGTCACGATCTCGAGGATGGTGCTCATCCCCGTCTTCCTCGTGGTCCTGCTCGGCGACTGGCCCGCATGGCTCAACCTGCCGCCCGCCATCGCCGTCTGGCGCCCGTGGATCGCCGCCGGCGTGTTCGCCCTGCTCGCCTTCACCGACGGCGTCGACGGCTACCTCGCGCGCAGTCGCAACGAGATCACGACCTTCGGCAAGTTCATGGATCCGATCGCTGACAAGATGCTGATCACGGCGGCGTTGCTCGCGCTCGTGGAGCTCGACGTCCTGCCCGCATGGATCGCGCTCGTGATAATCGCGCGCGAGTTCATCGTCTCGGGCCTTCGGATGGTCGCTTCGGCCGAAGGGCGCGTCATCGCGGCGTCCTGGTACGGCAAGTGGAAGACGGTCTTCCAGATCTTCGCGATCATCCTGTTCATCGTGAAGGACTCGGCGAGCCTCGCTGCAAACGTCAGCGCGGAGGTCGAGAGCTTCATCCAAGCCAGCGCATGGACGGTCATGGGAATCGCGGTCGCGCTGACGGTGCTCTCGATGCTCGACTACTTCTATGGCGCGCGCGACGTACTCATCGGCCCGTGGATGGGGGAGACCGCCGGCACGGGGCAGCCGCTCGAGTGCTCGCCGAACGATGAGTCGGCGACCCCCGCCGAGCATGAGTCCGAACGCGAAGTAGAAGGCGCTTCGGCGCACCACGTGCCCGGAGGCGGCGAAGCATGACGTCTCGCTCGGCGGCGATCGTCACGGTCGGCTCCGAGCTGACCGAAGGGCTTCGGACCGACACGAACACCCGCGAGATAGCGCACGCCTTGGCCGCGCGCGGCGCTCGCGTCCTTGAAGCCGTGAGCGTGCCTGACGATGCCGAGATCCTGGCCGAATCGCTGCGAAGGCTCACCTCGATCTATGACGTGGTTATCGTGACCGGCGGGCTCGGCCCCACGCACGACGACATCACGCGAGTCGCAGCAGCCGACGCGCTGGGCCTTGCGCTCCGGCGTGACGAGCGCTTGGTCGCGCTTCTCGAGCCGATGATCGGCCGGCACCGGGACCCGGAGGCCTCGGCTCAGGTGCTCGAGCAGGCGCTCGTACTCGACGGCGCCGACGTCATCGACGCAACGTCGGGCACCGCGCCGGGGCTGGTCGTGCCGACCGCCCGCGGGATGCTCGTGCTGCTCCCCGGACCACCTCACGAGATGCGGCCGATGCTCTCTGAGGCGCTGGAGAGGCTGACCGGGGCCCGTGAGACCGCCCGGGAGCTCGGCATCGTCGGCATGACCGAGTCCGACGTTCAGGTCCGCGTCCAGCGCGCAACACAGAACATCGAGGGCGTGGGCTTCACGGTCCTCGCACGGCCGGGCGAGGTGCGTGCGGTCTTCGTCGACGAAGGTGGCGGGCCGAAGGCGCTCGATGAAGCCGCCGGTGCTGCCGGGTTCTCCCTCGGCGACGCCTGCTACGCGACTGACGGGTCCACACTCGCCGAGGTCATCGTGCGGGAAGCCACCGCACGCGGACTGACGCTCTCGCTTGCCGAATCCTGCACAGGAGGACTCGTTGCGGCCGCGCTCACGGACGTCCCGGGGTCTTCGGCGGTCTTTCTGGGCGGCGTGGTGAGCTACAGCGACGAGGCGAAGGTCTCGCTACTCGACGTCGATCCGCCAACGATCGAGAAGCGCGGTGCCGTGAGCGCCGAGACGGTCGAGCAGATGGCCACCGGCGCCCAGGAGGCCTTTGGGGCGGACATCGCGGTCGCGGTCTCAGGGATCGCGGGACCTGGCGGTGGGAGCGATGAGAAGCCCGTCGGCACCGTGTGGTTCGGCGTCGTAACCAGTCGCCCGGTCCCTACGGGCGCCCGATTCCCGACGACGCCGCACGTCGACTTCGTCCGGCACTTCGCGGGAGACCGCGACGGGGTCCGCACCCGAGCCACGGCGATCGCGCTCGATTCGCTGCGGCGCGCCGTCCTCGGCCTGCCGATCGCGCCCGCGCAAGGGGGGTAGACGTGGCCGGCCTGCGCTGCTTCGTCGCCCTTCCGCTCCCGGAGTGCCTCCTCACCCCGCTCGTCGAGGCGTGCGAGGCGATCCGCATGACCGACCGCGCGTGGCGCGACCAGAAGTGGGTGAAGCCCGAGAACATCCACGTCACGGTGAAGTTCCTCGGGTCCGTGCCTGAAGAGGACATCGACGCGCTCGCGGCGTCATTGACCGATTCGTTCGCCTCCGCTCAAGCCTTCGAACTGCCCTTCGCGGGTTTGCTACCGATGCCCACTCGGCGGCGGGCGACGATGATCTGGGCGTCCTTCCTAGACCCCGACGGCCACGCAGCTGCTCTCGCGGCGGCGGCCGAGCGCGCGGCCCTGCCCTTCGGGGTGCCGGTCGATGAGCGCGCGTTCAAGCCCCACGCGACGCTCGTTCGCGCCCGTGCGCGGCGCACGCTCCACGAGGACGCGATTCTCGCAGCTCAGGACGTACTCAGCCACGCGCCGAAGAACGTGTCAGTGCGGCGTGTTACGTTCCTCTCGAGCGAGCTGACACGCACGTCTCCGGTCTACCGAGAGCTCGCCGAGTGGAAGCTAGCGGGAGCCTGACCTACGCGGGAGATCCATCCCACAGGAGCCGTTGACACCGAACGTGTGTTCGGTATACGGTCTACGTGCCCCTCAGGGAGGTCGCCCCTCATCAGAGAATAGGAGCGAAGGGCATGGAGCGGGAGAAAGAAAAGGTCCTCGACGCCACGAAGGAGCAGATCGAACGCAAGTTCGGCAAAGGCTCCCTGATGAAGCTCGGTGAGCACGCAGCGAGTATTCAGATCGCGGCGATCCCCACCGGGTCACTCGCGCTCGACGCGGCCCTTGGCATCGGCGGGGTCCCTCGCGGGCGCATCGTCGAGATCTACGGGCCCGAATCCAGCGGTAAGACCACGCTTGCTCTCCAGATCGTCGCGGAGGCGCAGGCGATGGGCGGGGTGGCCGCGTTCATCGACGCGGAGCACGCACTCGACCCGGCGTACGCAGCGCGCCTGGGGGTCGACATCGACGAGATACTCATCTCGCAGCCTGACACCGGCGAGCAGGCGCTCGAGATCTGCGACATGCTGGTTCGCAGCGGTGCGATCGATGTCATCGTCATCGACTCGGTCGCCGCGCTCGTACCGCGCGCCGAGATCGAGGGCGAGATGGGCGACACGTCCGTCGGACTGCAAGCTCGCCTCATGAGCCAGGCGATGCGAAAGCTCACCGGTTCGCTCAGCAAGTCGAACACGACGTGCATCTTCATCAACCAGCTCAGGGAGAAGATCGGAGTCATGTTCGGCAGCCCAGAGACCACGAGCGGCGGGCGGGCTCTCAAGTTCTACTCGAGCATCCGTATCGACGTGCGTCGCGTGGATTCCATCAAGCAGGGAGCCGAGCTCGTCGGCAACCGCGTCCGGGCCAAGGTCGTCAAGAACAAGGTGGCCCCGCCGTTCAGACAGGCCGAGTTCGATCTCATGTACGGCGAAGGCATCAGCAAGGAAGGCGGGATCCTCGACCTCGGGGTCGAGGAGGGCATCGTCGCCAAGTCGGGCGCCTGGTACACCTACGGCGAGGAACGGCTCGGTCAGGGGCGAGAGGCCGCCAAGGAGTTCCTCCGTCAGAACCCGGTCCTCAGAGACGAGGTCGAGGCGAAGGTGCGCGCATCGCTCGGACTTCGCGTGAACCCGTACGACCCTCAGGCGGAGCCCGCCGAGGAAGCGGTCCCCGCACCCGCCGAGTGACCGTGGCGCTCGTTTCCGCGATCGAGACCGCCGGGCCCGATGGTCGGGCTCGGCGGATACTTTTCGACGACGGTAGCGAACGCCTGACCTCCAACTCGGTCGTCCGCGCGCTCGAACTCGATGCCGGGTCGACGGGCGAGCACCTCGAAGACCGCCTGAGCGCGCTTGAACCCGAATTGGCGAGGGAGCGAGCCCTTCGTCTGCTCGGCTACCGGGAGCGCTCCACATCGGAGCTCGCTCAGCGCCTGGGCGACGACGGCTATCCCCTCGACGTGGTCTCAGAGATCGTCCAGGCGTACGTGCGCGTAGGCCTGCTCGACGACGCACGCTTTGCCGAGGCCTATGCCCGCACCAAGAAGGCCGCAGGATATGGAGCTTCGAGGATCGTCCACGAGCTGCGCAAGAAGGGGATACCACCGCAGCTTGCCGCTGACGTCACAAGCCGCAACGAAGACGACGACACCGAAGTCGCTCGAGCGCGTGCGGTGTTGAGAGGCGCCACGCCCACAGACCGAAAGCACCGCGAACGTCTGCTCCGCAAGCTCGTCGGACGAGGCTTCTCCATCGGCGTCGCGCTTCGCGCGATCGCCCCGATCGACCCGATC
>JACRBU010000039.1 GCA_016213085.1 Coriobacteriales bacterium
ACGAGACGTTCGCCGAGGTCGGCCGGCTGACGGCGGACCCTGAGCGTCGTTTCGCCGCGCTCGTCGAGGGCATCGACGATTCCGGTCTGCAGGCGCTGTGCGACCGGCTCCGATGCTCGCGCGCCCAGGCACGCCGGGTGCGGTACTTCCTGCATCACGGGCTCGACGCGGATCCTAAGGCGGAGGCTCCTCGCTCCCCGATCGGCGGCAACGCGATCATCGCGGAGCTCGGTGTCGCGCCAGGGCCGCTCGTGGGCATGGTGAAGACCGCGCTCGCGGAGGCCGTCGGCGACGGGCTGCTCGATCCTGACAACCGCGAGGCCGTTCTCGACATGGCGAGAGGGATCCTCGGGACGAGACAGATCGCACAAGCGAAAGGGGACGGAACATGAGCGACGCGGACAAGGTCATGGACGTGATGAAGAAGGCCGGGGAGCCGCTCTCGGCAGGGCAGATCGCCGAGCGCGGGGGCATCGACCGCAAGGCCGTCGACAAGGCGATGGGCGAGCTGAAGAAGTCCGGCGCGATCGAGTCGCCGAAGCGCTGTTACTGGCAGCCCGCGAAGTAAGCCCGCCGATGCGGCGCCCTGCCGACAGCGCTCATACAAGCACGGCCCCGGGGAATCCGGGGCCGTCGTCGTTGCGGGGCGTCGGTTCCCGCCGCTAGGAGCGCGACTGGTTGTTCGCGGTGGCGGCCACCAGGCGCTTCGGCGTCACGCGATACCCGATCGGGATTCCGAGCATCAGCTTCGTCTGAGCCGTCAGGGCCGGAGCGCATCCGAAGTACCAGCCGGTGAGCGGCGTCGTGAACCACATGACCGCCAGCTCGATCGGCACGCGCCAGATCGGATACGAATCAGGCGGCGGGTTGCGCACGATGTCGACGATGAGCGTCAGCATCATGAGCGCTCCGCCGGCGGTGAAGCCCCACGACAGGAAGGTGAGCTCGGTGCCGAAGGGCGTGAAGTGCAGGCCGGGGACGCGCTGCTGGCTGAGCCAGCTGCTCACCGCCCACGCGCTCGTCAGCATGAACCAGCTCACCGTGCGGATGAGGTGGTCGTGCAGCACCTGGAAGAAGCGGAAGATCGCGAACGGCTTCCAGTAGTCGCGACGCCACGCGAGCTGATCGGCGATCCAGCCGACGTCTTCGGCACCCCACGCGTGCCGGGTGAGCTGGAGGTTGCGTGATTGCATCGCTTCGGCCCACGTCGCACCGTCGGTCGCATCGCCGTGGGTGGCGAGGAAGATCGGTACGAGCGTGACGTCGCCGCGACGCGCAAACTGAGCGGCGAGGAACGTGTGCCAGTCCTCGGGAATCACCGACGCATCCCACCAGCCCGAGCCGATCGCGAGACGCATGCTGAAGGTGTACGTCGAGATCGGCAGCGCGTGGAATCGAGGCGCAGCGAGCTCGGAGAGCTGGACCGACTGAGAGAACCAGGTCGATAGGCGAACGCCCGCCGGTACCTGCCAGAGGTTGTTGTAGAAGAACAGCGGTGCCTGCCAGAAGCGGTTGTGGCGGCTCTCGTCGGCGGCGAACAGCTGCGCGAGCGCAGCAAAGTAGCGGCGATGGAAGACCGAGTCCGCGTCGCAGGACGTCACGGTGACGACATCGGGGTCCACGCCGAGCGATTCCACGATCTCAGGGACGAAGCGCGCGGCCCACGCCTCGTTCGACGACTTGCCGGCCACCTCGTCGGGCAGCCCGATCGGGTGGACGGTGTACGAGATGTGCTCGAAACGGCTGCCGTACTCGGCGGTGAGTTCGGCGGCCTTGGCGGCATGGCCCTTCTCGCGCTCCTCCATGGCGAGGACCACGATGAGCCGCTCGGCGGCCATGTGCTGGTCGGCGAGGGCGTCCAGCGTCCGGCGCAGGATGTCGCTCGGCTCCTGGTAGCTGGGGACGACGACGACATGGTGGACGTCGCGCGGCGCCAGGCCGTGGGGGCCGGCGTCGTTGTAGCCGGCAAGCCAGTCGCGCTTGCCCCAGCGATGAAGCTTGACGTCGCCGACGATGGTGAAGACGAGCGTGAACGCCATCCTGGCGAGGAAGTAGCCGATATACCCGAGAGCGATGATCAGCCACAGATGCGGGAACAGGACCCCACAGATAACGGCCGAAACGGCTACCGTCCAGCTGATCATCCCTGGAAGTGCATAAGCGAACTCGACACGGCGTCGTTGTGTATCAGGCGCGGCCAAGTGCGGGCTCCCCCCTAGCGAACTCGACTGTCCTGCACATCTTACCCGCCTCAGTGGCAGGCAGAGTCGAACGTTTTCGTTACGAAACGCAGCGATTCGGAGGTCAGAGCCGTGCCCGACCCGCTACGGCCTCGACTCCCAGCGCCGCATGATCGTCTGCTCGCGGCTCGGGCCGACGGCGATCATCGCGACGGGGACTTCGGCGAGGTCCTCGATGAAGGCGATGTAGTCGCGGGCTTCCTTCGGCAGGTCTTCGAAGGTGCGCGCGTCGGTGATGTCCGTCTTCCAGCCCGGAAGCTCCTCGTAGATCGGCTTCGCGTGATGGAACGCGGTCTGGTGGCTCGGGAGCTTGTTGTAGCGGCGGCCTTCGTACTCGTAGGCCACGCACACCTTGATCGTGTCGAGTTCAGAGAGCACGTCGAGCTTGGTGATGACGAGATCGGTGAGGCCGTTGACGTCCACGGCGTACTTCACGATGACCGCGTCGTACCAGCCGCAGCGGCGCTGGCGACCGGTCGTCGTGCCGAACTCGCCGCCCTTGGTGGTGAGATGCTCGCCGATGCCGCCGGGGCAGCTGTCGAGCTCGGTCGGGAACGGGCCGGAGCCCACGCGCGTGATGTAGGCCTTCGCGATGCCGAGAACGCGGTCGATGCGCTTGGGGCCGACGCCGGTGCCCGTGCACGCGCCACCGGCGGTGGGCGAACTCGAGGTCACGAACGGGTAGGTGCCGTGGTCGAGGTCGAGCAGGGTGCCCTGCGCGCCCTCGAAGAGGATCCACTGATCGGCCTGCAGCGCCGTGTTGATGACCTGGCTCGTGTCGGCGATGTGCGGCTTGATGCGCTCGGCGTACCGGAGGTACTCGTCGCAGATCTCGTCGACCGTGTAGGTGCGCATCTCGTAGACGCGCTCGAGGATGGCGTTCTTCTCGTCGAGCGCCGCCTCGACCTTCTTGCGGAAGATGTGCTCGTCGGTGAGGTCCTGGATGCGAAGGCCCATTCGAGAAGCCTTGTCCATGTACGCGGGGCCGATGCCACGGCGCGTCGTGCCGATCTCCTGATTGCCGAGCCTGCGCTCGGACGCACCGTCGAGGTCCTTGTGGTACGGCATGATGAGGTGCGCGTTGGTGGAGATGAGCAGGCGATGCGTCGAGAGACCGTCCTCTTCGAGGCGGTCGATCTCCTCGAGCAGCACCTTCGGGTCGACGACGCACCCGTTGCCGATGACCGGCGTGATGTGCGGGTACATGATCCCGCTCGGGATGAGATGCAGTTTGAGGGTGCGCCCGCCGTGGATGACGGTGTGCCCCGCGTTGTTTCCGCCCTGGAACCGGACGACGTAGTCGAAGTCGTCGGCGATGAGGTCGGTGATCTTGCCCTTGCCCTCGTCGCCCCATTGGGCGCCAAGAAGGACGATGCCGGCCATGTGGATTGACTCCTCGTGCGATCGGTCCCGCGGACCCTTGCCGCCGCTCCCGGACCGGGCGCTCCGCATCCGTGGAGCGCGCCGCGTAAGTATGCCATAGGAGGGGGCGGGGTGCTGAGCTAGACGCCTTCGAAGCCTTCGGCAAACGGATTCACGTAGCGTACGCCTTCGAGCTCGGCGCAGGGGCAGTCCTCGGTGAGGATCACGTCGACGCCGTGCACCTTCGCGGTCGCCCAGATCTGCGCGTCCCAGTAGTGCATGTCGTATCGGTCGCTCGCTCGCAAGGCAGCTCCCGCGACTCGATCGTCGACGGCGAGAAGCGGCAGACGCTTCGCGAGACGCGAACCGGCAGCGACCGCTTCCGTCCGCGACATGGCAAAGCGCAACTTGCTGCTCATCGTGCACACGTATTCGCCAACCACCTGGCAGCTGCCGACGGCGCGCCGACTCGCAACCAGGTCGTCGAGCACTCTTTGCGCGATGAGTTGTTTCGCCGGCTCGGTACGGTCAACGGCGTACACGAAGACGTTCGTGTCAACGAATACGGTCGTCATACAGCTCGTCTCTCGTCCATTTGCGTCCGCCGCTGCCTATTCCATATCGATCGGCGTCGCGCCACATCTCGTGGAGCCACTCGGTGTCGCCGCGTCCAGACTCCAGCCGAGCCAGGTACTCGTCGAGCGCCTCGCGAACCACTTCTGCCTGCGAAACCCCTCGTTCGTCCGCAGCCCGCGCCAGCCGGGCATCGATCTCTGCGTCTAGATAGAGCTGCTTTCTGACCATGCGGCCCATGATGACCTCGCGCTCTTTCCGAAGTACAACCCCGGCCTAACCACGCGCGACGGGGTGATGTATATCCATATACATCATACCCGTGATATCGCCCGCCAGGTCCATACCGACTTCCGCTCCGGGTACTTTCCGTTCGGGAGGTTCGCCAGATGGAGCTGTTCAGACGCATACTGCCGCTCGCCGTAGCCGCCGCCTTCAGTCCAACGTACCTGGTGATCGCCGCCCTCATTGTTAGTACTCGGGACGGTCGCAGCAGGCTTGTCAGCTACGTCCTCGGTTGGATGCTCGCGATCATCACGCTCGGACTTGTGTTCGGTTCGCTGACGCGCCTTCCGGGTTCCGGTAGCGGCGACCT
>JACRBU010000041.1 GCA_016213085.1 Coriobacteriales bacterium
GGTGAGCGGCTTCGCCGGCCGCCGCGTGTACCTCGAGCGCTCGAAGTCCTCCGAGCTCACGCGCGGCCTCGACCAGCACCGGGCCCGCGTCATCGAGCAGCTCTACGCGGCGCAACGACCGGCGGCTGCGCGGACCATCGCAGATGCGGCAGGCATCGAGTACGCGATCATTCGGCCGCAGGAGAAGTCCCGCGGACTGAAGCTTGCGACGATCCCGGTCTACAGCTTCCGTGGCGCCGAGCTTCGCAAGTTCCCGGAGCCCGGGGAGTAGACGGAGGCGCTCCGGCTTTCCCTGGGTCTGCCGCGACCCTGAGTCCACCGAAGCGCCTCGCGCTGCCTGAGCGAGCTGACTACTTCACTCGGACGCTCACAGCGTCCCTGTCACCGTTGACGTCGGACTGGCCCTTGTACACGAAGCGGAACTTCGTGGTCCTCGAGAGCTTCGTTCGGACGTTCGCCCGACCGGTCGAGCCAGTCAGGACCGTATCGGTCCACTTCCAACCGGACCCGTTGTCGCGGTACACGCGCACGCGTGCGTTTCGTACCGGCTTGGTGCCTGCGGAGAGCCTCGCCGTCAGGCGCACCGCGGCGCCCCGCTTCACCGTACTCGAGCTCGACCATGCATCCATGTCTGTGGGCATGTCGCCGAGGTACTGCGCATCCTCGAGCTCGACGGTCGCGCCTTCGGCCACCTCGATGTCGGCGGCATCGGCGAAATCGGTCGCGTCGAAGTAGTAGAAGGCCTTCAGCCAATCGGCGCCGCCCCAGCCGAAGCCGAGCTTGTAGGTTCCGGCCGGCAAACCGCCGAGTTCATAGCGAGCGCCCTCGGTGGCGTAGTAGCCGACCGCTTCCCACTGGTCGTCGGCGACGAGGCGATACACGGTGTACTTCCAGTAGTCCTTGATGGTCGGACCCTGGCCGAGCTGATCGGTCAGCTTGCCGACGAGCCATCCGCCGACGCCAAGCTGGAAGTTCGCGGTGGCCTCTTCGCCGGCTGCGACGACGATGTCCTCGCCCTCAGTCGCGCTACCGGCCGAGGGGTAGAACGCGTAGGCGAGCTCGCCGCTGTTCGGCTGGCACTTCAGGCGGAAGGTCCCTGCGAGCACCGCCGTGGAGTAGTTGCCGTTCTCATCGGTCTTGACCTTCGCGCCCCAGAGCGGCTTGAAGCCGTGCCCTTCGGCGAAGTAGTAGGGGATCACGTACGCGCATTCGACGGGGGTGCCCGAGGCGTCGGTTGCTCGCCCGACGAGGAACGCGGCGTTGGGGTTGAGGGCGACAGCGCCGTCAGCGGTCGTGTCGGTCTTGGCCTCGACGGTCACATCGCTGGCGGCTTCGAGCGTTGTCGCATCCGGGTAGTAGGAGGGGACCACGAGCGGCTCTTCATCGGTACCGTTGGTGATGCTCTTCGGGCACTTCGGCAGGAAGCCGATGCGGTAGGTTCCCGGCTCGAGGGAGAGCACGTAGTTGCCTTCCTCGTCCGCATCCGCCGAGGCGATCTCTTCCCAGGGGCTTTCTTCTTCGCACTGCGCGCTGTGGCCCTCGCGCGGCACGTATGCGACGGCCTTCGCGCCGTCCTCGACACCGTCGGGCACCGTGATCGTGCCGGTGACCGCGCCGAGTCGGGCCTCCATCTGCACGTCGATGCCCTCGATGGCGGCGCCGTCCTCCACCCACAGGGCCGTGGCGCTGGTCTCAGGATTGGTCCACGCGGTGGGTGCGTAGTAGCGCGCGGGGGCCTCAAGCCCTGGCCCGAACTCGATCGCATAGGCTCCGGCGGGGAGCTCGGCGACCGTGTAGCTGCCGTCCTCGCCCGTGGTGGCCGCGCGCCAGATCTCGGGCTGCTCGGAGCCTTCGTTGAGCGTGGAGATCGCGCGAGCGGACACGCCTTCAGGCTCGTCGCTCTCGGCGGTCCGGACGACCACGGAGGCGCCGGCTACGGGTTCACCGGTGTCCGCGTCCGTCACCACGCCCGAAACCGAAGCCGTGCCGTACAGCTCTTCGCAGTCCGCCCGGACGGGCGTGCCGGCTACCGGCTGTACCGCGAGGCCGACGAACAGCGCCGATGCGGCAACGAGGCGCACCATCTTGTTCGCCCCCCGGTGCAACCTCGTTCTGGCAGCTTGCGTGACTTCCATGGGTCCTCCCTCGATCGCCGCGGCTGGGGGAAACGTCAAATGACCGTGCCTCGCCGAGGTCACGGTCGTCGTTTCTCACCACGAGCATCGGGCGCGCGGGCGAGGGTGTGAAGCGGTCCGCGGGAGTGCGCTGTGCGCCGGGTCACAGGGACGCGAGCGCTACCGGTCGTCTTCGGCGCCCTCGACGTGGCTGGCTCCTGACCCGCGTTCGCGCGCACTTGGGTACACTGTCGCAGGACTTCTACCGACTTCGGAGGACACGCGTTCATGAAAGCCATCATCCCGGCGGCGGGTCTCGGCACCCGCTTCCTGCCTGTCACCAAGCGCCAGCCGAAGGAGATGCGGCCGGTCGTCGACAAGCCGGCGATCCAGTACGTCGTCGAAGAAGCGGTCGCTGCCGGCGCCGACGACATCCTCATCGTCACCGGGCGTGGCAAGCGTGCGCTTGAGGACCATTTCGACCGCAGCGTCGAGCTAGAGGTCGAACTCGAGGCGGCAGGCAAGAAGGCCGAGCTCGACCAGGTCTGCCGCATATCGCAGCTCGCCGAGGTGTTCTACGTCCGGCAGAAGAAGCCGAAGGGCCTCGGCCACGCGGTCCACTGCGGGCATGCGTTCACGAATCACGGCCCGTTCTACGTGCTCCTTGGCGACGTGCTCGTGCCGCACAACGGCGTGCTGCCGAGGATGCGCGAGGTCTACGAGGAGAAGAACGCGAGCGTCATCGCCGTGATCCCGGTCGAGCAGCGCTTCGTCAGCCGATACGGCGTCATCTCAGGGCAAGAGGTGGAGCCCGGTGTCTGGAAGGTCGACGGGCTCGTCGAAAAGCCGCCGGTCGACGAGGCGCCGAGCAACCTGGCGATCTTCGGCAGGTACTTGCTGAGTCCGAAGGTGATGGACATCCTCTCGCACACGGCGCCGGGCAAGGGTGGCGAGATCCAGCTCACCGACGCCCTCGTCGAGCTGCTTGAGTCCGAGGAGATGTACGCGGTCGTCGTCGACCCGAAAGAAGGCTTCGACACCGGCAACGTGCTCTCGTGGCTCGAAGCCAACGTGGCCATCGCTCTCGCGAGCGACGAGTTCGGCGACGCGCTGCGCGAGTCGCTGCAGCGCATGCTCTGCGAGCCCGCGCTCCGGCCCGATTCCGAAGAGGGCTGATCGTGTCTGCGTATGTTCACCCGACCGCAGTCGTGGGCGACAACTTCAAGCCGTCGCCATTCGTGCTCATCGACGATGAGGTCCGGATCGGCGACAACGTGATCACGGGGCCGTTCGTGCACATCCGCCACGGCGCGCGGATCGGCGACGACGTGATGATCGGGGACCACGTCACGATCATGGACGGCGCCGAGATCGGGGCGGGCGCCGTCATCGGCAATCACGTGACGGTCGCGGCGGGGGCTCGCGTCGGAGAGCGCTCGACGATCGCGGACTTCGCGTACGTGGAGGGGTAGATCGACCGGTCTCCGCGTCGTCGGGTTGGAAGCCCCTTCCACCTACGGCTAGGCCTTTCGGCCCGCTGGGCAAGTCGCCGCTCACCGATGTACAGTGACGCACGTCACGGATTTATGTCCGTTCATCGAATCGGTGACGCGTTTGTCCGGCTCTGCGTACCTTCAAGAAGGAAATGACTTCCTCGCTGGTACAGGTGGAGGCCATACTCTTGGTTACCTGACGAATCAGGTAACCAGGGGAATCAGCGCTCTCGCGAATAGTCAGTGAGTCGGCCCGGCACCGCTCGCTTCGTTCTCGTGTCTCCCGCGGGAGATCCCAGTGCCAAGCACTTCAGTCCTTGGCGCGCCCACACGAAGCATGGGGGTGCATCGTGAGCAGCAATTCGCACGTCGGTGTCGGCTCGTTCGGCCGTGGGTTCGGCAAACGCGTCCGGCAAGTCATGAGCATGCTCACCATCGCGTGCATGCTCTCCATCTATGCAACACCCGGAGTCGCCGCAGCCGGTTCCTCGAACTGCAACGACTCGGACAGCCATCGCGGTTGGGGGTGGCACAAGAGGAACGACCCGCCGTACGCTCGCCTCGCCGATCACATGCGCACCTACGTGGGTGTGCCGATCGAGCTCGACGCGAGCGCTTCACGCGACTACGACGGCACGATCGTCAAGTACGAGTGGGACATCGACGACGACGGTGACTGGGACCACACGACAACGGCTCCGCAGGTCACTGTGACGTTCGACGAGTCCGGCAAACACTACATCCGCTTGCGTGTCACCGATGATGACGGTGCGCACAGCACGGACCGCGGACACCTGCGAGTCCGCCGTGACTACTACCCGCCGGTGGCGGTCATCGTTGCCCCAGCGACCGCGCTTGCCGGCGAGAGCGTCACCCTGAACGGTGGCAGCTCTTGTGACTGCAACGGCATCATCACCCAGTACCGCTGGGACTTCGAATCCGACGGCACGGTCGACCATGTCTCGGCAGACCCCACGGTTCAGCATGCGTGGGATTCGCCCGGGACCTACACGGTCACGCTGACCGTGCGCGATGCCGCAGGCAAGCTCGGTTCGCGCACCAAGCGCATCGAGATCACGCCTGGCGTCGACGAGGCTCCGCAGCCGCCGACCGGCCTGACCGCAGGTGACCGGACCGGCGACGAAGGCGGGGCCGTTTCGCTTTCGTGGAGCGCAAGCCCCGAGTCCGACCTGGACGTGTATCGGGTCTACCGGGTCGCGTCTCCGCCCATCGTGGTCGCCGAGGTGACCGGCACGTCGTTCACCGACACCGGTCTCACCGATGGCACCACCTACGACTACTTCATCACCGCCGTCGACTTGGGCGGCAACGAGAGCGCGCAGTCCGCGCCGGTCTCCGCGACCCCGATCGATGACACCGCGCCGTCGGCGCCTGGCGGTCTCTCGGCCGTCGACGTGCCCGATGATGACGGCGATGCACTCGCGGTCTCCTGGAGCGCCAGTGACGCCTCTGACCTCGTCGGCTACACGCTCAAGATCGTCGACGAAGTTGCCGGAACGACCGAGGTGCTCGACGTCCCGGCCGAAACGACCTCGCATACCTTCACCGGGCTGACGACCGGACGCACCTACGCGTTCGCCGTCGCCGCGTACGACGAAGCGCACAACACGAGCGCGTTCAGCACCGCCGTGAGCGCCGCGCCGAGCGACGAACGGGCGCCCGCGGTTCCGTCCGGAGTGACGGCTGCCGATCACCCGGACGACGAGGGCCGCGCGATCGACGTCTGGTGGACGCCCAACACCGAGAACGACCTCGGCGGGTATCGCGTCTATCGCACGACGATGGCGACCGCGGAGACCATTCTTGCCGCTGACGTCACGGGCGTTGCGGCCTGGACCGACACGAACTGCATCGACGGCGTGGACTACGGCTACGTCGTCAAGGCATACGACATCCACGCCAACGAGTCGGGTGCGAGCGATCTCTCGGTTGCTCGCTCGTTCGACACGCTGCCTCCGCTTGCCGTCTCCGGCGGTAGCGCAGCTGACGTTCCGAACGACCAGGGCGGCGCGGTCTCCGTGACATGGCTGCCCAGTATGTCGGTGGACGTCGACGGCTACCGCGTCGACTGCATCGATGGTGACGGGGTCGTCGTGGACTCGTTCTCCGGCGGCTCGTCGGTGTCGAGTCACGTGTTCACAGGGCTCGAGACGGGCACGGAGTACGGATTCGTCGTAATCGCGCGAGACATCGCCGGCAATGAGTCCGCCGGCTCGCCCACACTGCTGGCTACTCCCCGTGACAACCTCGCGCCTGCACAGCCGACCGGTCTGACCGCCGTCGACGTGGTTCCGGACCAAGGTGGCGCGGTGGCGCTCAGCTGGACCGCGAACACCGAGGCTGACCTCGCCGGATACGTCGTGAATTGCTACGACTCGAGCGGCGCGCTCGTCGAGCAGCGCAACGTCGGTTTCGCTACGAACCCGGTGTTCGAGAACCTCGGCGTCGAGGTCGACTTCACCTTCGAAGTCCTCGCGAAGGACGCCAATGGCAACTCGTCTCCCGCCTCGGATCGGGTTGCCGGTCACGGGCATGACGAGATCGCTCCCGATGCCGTGACCGCCCAGGCACTCGACCGGCCCGCCGACCAGGGCGGCATGGTCGATGTCGTCTGGACCGCCAGTGCCGCGCCCGACACGGCCGGCTACAAGGTCTACCGTGACGGCGGCGAGATCGCGGACGTGACCGACCTCAGCTTCGCCGACGCCGTGAACGATCGCGATGCGCACATCTACACGGTCAAGGCGTATGACGGCTCCGGCAACCTCTCGGAGGCGTCTCCTGAAGTAACCGCTTCCGCCATCGACAACCTCGCACCCGCGGCACCGACCGGGCTGTCTGCCGTCGATGTCGCCGACGACGACGGTGGCGAGATCGCAGTCTCGTACACGCTCAGTGCCGACACTGACGTCGAAGCGTACCGTCTCCTCTGCTACGCTCCGGACGGCTCCGTCTTCGCCGAGCGCTTCGTGGCAGCTCTCGACACGTCCTACACATTCCAGGGCCTGACCGACGGGATCGCCTACACGTTCGACGCGATCGCCATCGACACGTCCGGCAACCAGTCCGACGCATCGGCCTCGGCATCAGCTTCGGCCGCAGACCAGCTCGCACCGGACGCTCCGACGGCCCTGACCGCGGTCGACACGCCGGCCGACGAGGGCGGCTCGATCGACCTCGCGTGGACCGCGAGCACCGCTGGCGATACCGCCGGCTACTCTGTCTTCCGCGACGGCGCCAAGATCGCTGACGTGATCGGCGTGGCCTACACGGATGCGGATGCAGGAACGGCCGTACACGAGTACGTCGTCAAGGCGTTCGACGAGGTGCCGAACGTTTCAGTCGCCTCCAACGCTGTTTCTGGTCTCGCTGCCGACAACGTGGCGCCTGCGGTTCCTGACGGCCTCACCGCCACTGACAAGGCCGGCGACGACGGAGGCTCCGTCGAACTGGCGTGGAACGCCGTCGACGGTGCTGCGACCTACAGCGTGTACCGAGATGGAACCCGCATCGCATCCGGCCTGACGGCAGCCGGCTATTCGGACAACGACGCCGTTACCGGCACGACCTACAGCTACACGGTCACCGCGCTCGACGCGGCGGGCAACGAATCCGCCCAGTCAGCTGCGGCCAGCGCTGCTTCGGCTGACGATCTCGCTCCCGCGGCGCCGGCCGGGCTGACCGCGAGCGATGCCAGTGGTGACGATGGCGGCGTGATCGAGCTCGCGTGGACCGCCGTGGATGGAGCTGCGACGTACAGCGTGTTCCGCGACGGGACCCGCATCGCTTCTGGCCTCACCGGTCCTGGTTACACCGACAACACGGCCGACACCGGCACGACCTACAGCTACACCGTCACCGCGATCGACGCGGCGGGCAACGAGTCCGCTCAGTCAGCTGCGGCCAGCGCTGCTTCCGCCGATGACCTCGCGCCGTCGGTGCCCTCCGATCTCGCCGCGACCCCCGATCCCGCCGGTGGCGCGATCGACCTGAGCTGGACCGCCGTGTCCGGCGCTGTCGGCTACAAGATCTTCGTCAACGGAACCGAGGTTGGCGACGTGACCGGCACGAGCTTCAACGTCGCCGGCCTGACGAACGGCACGGCCTATAGCATCTCGATCGCGGCCTACGACGCCGTCGGAAACACCTCGGCGCCGAGCGCTCCGGTGCTTTCGGTTCCGGCCGACGTCACTGCTCCTGCGGCTCCCTCTGGGGTCTCCGCGGCTGACGCACCCGGCGACGACGGTGGCGCCGTCGAGATCGCGTGGGGTGCCGTCGACGGGGCAGCGACGTACGCCGTCTACCGTGACGGCGTTGCGATCGCGACGGGCCTGACCGGCACCACCTTCACCGACACGAACGCCGAGACCGGCACCGACTACAGCTACACCGTGGTCGCCGTCGACGCGTCCGGCAATGCTTCCGATCCATCTACGGCTGTCACTGCCGCCTCGGCTGACGACTCCGCTCCTGCGGCCCCGACGGGCCTCTCGGCGGTCGACACCCCGAACGACAACGGCGGCTCGATCGACCTGAGCTGGGACGCCGTACCTGGCGCCTCGAGCTACGCGGTCTACCGCGACGGCGTTGGCATCACGTCCGCCCTCGCGGCCACGTCGTTCACCGACGACACGGCCGAGACCGGCACGAGCTACACCTACACGGTCACGGCCTTCGATGGCTCCGGCAACGAGTCACCTGCTTCGGCAGGGGCGAGTGCCGCGAGCGCCGACACCCTCGCTCCCGAGGTGCCGAGCGGTCTTTCGGCAGCGGATACGCCGAACGACCATGGTGGCTCCATCGATCTCTCGTGGGACGCGGTCTCAGGGGCTGCTGGCTACACGGTGTATCGTGACGGCGCCGAGCTCGCGGCCGGCATCACCGGCACGAGCTACACCGACGCGACGACGGCCGACGGCACGGTCTACTCCTACACCGTCAGCGCCTCGGACGCCGCCGGCAACGAGTCGGCTCAGTCCGCCGCAGCTACGGCCGAATCCGCCGACCAGCTCGGTGGAGCGACGCAGCTGATTCCGCCGACGAACGTGCTCGCGCAAGACAACCCGCGTGACTACGGTGCGGCGGTTCGAATCTCCTGGAACGCAAGCACGGATCCGCGCGTCACCGGTTACCGGATCTACCGCTCCGACGCCGCCGACGGGATCTTCACGCAGGTCGGCGAGACAACGGGTGACGAGTTCCTGAATACCGGCCTGACCGCTGGGACGGACTACTTCTACGTCGTTCGCTCGGTCGATGCTGCCGGCAATGAGTCTCCCGACTCCAACGGCGCAGCGACGGCACCGGTCGACAACTCGATCCCGACGACGACCCGTTACGAGAACACCCACTCCCAGGTCTCATTCAACGGGGGCTGGGTGCTTGCCAACACGTGGGACTACGGAACGATGACATCTGCCGGCTCGCTCAACTACGCGACGGCGGGCACAAATGCGGTGGCGAATACCACGGCATGCACATTCACCTTCACCGGGTCGCAGGTCACGTGGATCGGACTGGAGGCCACGAACCGAGGAATCGCAGCGGTCTACATCGACGGCGTATTCCAGCGCAACGTCGATCTCTACGACGCGAGCGGGTTCATCTGGCAGGCTCCGGTCTACACGAGCCCCGTGCTCATCTACGGCCCGCATACGATCAGAGTGGTCTACACGGGCACCAAGAACGCTGCCGCGACCGGCTACAACGCCATCGACGTGGACGCCTTCGACGTGACCGTCATTCCTGAGTTCCAGGCGCCGGTGACACCATCTGGGCTTGCCGCCACGCCGACGAAGGTCGCTGCGGGTCAGGCGATCGACCTCAGCTGGTACGCGAACAACGAGGCCGACCTCGCCGGCTACAAGGTGTACCGTTCCACCTCGGCGGACGGACCGTTCGACGTCGTGGCTACGCTGGGCAAGGTGACGTCCTACGGCGACGCGAGTCTCACGAATGGCACGACGTACTTCTACAAGATCACCGCATTCGACACCTTCGACAACGAGTCCGGTACGACCGCGGTGAAGTCAGCGGCTCCGATGGCCGCCCCGACTGGGCTTGCTGTCGCGGATCACCCCGCTGATGAAGGCACGGCGCTCGACCTTAC
>JACRBU010000043.1 GCA_016213085.1 Coriobacteriales bacterium
AACTCGTGCTCGCCGACCTCGGCACCGTTGACAGAGCGCTGCCGCGCCTCGGGAAGGACGCGAAGCGCGACAAGGCCCTCGAGCCGAAGATCGCGCTCGTCAAGCGCGTCCAGGCGTGGATGGAGCAGGGGCATCGCGCGGGGCGTATGGAGATGACGCCCGAGGAGCGCGAGCTTCTGCGCGATCTCCACCTGCTCACGATGAAGCCGATGCTCTACGTCGCGAACGTCGACGAGGAGCACGCCACCGCCGAGCTCGAGCCGGTCGACAGCGTCTGCCCGATCCCGATCAGCGCGAAGGTCGAAGCGGACCTCGCCGACCTCGATCCGGCCGAAGCCGCGGAGTACCTCGCCGAGATCGGGCTCGCCGAACCGGGGCTTAACCGCCTGATCCGCGAGGCGTACTCGCTCCTCGGCCTGCAGAGCTTCTTCACGGCGGGCGAGAAGGAGGTCCGCGCGTGGACGGTGCCGATCGGCGCGAAAGCCCCGCAGGCGGCCGGCGTCATCCACACCGATTTCGAGCGAGGATTCATCAAGGCCGAGGTCGTGAGCTACGCCGACTACGTGCAACTCGGCGGCGAGGCAGGAGCCAAGGCCGCCGGCAAGATGAGGCTCGAAGGCAAGGACTACATCATGCAGGACGGCGACGTAGTGCACTTCAAGTTCAACGTCTAGTCAGGTAGAGGGGCGTCGCACGGGCGCGCGTGGGTCGCTCGCACGACGTGGGGACGGAAGGAGCGATCGTGCGCAAGCCGAGGTGGAACCTCGTGGCGCTCTTCTACGTTCTCGCGCTCGGGTGGGTCAGTCTCGTCGCCGTCGCTCTCTATGCGTTCGGCGCGCGCTCTTTCGCGATGGGCGGGGTCGCGCAGGTCTTCCAGCTCGCGCTCGGCGTGTTCTACATGCCGGCACCCATGGTCGCCGCGCTGATCGTCGAGCGCGTCGCGGGTGAGGGCTACTTCATCCGGGAGACGTTTCGCGGGTTCTGGCGCAAGCTGCCGAGGTTGCTGCTCGTCGGGGTCGGCGTGACCGTCGGGACCTTTGCGGCGCTGACAGGTCTCACCTGGCTCCTGGGCGCTCTCGGTGTACCGGGCATCGGTCGCTTGATCTGGACGTCCGAGGAGCTCGTCGCGCACTTCCGCGAGGTCTTCGGACCAGAGGTGGTGCAGCGTACGCTCGAGGGCGGGGCGGGGATGCCTTCGGCCGTGAACATCCTCCTGGTCGCGCTGGTCGGAGCGATCGTGGCGGGCTTCACCATGAATGCGCTGTTCGCCTTCGGCGAGGAGTATGGGTGGCGCGGGTGGCTGATGAACGAGCTGCGGCCGATGGGGCCTGTGCGCGCCAACGTGCTGACCGGAGCGCTCTGGGGTCTGTGGCACACGCCGATCATCTGGCTCGGCTTCAACTACGCCCCGTACAACCTGATCGGTCCCCTGTTCATGGTGGTGCTCTGCGTGCCCTTCTCGTTCCTGCTCTGGCGCATGCGGGAGTACGAGGGAAGTGTCTTGGCGGCGTGCGTGGGTCATGGGGCGTTCAACGGATTCGCCGGCGCGTTCGTGCTGGTGCTTGCGGCTCGCAATCCGCTTCTGGGTGCCCCGACGGGGCTCATCGGAGCGGCGTCGATCGGAATCGTCGCAGCGGTCCTGTGGGTGCTGACGCAGGGACGCCTCTGGCCGACCGAGACGGATCAGCGGGACCAGGGGTAGTCGGCCTTCCTCAGGCAGTGGTCCATCGTGTTCGGAATCGACCCGTTGACGTCGATGACCTCGAAACTCCCGATCGCGACTCGACGGTACGCGATGAACATCCGGCTCCTGTTGCGCAGCGAGCTGCCCTCGGTGAGCACGATCGGCTGGTTGCGTCGAGCGGCGTGGGATGCAGCCACCATGCGGGCGAGGGGCAGCTTCGCGTTGACGACCATCGGCCGCATCTTGCCCGCGGCGGGCGTCGGGAAGCGGAAGTTCGTCGCGGCCGCCCACTCGCTCCGGTCAGCCGAGTAGATGCGCTGCACGTTCGGCAGTCCGGCGACCGCGCCCGGAGTCACGTCGCGGGTCGAGCCGAAGACGGTGACGCGCTTGATGCTGGAGCGGTTCGCGTCAACGAATTCCTGAGCTGACTGCCCGAGGTTGTCATGCCACGTGAGCAGCAGCGGCGCCTTCTTCCGGGCGGCGTACGCCATCGCCTGCTGCAGCGCCTCGCTGGAGTCCTGGTACGCGAGCACGATCTCGCCGCTCGCGGGCACGCCGACACTCGTCGCGACCGACGCGGACACGGCTCGACGATCGGGTCCGCCGATCGTCGTGATGGCCGATGTCGCCACGTCGGCGGCCTCGGCGAGCTGCGCCGTGGTGGTTTCCGAGAAGGAGCCGTCCGGGCCGACGAGCGTCAAGGAATCCGGCGAGAGCCGCTCGAGTTCTTGGGTGGTCTCCGGCGGAACGGTGGATTCGACGAAGAGAAGCGGCGCGCCGAGCCGCGACGCGAGGACCGGGGCGGTCGCAGCGTCTCGCCAGGCGTCGAGTCGAACGATGACGACGTTCGTCGACCCCGTGGCGTAGTCGGCGCTCGAGACCTCAGCGGCCATGCCGCTTGCGGTCGCAGAGGTTCGGCGGGTCCAGAGCCGATCGAAGGGCTTCGTGGCGAGCCACGATGAGATGCCGTTCGCGATCCCGCCAGCAAGACGGGAGCGGAACGACGGGCTCTTGAGCAGGCGCGCCTCGCGCGGGTTCGTGATGAAGGCATTCTCGACGAGGATAGCGGGCATGTTCGACCAGCGCAGCACGTAGAACTCGCCGGTGAAGCTGCCGCGGTTACGGAGACTGGTCGCCTTGACCACCGAACGCTGGACGTACCCGGCGAGTTCACGCCCGAGCGGGTCGCCCTGGCTCGCCCAGTCCTCGGTGCCATTCGCGGCTGAACTGGAGGCTCCGTTGCAGTGGATCGAGACGAACAGGTCGACGCCGGCGCTGCTGGCGACGTCGCATCTCGCCTGGAGGTCGTCGCGGGGGATGCCGGTGTACATCCCGGTGTGGCCGTCCTTGCGGTACTCGTAGCGGTGCGTCCCGCTGTTCCAGTTCCACGTCGCACGGTCGGACAGAGAGACGGCGCGGTCGGAGTTGCGGGTCATCGTCACGCCGATCGATTTCGCTTGCAGCTTGTCGCGAAGCGAGCGCGCGACCCAGAGGTTCACGTCCTTCTCTCGAAGTCCGTTGGCGTTGGCGTTCGAGTAGCGCCCGCCATGGCCGGCGTCGATGCACACGGTGGTGGCCGACGCCGCCTGAGGGGCGAGCACCGCGAACGCCAGGGCGAGTGCGAGGGCGCGGCGGACGGTCAAGCGAGCTCTCATGTCATGCTCCCAACGCGTCTCGGCGACGCTTGGATGTACGTTCAGCCCCCTCGCGAGATGCTACCAGCGAAAAATAAGAGGTCGATGGCGGACTTCGCCGCCATCGACAGGCCGGTTCGAGCAGACCGCTTCGCGGCAGCTCAACCGGCCATGCTGGCAACTCCAGTCTGTCCGCGGTTCACGAACGGCGCACGCTCCACTAGAATGGCGACACCGGGGGCGCAGCTCGAGCCCGTCGGGCCCGCGGGCAAGGAAGCTCAGCTTGTTCGGACCAGGCAGCTCGTCGGTGTCTCTCGGCGATGAATGCCTGGTCTTGTCGTATCCGGAAGCACGTGCTCTGAGCTGGGCACTCCTGCATCCGGTGTCACCGGGAACATGTGGATATCGCCTGCCGAAGGGCGTGGATCGAGGAGGAAGCGAAGCAGTATGGAGATCGAGATCGGACGGGGAAAGACCGCTCGCCGCGCCTACGGATTCGACGACATCGCGATCGTGCCGTCGCGAAGGACCCGCGATCCGCGTGACGTGGACATCCACTGGGAGTTCAGTTTCCGCGGCAAGAACTACACATTCCCGCTTCCGGTCCTCGCTTCTGCCATGGACGGCGTCGTCGATCCGGCGTTCGCGATCACTATGGGCAAGCTCGGCGGTCTTGCCGTGCTGAACCTCGAAGGCATCCAGACGCGCTATGAGGACGCGGGCACGCAGCTCGACCTCATCGCCTCGTTCAACGACGAAGAGGCGACCGCCAAGATGCAGGAGATCTACAAGGAGCCGGTCAAGCCCGAACTCATCACGCAGCGCGTGAAGGAGATCAAGGACGGCGGGGTCCTCGCGGCCGCTTCGCTCACGCCGCAAAACGTCGAGACCTACATCGGGCCCGCGCTCGCCGGTGGCCTCGACATCCTCATCATCCAGGGCACGGTCGTTTCGGCGGAGCACGTCTCCAGCTTTGACAAGCCGCTCGACCTCAACGCCTTCGTGCGCGACCTCGACATCCCGAGCATCATCGGTGGCGCCTGCAGCTATCAGGGCGCCTTGCACCTCATGCGCGCGGGCGCCGTCGGCGTCCTCATCGGCGTCGGCCCGGGTCACGCGTGCACGTCGCGCCGCGTGCTCGGCATCGGCGTTCCGCAGGCCACGGCGATCGCCGATGCGGCCGCCGCCCGCATGCGCCATCTCGACGAGACCGGGATCTACAGCCATGTCATCGCCGATGGCGGCATGCGCACCGGCGGCGACCTCGCCAAGGCGATCGCGTGCGGCGCCGACGCCGTCATGATCGGCTCGCCGCTCGCCGCCGCCGAAGAGGCGCCCGGCCGGGGTTACCACTGGGGCATGGCGACCTTCCACCCCGACCTGCCTCGCGGTACGCGCGTCCGCGCCGGCCTCAAGGGCACGCTCGAGGACATCCTCCTCGGCCCGGCGCACCAGAACGACGGCACGCTCAACCTCCTCGGCGGACTTCGCACGTCGATGGCGACCTGCGGCTACGAGAACCTCAAGAGCTTCCAGAAGGCCGAAGTGATGGTCGCTCCGTCCCTGCAGACTGAAGGCAAGGTCCTCCAGCAGAGCCAGCGCGTCGGAATGGGCCGGTAGCCGGGTGACTCACGAGCTCGAGCACCAGCCGACGGTACTCGTCCTCGACTTCGGGGCGCAGTACGCGCAGCTGATCGCGCGTCGGGTGCGTGAGGCGCGCGTCTACTCCGAGATCGTGCCCTACGACATCTCGGCCGACGAGATCGCCAGGCGCAAGCCAGCCGCGCTCGTGCTCTCCGGAGGCCCGGCCAGCGTGTATGCCGAAGGTGCGCCCCACATGGACCCGCGCATCCTTGAGCTGGGAATCCCCATCCTCGGCTTCTGCTACGGCATCCAGGAGATGGCGCTGCACCTCGGCGGCGATATCCCTCGCACCGACATCGGCGAGTACGGTTTCGCGGAACTCGAGGTCCTCGAGCCCGAGTGTCAGCTGCTCGAAGGCCTGCCGAAGACCTCGCAGGTCTGGATGAGCCACCGCGACAGCGTTGGAACAGCGCCGACCGGATTCACCGTTACCGCACGCACCGCCACGACCGCCATCGCGGCCATGGAGGACTCCTCGCGCAAGCTGTACGCGACCCAGTTCCATCCGGAGGTCGCCCACACGCAGTTCGGCCAGGAGATCATCAAGCACTTCCTGCACGACATCGCCGAGATCCCCGCGATGTGGACGATGGTCAACATCATCGACGAGGCCGTGGACCGCATCCGCGAGCAGGTCGGGACCGACCACGTCATCTGCGGCTTGTCCGGCGGCGTCGATTCGAGCGTGGTGGCGGCTCTGTTGCACCGCGCCGTCGGCGACCAGCTGACGTGCGTGTTCGTCGACCACGGCATGCTGCGCCTCGATGAGGCCGAGCAGGTCATCCACGTCTTTCGCGACACCTTCCGCGTCGACCTCGTGCACGTGCAGGCCGAGGACCGCTATCTTTCGCTGCTCGCCGGCGTCACCGACCCCGAGCAGAAGCGTCGCATCATCGGCGAGGAGTTCTGGAAGGTCTTCTTCGACGAGGCCGAGAAGCTCAAGGGAGTTCGCTGGCTCGCGCAGGGCACGCTGTATCCGGACGTCATCGAGTCCGGCTCCAAGCACGCGGCCAAGATCAAGAGCCACCACAACCTGATCCCGTTCCCCGAGGGCGTTCACTTCGACCTCATCGAGCCGCTCAAGACGCTCTTCAAGGACGAGGTCCGCGCGGTGGGGGCCGAACTCGGTCTGCCCGACGAGATCGTGCATCGCCAGCCATTCCCCGGGCCCGGGCTCGCCGTGCGGATCATCGGTGAGATCACGCACGAGAAGCTGGAGACGCTTCGGCGCGCGGACGCGATCGTCCGCGAGGAGATCGGGAATTGGGACCTGAACCGCGAGGTCTGGCAGTACTTCGCTGTGCTGCCCGACATCCGCTCGGTCGGCGTGATGGGTGACGAGCGCACGTACGGTCATCCGATCATCATCCGCGCGGTCGCGTCGGCGGATGCGATGACCGCCGACTGGGCGCGCCTCCCGCACGATCTCCTCGCGAAGATGAGCAATCGCATCATCAACGAGGTCGAGGGCATCAATCGCGTCGCGTACGACATCACGTCGAAGCCCCCCGGCACCATCGAGTGGGAGTAGGGTAGGCGCGCGCCGCGCCCCCGACGCGCAGGCGGACGTGCTGATAAGGCACCATTACGCACCCTCGAACTGGAAAACGCTTACGACCGTTCGCGGATTTCGCCCTACCGCTCACCGACGCCTTCGTGCTGCCAAGTGGTCACAAGGTCTTGTCTTTCTCGTGAATCCTTCACATACTTGTGGCAACAAGTGCGTTTAGAAGGGCCCTAGCCTGGGTACACGGGCCCGCCGCGCACATCATGCAGCGACCTGCGAGGCACCCTCCCGCAAACCCCCCCGCTCGCACACTTCGCTGAACACTCGCATCGGCTGCGCTCTGTCCGATCGCGTTCGCCCAGGGGGTTTACTCATGCGTATCCGTCTCCTGCCGCTTCTCGCGGCGATCCTCTGCGTCATTTCCCTTTCGCTCACGGTCGCGCCGGCGGCGCATGCCGTCACGTTCTCTGCGCCAAACCCGGTATCCGGCGCGACCGTGAGCGTGGTCCCGTCCGCGGTTTCCGTCGCCGTGGCCGACACCGTGCCCTTGCTCGGCACCCCGGTCGTCACCGTCGGCGGGGTCTCGAAGCCCGTGACCGTCGCATATGCGATCGCGAGCCCGGGGTACTGGGAGTACGACGATGATGAGGGCGAGTACTACTGGGTCGAGCCGACCTACGACTACACGCACGCCACGGTCTCGGCCTCGCCGGGCACCCTTGGCGACGGAGCGCAGCCGGTGAGCGTGACGATGCCTTCGGGCAACTCGCCCCGCACCTATTCGTGGAGCTTCACGGTTCAAGAGAAGCCGGTGCTCACGACGACCGTGCCGGCCTCTGGCGCCACGGTCTACACTGCCACTCCGACCATCACCGTGAAGGCCACCGACAACTCGGGCGTCACCGCCTGCTCGGCGACCATCGACGGCGCGAGCGTGCCGGCCTCCTACGACGGGGCCGCCAAGCTCGTCCGCGTGAGCGCCCCCGCGCTCTCCAACGCCTCCCATACCGTTGCGGTGACCGCATCTGACGCCGCGGGCAACTCCGCCACCAAGACCTTCTCCTTCACCGTTCGCGCGCCTGTCACGACCTGGAGCGGGCACCGGCCCGCCAAGGGCGCGACCGTCGCCGAGGTCCCCGCCAACGCCGCGGTCGACGTGGCGTGCTCGGAGAACCTCGTGCGCACGAGCGGGAGCATCCGCATCGACGGGGCCCCGCGCTCCACGCTTGTGCACATGCCCGATGCCAAGCACGCCACGCTCATCGCGGCCTACCCCTCCTCGGCATCTCAAGACGGCACGCACACGGTGACCGCTTCCATCGCCACCGAGCTCGGCACGACGCTTACGGAGACCTGGACGTTCCTCACGGCCACGCCGCCGACCATCGGCACGCCGGAGCCCGCTCCCGGCCCGCTGCTGTCGACGACCGACCCCGACGTGAGCGTGCCGGTCTCTGACAACTCGCTCGTCGCTGACTGGGACGTCACCGTCGACGGGCAGCCGGCGGCCGCCACGCTCTCGGCGGGCAGGCTGCACATCGCACTGCCCGAAGCGCTCGAAGATGATGCGAGCCAC
>JACRBU010000007.1 GCA_016213085.1 Coriobacteriales bacterium
ATCGTCGTGCACAACGGCGACCCGGCGTGCAGCGAGCAGATCGTTCGCGGACACGAGCGGGTCATCCGCGCGCGCCTCGCTGACGCCGCGTTCTTCTACCACGAGGACCTGAGCCACCCGCTCGAGGCCTATGTCGACCGTCTGTGCTCCATCACCTTCCAGGAGAAGCTCGGCACCCTCTTCGACAAGGCCGAGCGCATCGAGAGGCTCGCCGGTCGCCTGGGGGAGACGCTTGGCGCCCCCGCCGACGAGATCGCCTTCGCCCAGCGGGCGGCGCACCTCGCCAAGGCCGACCTCGTGACGTCGGCGGTCGTAGAGTTCACATCGCTGCAGGGCGTGATGGGCGGCTACTACGCAACGGCTGCGGGGGAGGAGCCGGAGGTCGCCACCGCGATCGTCGAGCACTACCAGCCGCGATTCGCGGGCGACGCGCTTCCGTCGACCACCGCCGCGAGGCTCGTGGCGGTCGCGGACAAGATGGACACCATCGTCGGCATCTTCGCCGCGGGCATGGCCCCCACGGGCTCGGCGGACCCCTTCGCGCTTCGGCGTCAGTCGATCGGCGTGCTGCAGATGATGCTCGACGGCACCAGGCTTTCGCTGGACGAGACGATCGCTGCGGCGCTCGAGGGCTACGCGGCCATCGCCGGCCTGCAACCCGCGGAGGAGGCGGGCGCCGAGGTCAAGCAGTTCATGGTCGGGCGCCTCGAGGGCATCCTGCGCGAGCGCGGAATGGCGTACGACAGCGTGGAGGCCGTTCTCGCCGTGGCCGCCGATGACCCCGCCGACGCGCTTGCTCGCTCCGAGGCGCTCCAGCGCGCGCGCGACGAGAAGCACGACGAGTTCGAGGACCTCTCGATCGCATTCTCGCGCGCAAAGAACCTCGGCCAACCTGCTCTGGGGACCGCGTATGACACGGCGACCATGGGAGAGCACGAACTCGCACTCGCCGAGACGCTGGACGCCGGAGCCGCGGAGCTGGAGACCGAGATGTCGCAGCACGCGTATTCGGCGGTGCTCGAGACGTTCGCGGGCATGCGCGAACCGATCGACGCGTTCTTCGACAACGTCCTCGTGATGGACGAGGACGCCGCGTTGCGGGAGAACCGCCTGAAGCTGCTCAACCGCTTCGTCGAGCAGTTCGAGCAGTTCGCCGACTTCAGCCGACTCGAGGGGTAGCGTGGTGGCTGCGAACTGCGGCGAGACCCGTCCGCTGACGATCCACATCCTCTCCGACTCGCTCGGAGAGACGGCGGACGCCGTGGCGAAAGCGGCAGCGGCCCAGTTCGAGGAGCACGTCTTCGTGGCCGAGCGGCTGCCGTGGGTCTCGACCGTCGAGCAGCTTCGCGACCAGGTCGAGCTGCACTGCGGGAAGCACTGCATCTTCTTCTACACGCTCGTGAAGCCCGAGCTCACCGTCGAGATGCGCCGACTGTGCTCGGAGAAGAAGATCAACGGCGTCGACATCCTCGGTCCGAGCGTGGAGCTGCTCGCGCGCTGTTCCGGCGTGGGCCCGCTCGGCGTGGCCGGCGCCATCCGCCAGCCAGACGAGGCGTACTTCGATCGCATCGACGCGATGGAGTTCGCGATCAAGCATGACGACGGCCGCAACCCTGACGGTCTCATCGAGGCCGATATCGTGCTGATCGGCGTGTCCCGCACGAGCAAGACGCCGCTCTCCATCTACCTCGCCTCGAAGGGCTACAAGGTGGCCAACGTCGCCCTCGTCAAGGGCACCGATCCACCGGACGAGCTCTTCGAAGTCGACCCGCGGCGCGTCTTCGGCCTGACGAGCAGCCCGGACACGCTCGCCGATATCCGCTCGAAGCGCATGGCGGAACTCGGGACCTTCGTGGCACACTACGCCGACCTCGAGGACATCGAGCTCGACCTGAAGGACGCGCGCGACGTGATGCGCAGAATCGGCTCGATCGTGGTTCGGACCGACAACCGTGCGGTCGAAGAGACGGCGCAGGAGATCATCAGGTACCTACGGGGGCAGCCTGTCACGCAGGACTGACCGGCGCGGGAAAAGAGGGCTGCGCCGCATCCGGCCAGGAGTGCGTCAACTGCGCACGGTTTTGTGCGTGGGCTTGCGATATCATTCAGAAACCTGACGGGTTCATGGTGGGTAAGGAGCGACACGTTGTCCGACACTAAACGCGTCTATGCCTTCGGCGGGGGGAACACCGAGGGCAACAAGGACATGAAGTTCATCCTCGGCGGCAAGGGCGCGAACCTGGCCGAAATGGCCAACATGGGGCTGCCGGTTCCTCCAGGATTCACGATCACGTGTCAGGCGTGCATGGAGTACTACAACTCCAACCCGCCTGGCTTCCCGCCGGGACTTGCCGAGGAGATGGCGCGCAACGTCGCCGATCTCGAGGCGAAGATGGGCAAGAGCCTCGGCGATCCGAGCGACCCGCTGCTCGTCTCCGTGCGGTCCGGGTCGCCGTTCTCGATGCCGGGCATGATGGACACCGTCCTCAACCTCGGCCTCAACGACGTCTCCGTGCAGGGGCTCATCGCCCAGACCGGCAACGAGCGTTTCGCGTGGGACAGCTACCGCCGCTTCATCCAGATGTTCAGCAAGGTGGTGCTCGACGTCGAGGGCGACGCCTTCGAGAACGCCATCAACAAGATGAAGCACGACCGGGGGGTGAAGGTCGACACGGATCTGACCGCCGAGGACCTCAAGGAGCTCGTCGAGGTCTTCAAGGGCATCGTGGCCACCGAGGTCTCGACGGCCGAATTCCCGCAGCTGGCAGTAGACGGCCACGTCGCCTTCCCGCAGAACGTGCAGCAGCAGCTCGATCTCTCCATCGAGGCCGTCTTCAAGAGCTGGAACAACAAGCGCGCGATCGACTACCGCAAGATGGAGAAGATCGCCGACGACCTCGGCACTGCGGTCAACGTCCAGACGATGGTGTTCGGCAACAAGGGCGATACCTCGGCCACCGGCGTGGGCTTCACGCGCAACCCGGCTGACGGCACCAAGGAGTACTACGGCGACTTCCTGACGAACGCGCAGGGCGAGGACGTCGTCGCGGGCATCCGCAACACGGAGCCGATCGCGGACCTCAAGACGCTTCCGGGCCTCGAGGAGGCCGGCGTCGAGCTCGACGGCGTGTTCGAGAAGCTCGAGCAGTCGTACCGCGACATGTGCGATATCGAGTTCACCATCGAGCAGGGCAAGCTCTGGATGCTGCAGACGCGCATCGGAAAGCGCACGGCTCGCGCGGCGCTCAAGATCGCCGTCGACATGGTCGACGAAGGCATGATCACCAAGGACGAGGCTGTTCTGCGTATCGACCCGCACCAGCTCGACCAGCTCCTGCACCCGCAGTTCGACGCGAAGGCCTGCTACAACGTCGCCGCCAAGGGCCTCAACGCCTCTCCTGGCGCTGCGGTCGGCGAGATCGTCTTCACCGCCGATGAGGCAGAGGCCGAAGCCGCCAATGGCAAGAGCGTGATCCTCGTGCGCTGGGAGACCACCCCGGACGACCTGCACGGCATGATCGCAGCCAAGGGCATCCTGACCTCCCACGGCGGGAAGACGTCGCACGCGGCGGTCGTCGCCCGCGGCATGGGCAAGCCGTGCGTCTGTGGCGCCGACAAGCTCAAGATCGACGCGAAGAACAGGCAAGCGCTTATCGACGGCACCGACATCGTGCTCAAGGAGGGCGATGTCATCTCGATCGATGGCACGACCGGCATCGTCGTCCTCGAGGCGGTCGAGCTCATCGAGCCCGAGGTCTCCGGCGACTTCGACACGATCCTCAGCTGGGCCGACGAAGCGCGCGACATGGGCGTGCGTGCGAACGCGGATACCCCCGATGACGCCGCGCTCGGTCGCAAGTTCGGCGCTGCCGGCATCGGCCTGTGCCGCACCGAGCACATGTTCCTCGGCGAGCGGAAGGACATCATCCAGCGATTCGTCCTCGACGACGATTCGGAGTCGCGAGCCAAGGCGCTTCAGGAGCTGCTCGCCGCACAGGTGGGCGACTTCCTCGGCATCTTCGAGGCCATGGACGGCCTGCCGGTGACGGTTCGCCTCCTCGATCCTCCGCTGCACGAGTTCCTCGATTCGCCGCGCGAGCTCGAGGTCGAGATCGTCAAGGAGGAGTGCCAGGGCGCGTCGGCTGAGCAGCTCGCTGGAAAGCGCAAGCTGCTCGCCCAGATCGACGCGATGGCCGAGATGAACCCAATGCTCGGCCTGCGCGGCTGCCGCCTCGGTATCACGCACCCCGAGCTCTACTCGATGCAGGTCCGCGCGATCACGATGGCGACCTGCCAGCTCAAGAAGGCCGGCAAGGACCCGCGTCCGGAGATCATGATTCCGCTCGTGAGCGTGAAGACCGAGCTCGACATGCTTCGCGCCGAAGCCGAGGCCGTCGTGGCGGAGGTCTCCGCCGCCGAAGGCATCGAGGTCGACATCCCGATCGGAACCATGATCGAGCTGCCGCGCGCCGCCGTCACCGCCGACGAGATCGGCCAGTCCGCCGACTTCTTCAGCTTCGGCACGAACGACCTGACGCAGACGGCGTTCGGGTTCTCCCGCGACGACATCGAGTCGAAGTTCCTGCCGCGCTACCTCGAGCGCAAGGTGCTCACGCGCAATCCATTCGAGACGGTCGACAGCGGAGTCGCCAAGCTCGTCGAGATGGGATGCGATCTTGGCCGCCAGGCGAACCCCGGCATCAAGCTGGGTGTCTGCGGCGAGCACGGCGGAGACCCGGATTCTGTGAAGGTGTTCTACAAGCTCGGGCTGAACTACGTGAGCTGCTCGCCGTACCGTGTGCCGCTGGCACGCCTCGCGGCGGCGCAAGCAACGCTCGCGGGACGTACCTCAGCGTCCGACAACAGGTAGGCTTGCGGGCCCGGTCGCGATGCGGCCGGGCCCGTTCTCTGGAGGGGGAGCGGTGGCCGGTCGCACCCGGCTCTACCAACAAGCCAAGTCGCCCTTGATACAGGGGCAGTCGAAGCACGAGCGGCCAGCCTGGCAGCCGTGGCTGGGAGCGACCATCCTGGCTGGCGTGATCGCCGCACCGCTCGGGGTGGCCGTGGCCCTGCTGATACTGGACCCTGCGGCACTCACGGACGAGTCCCGGTTCCTCTCCGCGCTCATCGGCGCGGCGCTCGATTCGCCGATCACGCTCCTTGTGGGCCTTCTGGTTGCGGCCGCCGGGGCGGGACTGGCAGTGTGGTTCTCGAGCCGAATGGGCTGGCAGCGGAGGTTCGTCGGCTCTCTGCTGTTCGCGGGGGTGCTCGCCACGGGTGCCGTGGCGACCCTACTGGTTGTGACCACGTGAGGACCGGACTCCGGTGACCGAGCCGACCATCATGACGCGCGAGGACCTTGAAGCCGACGAGCACCGTCGGCTTCAATCTCGTGCCGCGTTCGCCGACCAGTCCCAGGGGCGCGAGCGCGAGCTGCCGCCGGACCCGTACCGCACCGTCTTCCAGCGCGACCGCGACCGCATCATCCACTCGAAGGCGTTTCGGCGGCTCTCCCACAAGACGCAGGTCTTCCTCGCTCCGGAGGGCGACCACTACCGCACGCGCCTGACGCACACCCTCGAGGTGTCGCAGATAGCCCGCTCGATCGCCCGGGCACTTCGGCTGAACGAGGACCTGGCCGAGGCGATCTCGCTGGGCCACGACCTCGGCCACACTCCCTTCGGCCACACGGGCGAGGAGTCGCTGAACGACGCGCTCGAGAAGATCGCGTCCGTCTACCCGACTGCGCCGAGGCGCTACGAGCACAACCTCCAGTCGCTTAGGATCGTCGAGCACCTCGAGTACGAGGGCCAGGGCCTGAATCTGACGTGGGAGGTCCGCGACGGGATCGCGCACCACACGGGTGACCAGCGGCCCGCGACGCTCGAAGGCCAGATCGTGTCCGTCAGCGACCGGATCGCCTACGTCAACCACGACATCGACGACGCGATCCGCGGCGGCGTCCTCAAGGAGGGCGACCTGCCGAAGGCCGCGACCGAGGTCCTCGGCCACGCTCACGGCGTTCGGATCCGCACGATGGTCAACGACATGATCGAGACAAGCGCCGAGGCCGACGAGGTGCAGATGTCGCCGCTGGTCTGGAACGCGATGATGGAGCTCCGGCGATTCCTCTTCGACAACGTCTACCTCTCAGGCAGGGCGAAGTCCGAGGAGCCGAAGGCGTACCGCGTCGTGCAGGCGCTGTTCTTCCACTACCTGGAGCACCCCGAAGCGCTGCCGCCGGATGCCTGCCCGAGCGACGAGTCCCAGCTCGTGTGGTGCGTGATGGACTACATCGCGGGGATGACCGATCGCTTCGCCATCCGCGACTACGAGCGGCTGTTCGTGCCGCGGAAGTGGCTCGTGTAGGGGCGATCGCTGACTGTTCCGACCGCCGCAAGTCAGGAGTGTCCGAAATGGGTCTCGTGAGCCGGATCAAGAACCTTGCGACCACGGCGAGGGGCAAGGCGGTCGTCCCCCCGGGCGCACGAATCGGGGAAGGGGTGTGGATCGGTCGCACCGCTAAGCTCGACTGGTCACACGGGCGCCACCTCGTCATCGAAGATGATGCGACTATCGTCGATGGCGTGCGGATCCTCTGCCATGACGCCTCGAGCTATCGTCGCACGGGGATCACATGGGTCGCGGGCGTGTGCGTCCGCCGAGGCGCGTTCATAGGGGCGGACTCTCTGCTCATGCCGGGAGTCACCGTCGGCGAACAGGCGATCGTCGCCGCAGGATCCGTCGTCACAAGCGACGTTGAGCCAGGAGCGATCGTCGCCGGTGTTCCCGCCCGTGTGATCGGCACAGTCGCAGATCTGGACGCTCGGCGCCTGAGGGAGATGGAGAGTCGGCCGGTCTTCGACCAAACCGACTACAAGATCACCGCCCTCGACGGCCAACGCGCCAGCGAACTCGACCGTGCCGCTGGCGAAGGGGGCTACTTCATGGCGACGCCCGAAACGGCTTCTGCGTGGAGGGCACGCCGGGGCTGAGCGCCTGCCCACCGTCCCCCGCGCGAACCGACACGATCTGCCCGTGGCTGCTGTGCGACAATGGTTCGTCTGAGGCGCCCCTGAGCATCGTGGAGGGAGGGGTATGGGCCGCATCTCCGACGATGACGTACGTCGAGTTCGTGAAGGCACAGACATCGTGGCGCTCGTGAGCGAGCGGGTCGTGCTCCGCCAGAAGGGCCGCCTCTTCTGGGGCTGCTGCCCATTTCACCAGGAGAAGACGCCGTCGTTCAAGATCGATCCGGCGACCCAGCTCTTCCACTGCTTCGGGTGCAACGCCGGCGGCGACGCCTTCGGCTTCGTCATGCGGATCGAGAACCTCGAGTTCCCCGATGCCGTTCGCGCGCTGGCCGAACGCGCGCGCATCGAGATCCACGAGACCGAGGGCGCAGGGGTCTCGCGCTCTCACAAGGACCGCCTGAGCGACGCTTCGGCGGAAGCCGCGGAGTTCTACCATCGCTATCTGGTCGCGGCGAAGGAACCGGGTCCGGAGAGGGCCCGCGCCTACCTGGCCAAGCGCGGGTTCGGAACCGACGTCGCGAAGCGCTGGAAGCTCGGCTATGCTCCCGGGCGCGGAGCGCTCGTGCGCCATCTCCGCGAGAAGGGGTTCGCCCCCGATGAACTCATCGAAGCCAATCTCGCGCTGAAGTCCAACCGCGACGGCACCCTTCGTGATCGCTTCTTCGAGCGCATCATATTCCCGATCGCTGACCTCCAGGGCCGCGTCATCGCCTTCGGCGGCAGGATCATCGACAAAGGCGAGCCGAAGTACCTCAACACGCAGGAAACCCCGATCTTCCACAAGGGGCGCAACCTCTACGCGATCGACGTCGCGAAGGCCGATATCGTCGCGTCCGGTGCCGCGATCGTGGTCGAAGGCTACACGGACGTCATCGCTCTGCACGAGGCTGGGCTTCGCAATGTGGTGGCGACTCTCGGGACCGCACTCACACGCGAGCACGTTCGCCTGCTGGGCCGTTTCGCTCAGCGGGTCGTGTACCTGTTCGATGGCGATGCCGCCGGGCTACGGGCCGCGGACCGAGCGGTGGAGTTCATCGACCGCACGATGACTCCGGAGGCCGGCCGCGAGAGGGTGGAGCTCTTCGTCGCGGTCCTTCCCGAAGGGGCCGACCCCGCGGACTTCGTGGCGAAGGACGGCGCTGAAGCGCTGAAGCGCGTCGTCGAGGATGCGCAGCCGCTCCTGCGCTTCGCGATCGACCGCAGGCTCGGCAGCTACGACCTGTCGAAGCCCGAACAGCGCGCGCGAGCGCTCTCGGACGCGGTCTCTGTGCTCGCGCCCGTCAAGGACTCCACGATCGCGGCCGATTATGCGAATTACGTCGCCGATGTGATGTCACGCGATTCGAGCACGGGGCTCGCGCCGATATCGATCGAGGACGTGATGCGAGTGCTGCGCACTGCCACGCCCATGCGAACTGCGGAATCCCCGCCGGAGGAAGCTCAGGGAGCCGCCACGATAGAGGTGGTCACGCCCCAGATCCGTGCGGAGCGGGAACTTGCCGGAGCGCTCGCGGTGACACCAGCCTTGCACGTCAGGGCACGGGAATTGCTTGAAGCGGACCTGCTCACGGACGGGGTCGCCCGCCTGGTGGTTTCAGCCGTCGCGGAAGCTCCACGAACCGCTACGCAAGAGCTTGGGACACGACTGGGAGCACAGGACGAACGAGCCGGGTCGCTGATCGCTGCTGCCCAGTTCGAGCAACGAAGCCCGCAGCAGGCTGAAGACGAGTTCGAGGACCTGGTCGCGCGACTTCGGATGTTCGACCTTGAGCGCCGCATCGCCGCCGGTAAGGCCCGGCTTCGACGCGGGGAAGGAATCGCCGATGAGGCAGCGTATGACGCTGTGTTCGAGCAAGTCGCGGCGATGGAACGGGAGCTCGGCGACCTGAAACGCCGGGTTCGCGACGACGTGTGAGATCGTGCAAGGTGCAGAAGGCAGGAGAACACGTGGCTCAACAGCCGACCAAGAAGAAGACCGCGACAGCCGCCGAGAAGTCGGGAGCTGTCGCCACCAAGAAGCCTGAGAAGAACGCTGCCGCCGTGGCGCCCGAACTTGAGTTCGCCGAGGTCAAGACCCTGGTGAAGATGGGCACGGCCAAAGGAAACCTGACCGACGAGGAGATCGCCGGCGCCCTTTCCGACCGCGATCTCAACGACGATCAGATGGACGCCATCTATGCCCACTTCCGTGACGGCGGTATCGAGATCATGGACGATTCTGCCGCCGGGCCTGCGGTCGGCGAGTCCGACGTCGACGTCGTCGAGCCCGTGGAGGCCGCGGAGGTAGATGTCGAGACCCAGCCGATAGCCGAGATCGACGTTGAGACCGCCCTTGCGTCCGGCGCCAATGTCGATCTGCAGCTGCCGAAGCCCGCGACGAAGTCGTCGAAGAAGAAGACGAAGAAGCGCGAGGCCAGCACGATCGCTCCGCTGACCGGCGACCCGGTGCGGATGTACCTGAAGGAGATCGGCAAGGTCCCGCTGCTCACGGCCACGCAAGAGGTCGACCTCGCGATGAAGATCGAGGCCGGACTCGAGGCCGCCGCGCGCCTTGAGGAGGCCGAGGAGAAGAGCTTCGAGCTCGACCGCGCCGACAGGCGCCGGCTCATGCGAATCGAGCAGGTGGGCCTTGATGCGAAGCAGCAGCTCGTCGAGGCGAACCTTCGGCTGGTCGTTTCGATCGCCAAGCGGTATGTGGGTCGCGGGATGCTCTTCCTCGACCTCATCCAGGAGGGCAATCTCGGCCTGATCCGTGCGGTCGAGAAGTTCGACTTCACGAAGGGCTTCAAGTTCTCCACGTACGCGACCTGGTGGATCCGTCAGGCGATCACGCGTGCGATTGCCGACCAAGCGCGCACGATCCGCATCCCGGTGCATATGGTCGAGACGATCAACAAGCTCATCCGCGTCCAGCGCGGTCTGCTCCAGGAGCTCGGGCGCGAGCCCACCCCGGAGGAGATCGGCGAGCAGATGGAGATGACCGCCGATCGCGTGCGGGAGATCCTCAAGATCTCGCAGGAACCGGTGTCCCTCGAGACGCCGATCGGCGAGGAAGAGGACAGCCAGCTCGGCGACTTCATCGAGGACGGCGAGGCCGTCGTGCCGCCGGACGCCGCGAGCTTCTCGATGCTGCAGGAGCAGCTTTCGAAGGTGCTCGACGGTCTCTCCGAGCGCGAGCGCAAGGTAATCGAGCTGCGATTCGGCCTGACCGACGGGCATCCGCGCACGCTCGAGGAGGTCGGCCGGGAGTTCGGCGTTACGCGCGAGCGGATACGGCAGATAGAGTCCAAGACCCTCTGCAAGCTGCGTCATCCGTCGCGGAGCAGCAAGCTGAAGGACTACCTGGAGTAACGCCGACTCCGCCCCCAAGAAGAATCGCCGAAGGCCCTCGGAAACGGGGGCCTTCGCTGTGCGGCCAGAGGGGGTTGGCGCGCTCCACGAAAGCAAGAAGACCCCGCTTGTGCAGGGTCTTCGTCGTTTCGTTGGCTCCCCGGGTAGGACTCGAACCTACAACCCTCCGGTTAACAGCCGGATGCTCTGCCGATTGAGCTACCGAGGAGTAAGTGCCTGTCGGCGCGAAACGAAAGTATAGGGAGGCCATACCCGGTTGGCAAGCGGAGCAAAGCGGATGATGCGGCCGCTCGCGCCTCGGCGCGCCCGACGGTCCGTGTTGGTATGATTGTCCGCGCGTTGCCCGGGGCCCGTAGCTCAATGGCGGAGCAGGGGACTCATAATCCCTTGGTTGTAGGTTCGAATCCTACCGGGCCCACCATGACGCCATCTGGACCGATGAAGAGCTCACGAACACACCGACGCGCGGGGGAGCGGACACGACGTCGCAGGGTGACACGCACCGTGCTGAGTGTGGGGGTCCTGGTCATCGCCGCTGGTCTCGTTGCTGGTGGGATGGCGGCGCTCAGGACGTTGAATGCGCCGTCCGGCCGACCGCGGAGCAGGTCCGTAGTGACCTCGCCGGCACCGGATGCCGTCGCGGCGCCCCCGACGGCCGTAGAAGTCCCCGAGCTCGCGGGCCTTACCGTCACCGAGGCGAAGGTGGTCGCAAAGGCCGCAGGGTTCCGGCTGAAGGTGCGCGAAGAGGGTGTCGCGGTCGAGGCGGCGGACAAGGCCCACATCCGCAATCAGTCGCCCGACGCCGGGGCGGTTGCCAAGCCCGGTGCGCTCGTCGTCGTGATCGTGCCGCCGGTCGCGTCCACCGCGGGTCCGCAGTCCAAGTCCGCCGCGCAGAAACGCGCGAGCCGCTTCGTCGTAGTCATCGATCCAGGCCATCAGTCACGCGGCGACAGCGACCCTGAGCCGATCGGGCCTGGCGCCTCTGCAACTAAGCCACAGGTCACAGGCGGTGCGACCGGATCGACTACCGGTATCCCCGAGTATGAGATCGTGCTGCAGGTAGCCACGAACCTGAAGCACCAGCTCGAGCGCGCTGGGGTGAGGGTCGTCATGACGCGAACCACTGACGACGTGAGCCTGAGCAACATCCAGCGCGCCAAGATCGCGAACAAGTCCGGCGCCGACCTCTTCGTGCGCGTCCACGCCGACAGCGCGACCGACTCGCGGACCTCTGGCGTTAGCACGCTTGTCCCGGCGAGGAACCGGTGGACGGCCGACGTCTACGCCCGCAGCAAACGCGCCGGCACCATGATCCACACGACGACCCTTCGAGCGACCGGTGCCGATGACAGGGGAGTCGTCGAGCGCACGGACATGACCGGATTCAACTGGTCGAAGGTACCCGTCGTACTGGTGGAGACGGGATTCCTCTCGAATCCGGTCGAAGATCGCCTGCTCACGAGCCCTGGTTACCAAGACAAGCTCGGCCGCGGGATGGCTTCTGGAATCCTCCGCTACCTCGAGAGCACGCGGTAGGGCCTCTCAGTCTGCGCGCCCCCCGGCGTGACGTGCGATTCGACCGCCGGCAGCCGTTACTCAACGTTTCGGTGTCAGAAACTACCTGCCGAACCCTCGCCGAATACGCTTCGACCGACGCGTTCCTTAGGAAGTTCGTTCAAGTGGCCCCGTGGGCACGCCGATACCTGTCCTGAGCGGTTCATTTGCCAATACTTCCTATGCCTTGGAGCCGACGAACCTCCAAGGCGCGCAGGGGGTGCACTCTCAGCATGCCGAAGCAGCCCGCACCTGGCGCACAGAGTCAGAAACGACTCGTGGCGGCGCTTGTTGCCGTGCTCGTCGCTGCCGCAGCGTTCGCAGCGGCCTTCTACGCGTTTGACGGTATGAGCGCAACGCGCTCGCTGCTCGCGATGGTCGGCCTTGAGGACCTGTTCGGTCCAGACGCGGCGACGCCCCAGGTCACCGACCTTCCAGAGCCCCAGCTCGTACTCCCTGCCGGCATGCCGAAGGAATTCGCCCTCCGGATCTGGCAGGAGCAGGTCGAGTCGCAGGCGAACCTCGAGCGGCTCGCCGAAGGGGACGTGAGTTCGCTGCGCGTCCTCGGCAGCCGCCAGAAGGACGACACCGCAACGCTGAGGATCGTCGTGGAGTTCGCTGATGGCACGTCCGCTCCCGGCGAACTCGGGATGCGCCGCTTCGGCAAGGCGTGGTACGTCGCATGGGTGCGGGGGGCTCGCTCTGGCGTCAAGCCCGTTAGCGAGTCGGATGAGGGCCACAAGCTCCCCGACGCCGAAGACGTCGATGTCGAGCTGCTCTCAGGTCTGATCGCCTCGCAGGGACAAAGCCAGGCGATTCTCAGCGAGTACGCCGCGGGCGAGATCGACCGCGCTGACGTCGTCACCGCGTCCCAGGCCGACGACGCCGCGACGCTTGCGCTCGAGATCAAGGGCGCTGACGGTGAGCCGTACGAGGCCAAACTCGAACTCGTCAAAGGGGAAGCCCGGACTATTCCGGCTTGGTTCGTGTCGCGTTTCACGCGCACGGATGCGAAGTAGGGGGAACGATGGAGCTCCGCGATTACGTAAGGGTTCTTCGGGCGCACCTGTCGCTCATCGTCGCTGCCACGCTTGTGTGCGCGCTTTCGGCGCTTGGAGTCTCGCTGCTGCAGCCAAAGGTGTACGAGGGCAAGGCGGAGGTCCTGATCTCCGAGCGTGATACGGGTGCCGCTCTGCTGGGGCAGCTCCTGTCCGAATTCTCGAACCAGCCCGAGCGTCAGCTGCAGACACAGGTTCAGCTCATGAAGCTGCGCCCGCTTGCTCGCAAGACGATCAACGAACTGAACCTCCAGACGACACCCGAGCAGCTG
>JACRBU010000045.1 GCA_016213085.1 Coriobacteriales bacterium
AGCGCCCGCTGGGTCAAGCCGCTCGACGTCGAGGCGCTGGCCGAGGCGGCGAGAACACATCGGCTTCTCGTGACGATCGAGGAGAACACGGGGCTCGGCGGTTTCGGTGCCGCGGTTCTGGAGTGTCTCCACGATCTGAGCCTCGACAACGTCCCTGTCCTTCGGCTTGCTGTCCCGGACTGCTTCGTGACGCACGGCCGGATGGACGTCCTTCTCGACGAGATCGGGCTGACCCCCGAAGGCGTAAGAGGCGCCGTGCACGGCCGCCTGCTCGACCTGCCTGGGGCACCGATGCCTGAGACCGATGCGTCTCCGCGCGGACGCACTCCTCGCTGATCGCGGGCTGTTCCCGTCGAGGGAGCAGGCTCGCGCGGCGATCCTCGCAGGTGAGGTGCGCGTCGGCGATGAGCCGATACGCAAGGCCGGTCAGATGGTCGACGAGGACGCGGTCTTCGAGATCGCCGAACGTCCGCGCTACGTGTCGCGCGGCGGGGACAAGCTCGCGGGCGCACTTAGCGACTTCGGCATCGACGTAGGCGGGGTCAAGGCGATCGATGTGGGCGCCTCGACCGGCGGGTTCACGGACTGCCTGCTGCAGGGCGGGGCGGCGTCGGTGGTGGCTCTCGACGTCGGATACGGGCAGCTCGCGTGGTCGCTGCGCACCGACGAGCGCGTGACGGTCGTCGAACGCACCAACATCCGGGTGGTCGACCCAACCGTGCTCGGAGGGCCGTTCGATCTTGCGGTGGTCGACGTCTCTTTCATCAGCCTGCGTACCGTTCTGCCGCACGTCGTATCGCTGCTCGCCGAACGCGGCCAGATCGTGGCTTTGGTCAAGCCGCAGTTTGAAGCGGGTAAGGGGCGTGTGGGAAAACGAGGCGTGGTCCGCGACCCGGTCGTGCATTCGGACGTGCTTCGCGGCGCGGTCGATGCGGCACACGAGCAGGGGCTGGTCGTCAAAGGGCTCACGTTCTCGCCCATCACGGGGCCGGAAGGTAACATCGAGTTCTGGATGTGGGCCGCGCGCGTCGGGGACGAGTCCATCGGCGACATCGACGAACTCGTCGGCCGTGCCCATCGGTTGCTTGGAGGGTGAATTGGGCGTCCTGCTGGTCCCGAACGTGAACAACCCCGGTGCGGTCTCGGCGGTCGCTGAGGTCGCCACGTGGCTGTCCGCTCAGTCGATCGAGCCCGTGCTCGAGATGTCCGATGCTGCCGCGTGCGGACTCGTCGACTTCGGTCGGGAGCGGTTCGAGATTGGGGAGCCGGAGCTGGTCGTCTCGTTCGGCGGCGACGGCACCATCATGAAGGCCGTCCACTACCTCGGCGAACACGAGGTGCCGGTACTCGGCATCAACATGGGTCGACTCGGCTTTCTGACCGCCGCCGGGCCTGGCGAGGCGCGCGAGGCGATCGCGTCAGCGCTTGCAGGCGAGATCCGGCTTCAGCGGCGAGCGACCGTCCGGGCCACGGTCGTGACCGACGCCGGCGAGCGGCAGTGGCGCGCGTTCAACGAGGTCTTCGTCGGGCGGTCCCAGCACACCCGCGTGGTTGGGATGACCATTCGCGTCGATGGTGTGAAGCTCGCGCAGGTCCGTGCCGACGGGGTCATCGTCGCGACGGCGACAGGCTCGACCGCATACGCTCTCTCCGCCGGCGGGCCGATCGCCGCGCCGGAGTTCGGTGGGATGCTGCTGGTCCCGGTCGCGCCCCATACGCTGGCTTCGCGTTCTCTCGTGACGGGGCCCGCGAGCGTGGTCGATATCGAACTCGACCCGGTGCGCGCTGAGGCGTGCATCACGATCGACGGCTCGGATGCGCCGTGTCTGGCGCCGATCCGGTCCGTGCAGATCTCTCGGCACCCGACCGACGTGCTGCTCGCGCACGCAGACGACCGCACCTTCTATCACGCGATCGCCGACGAGTTCTTCGGGGTCTGACGTGCTCGAGGAGCTTCACGTCCGCGATCTTGCGCTCGTCGAGGAAGCATGGCTGGAGTTCGCTTCGGGCATGACCGCGCTCACCGGTGAGACGGGTGCGGGCAAGACGGCGCTCCTGGGCGCACTGAAGCTCCTGCTCGGCGAGCGCGCTGATTCCGGCTCCGTTCGCCCGGGCGCGCCCGAAACGCTCGTCGAGGGACGCTTCTCGATCGGCGGCGACGAGATCATCGTGTCGCGCCGGGTGACCGCCGAGGGGCGTTCGCGCGCCAAGCTCGACGGCTCTATGGCGAGCGTCGGTGAGATCGCCGAACGCGTCGGCCCGCTTGTTGACCTCCACGGCCGGCACGAGCACCAGGCCCTTCTCTCGGTCAGCTCGCACCAGGGATACCTCGATCGCTGGGCGGGCGGTGTGGTCGCCGACGCCATCGGCGAGTACCGCGCGGCGCTCGACGCATACCGCGAGGCGGTCTCCGAGCGCGATGCGCTGCTCGCGCGCATCGGGGACGCGACACGTCGCGCCGACTACCTGCGCTTTGTGGCCGAAGAGATCGGGCGGTCGGATCCGCAACCCGGTGAGGACGAGGCGATCGAGGCGAGACTGCCGGCGCTTCGGCACTCGGAGCGACTTCTCGAAGGTGCGCACGAGGCGGTCGAGGCGCTCAGAGGTGAGGGCGGCGCGAGCGACCGGCTCGGCGCGGCGATGAGCGCACTGGAGCGTCTCGACGGCGTCGACCCGGCGCTGGACGCCATCGCGGACGAGGTCCGCGCGGCCGCAACGGCGCTCGATGACGCTGGGCAGGCGCTTCGGGCGTACCGCGACGGTGTCGAGGCCGACCCGGTTGCGCTCGACCGGGCCGAGAGCCGGCTCGCTGAACTGACCGGCCTCGTGAAGAAGTACGGCCCGACGCTCGATGACGTGCTCCGCGCTCGCGCCGATGCGATCGCGGCGCTCGACGCCGTCGGCGAAGGAGAAGCCGGCCTCGAGCGGTGCGAAGACGCCGTTCGGCTCGCGGAGGACACGCTTCGCGGGCGCGCCGCGGCGCTCTCAGCGGCGAGACGGCAGGCGATCCCGGGCTTCGTCGAGGCGCTCACAAGCGCCGCTCGCGGCCTGGCGATGGACGGCGCGAGCTTCGAGGTCGCGATGACCGAACTCCCCTTCGAGGCGTGGGGACCGTCCGGGTCGGACCGGGCGGAGTTCCTGTATGCACCCGCGCCCTCGACACCGGCGCGCCCGCTCGCGAAGATCGCGTCGGGCGGGGAGTCGTCGCGCGTGATGCTCGCTCTCAAGGGCGTCCTGGGCGCTGCGGATGACGTCGCGGTGCTCGTCTTCGACGAGGTCGACGCCGGTATCGGTGGCGCGACCGCTCACGCCGTCGGGAAGCGCCTCGCCGCGCTGGCGCGAACGCATCAGGTCATCGTCGTGACGCACCTCGCGCAGGTCGCCGCATACGCGGACCGTCACCTCGTCGTGGAGAAGCGGCTGGAGGACGGTCGCGCGCACACGCTCGTTCGCAGCGTGGAAGATGACGAGCGAGTCGCCGAGATCGCGCGGATGCTGTCCGGCGGCGGTTCCGACGCGAGCCTGCAGCACGCCGAGGAGCTTCTCTCGAGCGCGCTGGGCACCACGGAATGCGCCGGATAGCTACTCGGCCTTGAGCCCGATGAGGGTCTCCGGGCTGTGCTACGCTGGCGTGTCGGCGGCGCCGGAGCCGCCTCGCCGGAGTGGAGAGTATGCGCCACCAAGGAGTCGCAAAACTCGACAAGCGAACGAAGGACCTCGTCAAGCGGCTCGGTCCCGAAGACGTGGCGATCATCGACCACGTCGACATGGACCGAGTGAGCGCCGAGTCGCTCCTGGCGACGGGCGTGGAGGTCGTCGTCAACGCGTCCCCCTCGATCTCGGGAGCGTACCCGAACCTCGGTCCGCTGCTGCTCACGCGCGGAGGAGTCACCCTGGTCGACAACGTCGGTGAGGCGATCTTCGATTGCGTCCGCGAGGGCGAACGCATCGAGGTCGTCGGCGACGAGGTGCGGCGCAACGGCGACGTCTGCGCCTCCGGAGAACGCCTGTCGGTCCAAGAGGTCGAGGCCCGCATGGAGGCCGCCAAAGCCGGCATCGGCGAGCAGCTCGATCGCTTCGCTCGCAACACGATCGAGTACCTCGAGAACGAGCAGGCGATCCTGACCGATGGCATGTGGGTCCCCGAGACGAAAGCCGATATCCACGGGCGCCACGTGCTCATCGTGGTGCGCGGATACGACTTCAAAGAGGACCTCGACACCCTCAAGCCCTACATCCGCGAGTTCCGGCCGGTTCTCGTCGGCGTCGACGGCGGCGCGGACGCCATCGTCGAATCGGGCTTCACGCCCGACATCGTCGTGGGCGACATGGACTCGGTGTCCGATGCTGCGCTGCGTTCCGGCGCCGAACTGATCGTGCACGCCTACCCGGACGGCAGGGCACCGGGCCTCGAGCGGCTCGAGAAGCTCGGCGTCAAGGGCATCACGTGGCCCCTGGCCGCCACGAGCGAGGACCTCGCGCTGCTGCTGGCGTGGGAGTCGGGTGCCGATCTGATCGTCGCCGTGGGCACTCACGCGAATCTGGTCGAGTACCTCGACAAGGGGCGCAAGGGCATGGCCTCGACGTTCCTCGTCCGCCTCAAGGTCGGACCCAAGCTCGTGGACGCCAAGGGCGTGAACAAGCTCTACCGTCAGGCCGTCGGTCCTGCGCACCTGCTTCTCTTAGTGGGGGGCGCGCTGGCGGCCTTCACCGCGATCATCCTGATCTCTCCGTCCGTGCGCGACTTCATCGAGCTCGTGTTGTTGCGCGCGCGGACGTGGATGGGTTTCTGAGCCGAAAGGGGCCGGAGTGTACAACCTGCGCTATCACATCGCCTCGCTCGTGGCGGTCTTCCTCGCTTTGGCGCTCGGGCTCGTGCTCGGCGGTGTCGTCGTCGATCGCGGGACTCTCGACGCGCAAAGGGCCGCGCTCGTGAACAGCCTGCGTTCCGACTTCCGTCGGCTGACCGCGGAGAACACGACGCTCAAGCGCGACCTCGCGCTGCAGAAGCAGTTCGCGGACGCGTCGTCTTCGGCATTCGTGAAAGATCGCCTCGACGGCAAGCGGGTCGTCATCGTGTCGAACACGGGCCGAAGCGACTCGCTTGAGGCCGCTCGGTCGGTGATCGAAGAGGCGGGGGGTGGTGTCGGCCTCGTGACGGTCCAGCAGCCCGGTTTGGGCCTCGAGACGGAGGCCGTGCGCAAGGCGCTCAGCTCGGACGGCACTACCGACGCGCCCGTTCCTGACGCCGGCAGCGTAGTCACCTCGCTCGCTGCCGAATGGGCTACAGGAGCCGAAGCGCGGCCGGTGACCGACGCGCTCATCGAGGGGGAAGCGATCCACATCGAAGGGCTCGACAAGGGCGCCGCGGCCGACGGGATGGTCCTCGTGGCCTCCGTCGACGACAAACCTGACGCGGTGCTCGTCCAGCTCGGCTCGGCATTCCAGAAGGAGGACCAGCCGACCATCGGCGCCGAGACGCTCTCACAGCGCAACGGCGTCTCCGGGGCGACCGCCGAAGCTGGGCTCGGGGCCGTCAATGCCGTCGATACCGCCTCGGGCAAGTGGGCGCTCGTGGAGATGCTCGCCGGTGGAGGACTCGGCTTCTACGGCGTCGGCCCCGATGTCGACGGGCCTTTCCCGCCGGTTCCGCCGGTCCCGGTCGAACCGTCGCAGTCGGCGGCTCGCTAGGTCGCTCGGCAGTCCGGGCGCTCGCGCTCGAAAGCGTGCGCGAGGCGGGGGAAGGCGACGGGGGGGTACTGCCGCCCGCGGTGCACGAAGCCGGCCACGTTGCGACCGGTGGGCGCATGCGCCATCTGTGTTGGCACCTCGACTAGCGAGCACCCGGCGCGGAGCGCTCGCACGGTGAGCGCGACCTCGACGCCGTAACCGTGGGCGAACGGCAGTACGCACGGCAGACACGAGGCGCGGATGGCGCGCTGCCCCGAGAGGGGAGCGGTGGCCTCGAAGTCCGAGCCTCCGAGCGTCCGGATGCCCCAGCGAGCGAGGCGTTTGACGAGTCCGAACCCTGCCTTGTGCTGGACGCGCGGGAATGCCGCGATTGACATGTCTGCGAGTCCGGCAGCGACGGGCTCGATGAGCTTGGACGCTTCGGCAGCCGTCGCGCCGAGGTCGCCGTCGAGCAGCAGCACGATGTCGCCGTCTGCGATCCGCGCGATGCCTTCGTCCAGCGCGGCGCCCTTGCCGAGATTCCCGCCGAGGCGCAGCACCTCAGCCCCAGCCTGCTCGGCGATGGCGGCCGTGTCGTCGGTCGATCCGTCGTCGACGACGAGTACGCGGGTCGCACCTTCTATCGCTAGTGCAGCGCGGACGGTCTCGCCGATCGCCGCGGCCTCGTTGTGGGCCGGGATGACGACCGCGACGCTGGCGTGGTTCGCGGTCACGAAGCGCTCCTTCGGCCGAGTCTGCCGAGCGCACGCCGGAGCATCGTCGTGACGATCGAGACCTCCGTCACCCCGAAGAGCCGCGCGAGGAGCCACGCGGCGACCAGGCCGATGGTCCCGGCGACGAACACCTGCGTGAGAGCCCCCGCCACGCCTGGCGTGTAGGGTGCCATGAGGGTGACGATGCCGAACGCGAGTCCTGCGGCTAGGACCGAGGCCGCGAGCATGCGAGCGTAGGTCCCGGCAACCGTGCGCAGGTCGAAGGAGCCGATCGCGCGACGGAGCAGCCACGTGAGCGCGACGAGCTTCACCGCGAAGAAGATGCCGTCGGCTATCGGGATTCCGTTAATGCCGAGGCCCGCCCAGGCGCCGATGCCTGTGGAAAGCACGTAGTACAGGCCGACCTGGAGGCCCGTCAGCGCGACGTTCACGACTGCGGGGGTACGCGTGTCCTTCAGCGAGTAGAAGGTGCGGAGCACGTACATGCTTGCCGCGAAGAAGATGAGGCCTGCGGCCCACCAGCGCAGGGCGCCTGCGACGATAGGCACCGCGTCCTCGCCGAACGCGCCGATGCGATAGAGCGTCACGAGCGGGGTTGCGAGCGCGACGAGCAGGGCTGATGCAGGCAGCATCAGGACTCCCGTGGCGCGAAGCCCTCGAGAGAACTGGTCCTTGAACGCGGTCCAGTCCTTGAGCCCGGCAGCTTCGGAGAGTTCGGTGAACACCGCGGTCGCGAGTGCCACCGCGAGAATCCCATAGGGAAGCTGGTAGAACGTCCACGCGTACGTGAGCACGGACGGACCCTCAGGCATGACCGCGAACGCCGAGGCGTTCCGGAACGACACGCCCACGAGACTGGCGACCACGTAGACGACGGAGGGTACCGCGAGCACGAGCATCTTGCGGACGTCGGGATCGTGCAGTCCGAGGCCGGGAGACCAGTTCACGCCGAGCTTGATGAGCGAGGGGACCTGGACGCCGAAGATCGCAACGACGCCCAGCGTGGTGCCAACGGCGAGCACGACGTTCGCCGAGCCCGGAGCTTCCCGAAGCGCGACGTACGCGAACATGGTCCCGATGACGACGAAGTTGTTGAAGACTGGGCCGAGCGCGGGCCACAGGTACTTGCGAGACGCGTTCAGCCGGGCCTGCATGATCGACCCCGCGCCGTAGATCACGATCTGGATCGCGAAGAATCGGAAGAAGAACTCGGCGGCGCTGCGGACCTGCTCGGCTTCCGCGCCGGACAGTCGGAAGGTCTGCGTCCAGATGAACGGCTGCGGGAACAGCGTTCCAACGAAGGCGATGACCCCGAGCGCGACGACCGCGAGATTGAATACGTGGCTGGCGAAGCGGTCGGATTCCGTCGGCGATCGCTGGGCACGGATCTCGAGCAGCATCGGGATGAAGATCGAAGAGATGATTCCGCCCGCAACGAGCTCGAAGAGCATGTTCGGGATGTTGTTGGCGACCGAGTACGCGCTCATGAGACCGGTCGCGCCGAGAGCGAACGCGATCGACCACATCCGCACGAAGCCCGTCACCCGTGACAGCGTCGTTGCCGTCGACATCAGCGCGGTCGAGCGCGCGACCGATGGCCTCGGTGGCTCCGTGATGACGGCGTCTTCGGCTTCTTGTGGGGTTGCCGGCTCTATGGGGCGCTCCGTTCGGTCCGTTTCGATCGCTCGCACGAAGTGTAGCCGAGCCCCGGAAGTCGCCACCCGCGACGCGTCCATCGTTGATGTCGCGTCACGAAGTCCAAAGTGACCTCAGAGCGAGACGGGTTCTTCGGCTATACTGTCGAGCGGGCACCCTTGCCCGGGACGCGCGTTCGCGCTCCCGCTCGGAATTCCCCTTGGACGATGGCATCGAGGCGATGCGGCATGTCGATACATGCCGTACGGGAGTGCTGTTTGTTGCATCAGGTTCGTGTGCTGCTAGCTGCGCTGATGGTGGTCACGCTCTGTGCGTGGCCCGGTGCGGCGACCGCCGCGCAAGCCCCGTCCCAAGACTCGCCGAAGGTTCGCGAAATCACCGTCGTCCTCGCTCCGTACGTGACGTGGGACGACATCACGCCGAAGAACACCCCGACGCTGTGGAAACTGGCGTCCTCAGGCGCGATCGCGAATGTGAATGCTCGCAGCAGGGCGGCGTCCGTCGGCCTTCGGCCTTCGCCGCTCGACGGGCCGCTGACTCTCTCAGCCGGACTGTGGAGCACGCCTGCCCCGGCTGCGCTTCCGGCGGTAGCCGCGACCGAAGCGGTGGGGACCGAGACCGGCGAGGAGGCCTACCAGGCCGTCTTCGGGACGCCGTGGCCCCAGCGCCCCGCCGCCGGATTGCCGAAGGCGTCGATGGCGTACCTCGGCTTGCCGGCGACCGAGCGCTTCCAGGACGACCGCTCCATCCGGGCCGCTAACGGCGCACTCGGGCAGGCGATCGTCGATGCCGGGGGCGCCACAGCCGCCGTGGGCAACGCCGACCTGGGAGTCGGCAATGGCGTGGAGCGATTCAGGCTGGCGCCGCTCGCCGCGATGGACTCGCGAGGGACGGTGCTCTTCGGCAACATCTCGCCGAGCCTGCTCGAGACGGATGCTGCTTCCCCGTACGGAGTGCGGACCGACGTGCCGGCGGTCGACACTGCGCTGGCCCAAGCGCGCCGGGACATGGACGAGGCCCGAGACGGACAGGGAATCGAAGGGCCTCGGCTGTTCGTGGTGGATTCGGGCGACACGGTGCGCGCCGCGTTCTTCTCGCAGTACGCGACCGAGGAGGCCGCCGCCGCGCAGCGCGCGAAGGCGATGCGCGCGTTGGACCGCGTCGTCGCAGGCTCGTGGAAGCAGGTCCCGCAGGGCGGGACCCTCGTCCTGACCTCGCAATCGCTCGACGGATCGGCCGGGCAGCCCGAGGGGCTCGGACCGGTCGTGCTCTGGAACGGCGACGGCGAGACGACTCGCATGCTCACGTCGGACTCGACGCATCGCGACGGGCTCATCACGCAACTCGACGTGACCGCGACGATCTTCGATCTCTTCGGGCTCGAGCGCCCGGTCGCCGTGCTCGGTGACCCGGTGCGCGAGGTCGGGGCGCTTCCGAGCGTGGGCGAAACGGTCGCGTACCTTGATTCGCTCAACTCGACTGCGCGTGCGATCGACGCAGGTCGCCCGGAGGTCATCAACGTCTTCGTCACGGCAGCGGTCCTCGTACTTCTCTTCGGCGCGATAGTGATATCGCGTTGGCGCAAGTGGCGGCCCGCCGCGGTCATCGCAGCACGAGGCGTCGTGAACGCTCTCGTGTTGCTCGTGCTGAGCGCGCCCCCCGCTGCGTGGCTGATGTTCGTCGTGTGGCGCTTCCCCCCGAATGCCGAAGCCAGCGCCGCACTCCTCGCGGTGACGACGCTCGTCATCTGGGGCGCGTCGATGCTCATGTGGCGATTCGCGCCCATGCGCGTTCCGGTCGCTGCGCTCTCGCTCGCGACGGCGGCGTTGCTGCTGGTAGACCAGCTGGTCGGGTACCCGTTCTCGTTCGTGAACTACTTCGGCTACTCGCCGCTTCTCGGAGCGCGCTTCTACGGCATGGGCAACGAGGCCTCGGCGATCGTGTTCGGGGCGCTCCTCGCCGGAACGGCGCTGATCTTCGACCAGTGGCCGGACTCGAAGCTCACCGCCATCGGACGGCGCTGGCTCGTGCCGGTCGTCGGTATGATCGTGGTCGGCATCGCTGCCGCCCCTGGGCTCGGCGCCAACGTGGGCGTGGCGGTTTGGGGCACGTTCGGGATCCTGCTCGCGTGGTGGCTCTTCAACGGCCACCGCGTGACCTGGCGCCTCGGCGCGATCATGGTGATCTCGATCGTGCTGCTCATCGGCGTGCTCGCGGTCCTCGATCTGACGGGAGCGACGCAGACCCACCTCGGCAGGGCCATCACGAGCGCGCAGCGCGGAGGCATCATCGAGCTCTGGAACATCGTCGCTCGCAAGGCGGCCACGAACGCGCGCGTCTTCACGCGCACCAACTACAGCTACATCCTCATCGCCGTGCTCGTGTACCTCGGCTACATGCGCTGGCGGCCGAGCGGTGAGTTCGCCGACACCCTTCGGCGGAACCGCTACTTCGCCCAGGCGATCACGGTGATGCTCGCGACCGGTGCGCTCGCGTTCTTCACCGAGGACAGCGGCATCATCATCCCCGCGCTCATCTCGCTCTACCTCGGAACCGGGCTCGAGTGGCTGATGCTCGCCCGCCTGCGCCCCGACACCGCCGAAGGCACGCCGCCGGAGCGCATCGCGCCGCCTGAGGACGAGGCGACACGCGGACTTGCCGAGGGGGTGCGGGCGTGAGCTGGGTCGAGATTGCGATCATTCTCGGAGGTGCGGCGGTGCTGGGCGTGGTGGTCCCCGCAGTCTTCGTGGCCATGACGGCCCCGAAGCTCGCCGAGTCGGAGCTGGCTGCGCGGACGAACTACCGCGGCAAGCGCGTCTTCATGGGGCTTGGGATCGCGTGGCTCGTGTGGGCGGGCGGTGCGATCGCGGGCGGGGTTGTGCTCACGTACTTCTTCGACGCCGTGGAAGTGTTTCCAGCGGGTCTGCTCATGATCTCCGGCTTCTTGGCGCTGGTCGCATTCGCGCTCGGGCTCGTCGATGACGCGCTTGGAAGCGCGCGGGACCGTGGCTTCAGGGGGCATTTCCGAGCGTTGATGCGCTTTCGGATGACGACCGGGATGCTCAAACTCATCGGCATTTCGCTTGCGTCGGTCGCCTGCGCCATCGTCGTGCGGGAGGTCGCTCCGTGGAGCTCTCAGGTTCCGGGGAGATACCGCTTCGCTATCCCCGCAATCCTGCTGGCGGGAGCATGTGTCGCGCTGACGTCGAACTTCATGAACCTCGTCGACTTGAGGCCCGGACGCGCGCTCAAGCTGTACATGCCGTTTTGGCTGATCGGGGCGTTGTTGACCGGCTCGCTGACGACGCCGGTGATGGTGGGCTACGCGCCGATCGGGGAGTTCGCGCCAACCGACGTTGTCTCCCGCGCCGGCCTCGCCATCTTCGCGCTCGGCCCTGTCATCGCGGTCTGGCGCTACGACCTGGGTGAGCGCGGCATGCTCGGCGACGCGGGCGCGAACCCGATGGGCGCGGTCGCCGGGCTGTTGATCGTGACGGGTCTTCCGCTCTGGGGTCTTGTCGCGTACT
>JACRBU010000044.1 GCA_016213085.1 Coriobacteriales bacterium
AGCACCGACGCCGGGGTTTCAATCCTGGCGCAGACCCCCGTCTTGGGCCGAGCGCTCGCGGGGCTGATGCTCGGCGGCCAGGCGGTCGGCGAGAATGCGCTCACACGATTCCATGCGGCGCACGTGACGCTGCTGCCCGCCGTGCTGATGCTTCTGCTGGTTGCCCACATCTGGGTCGCGCGAAGGCAGCAAGAGGGCACCACGAAAGCGGCAGTCCCCCTCTACCCCGACCTTCTCATCTCCGCTGGGACCACCCTCGTCCTGCTGCTCTGCATCTTCGCAGTGCTCGCGATCCTCCTCCCCGTCCCTCTCGACGTGAGGGCCGACCCCTCCGCACGGCTGTCGGACGCGAAGCCGGGATGGTACCTCCTGTCGCTCTACTCCCTCGCGCAATGGATCCCTCGGCCTGTCGCGGCGATCGTGCCCATCGCACTCACAGCGCTCTTCGCCCTCGTGCCAGTCCTCGACCGAGGGCAGTCGACCGACCCACGCCAGCGAGCTCTCGCCCTCATCGCCGGCGGCGTGGTGATCGCTGTCATCGCGTCGCTCACGCTCGTCGGGCTGGCGCTCTAAACTCGTCGCCCCCAGCCGAAGCGACCGCTCCCGGCGATCGGAAGCGGGTGGCGCCGCGCCGCGCAACGCAACGCAAACGAGGGCCGGCGGATGCCGACCCTCGTGAGAACTCGATTGCGGTACTCGGCTAGCTCGCGGAGGTCTCCGCGACGGCGAGCGCGAGTTCCGGGTGCGCGAGGCGGAAGACCACGAGCGCCTCGTAGTCGCGGCGAGCCAGCCAGAACAGCACGGCGGCCGTGAGCATCGGGCCGATGAGGAAGAAGCCCAAGATGACCCACACGCCGAGCTCGAAGCCCATGACGGCCGAGTAGTAGACCACCGCGAGCGTCGCGACGGCGAGCATGATCGAGGCGACGCGCTCCCAGTACCAGCCGACGATGAGCGTCACGAGCGACGCGATCAACGGCACGGACGCGGCGAAGAACGCGGCGAGCGCACCGGTCTGGCGGAAGGTGTAGAGGCCGGCAAAGGCCGTCACGGCCCAGAAGACACCGCCCAGGATCACGAAGGCTCGAGCGACTCCGCGCTCCAACTTGATGCGGCGCTCGGCGGCTTCGGGCCAACCGAGGATCGTCTCGGCCGCGCGAGCCGACGCGGGCTTCTTCGCGCGCGTCTCCGATACGTCGTAGGCGACGAGACCAAGGACCGTCGGTACGGCGAGAACCAGAACCACCGCAAGGACGGGTCCGAGAAGCAGAAGTACGGCCGCGATGGCTATCATCATCATTCTCACCTTCCAGTGCTCTGAACCTCGTGCTGATTGGGCCTGATAGCAGTATCACCCTCGGGGGTTCGGAGCAGGTTCGTAGGCGGTTTTGCTCTTGTTAGGGTTGTGTGAAAGGCCTCAGCCTGGCCGAAGGGCGGCCCGCGAAGCCTAGAGCGTCTCGTTCGTGTGGCAGTACGAACACGCGGACGGGCTGTGGCACTCGGAGCAACTGGACTCACCCCGTGCCCGAACGAACGAGGGATGCGTCTTCATCCAACCCGCCTCGTGGTTCACGTGGCAGCCTCGGCAGAAATCGGTCTCGTGGCACGTGTAGCAGACGCGGGTGTCGGCGCGCGCCTCGTCGGGATGGATGACGCGCCAGTTCTGGGCGGGAAGGTGCGACGGCGGCTTCTCGCGGTGGCACTCGTCGCAGAACTTCAGGCCGAAGTTGTGGCACGCGAAGCATGTCTTCGTCCCCGCGTCGAGCGCCTCTGTGCCGTGCGTCTGCAGCCAGTCGTCCTGCTCGTGGCGAGCGGTCCAGGGAAGGACCCGTCCGCCGTGGCATCCCCGGCACTCCGAGGTCGGCATGATCTGGGGGAGGAAGGACTGCGCGTGCTTGACCGCGCGCACGCCCGTGTGGCACATCGTGCAGTCCGCGTTCAGGTCCTCGCTTTGCATGTGCGAATCGGGATCGAGACCCGGATACGCCGAGTGGCACTTCTTGCAGAAGCCCACGTCGACCCAGTGAGCGGCCGTCGTGTGCTTCTTCTTCCGGCCGATCTGTACTCGCTTGTGGCACTCGTTGCAGGCGAGGTTGGGAAGGAGTTCGCTCCGAAGGTGGATGCGGTGCACCAGCAGCCGCGAATCCGTCTTGTCGCCGTGGCATGCGACGCACTGCTCGCGAGACGCGACGCTGGCCCCGGCGTGGAGCGCGGCGAGTTCCGCGTGGCCTCCCACCGCCTTGACCGTGTAGCGCGCCTGCCACGCCCAGGTCGTCCACGTGCGAGCGGGGCTGCGTTCGGGTGTGCTCGTGAGGAAGATCGCCGTCGCGAGCGCAGCAAGCAGCAGGACCGCGGCAACGAGCTTCACGCGCGCAGCGAGCGCTCGCCTTCGCATCTAGGCCTCCCGAAGGTGATAGCCGAAACCGCGTACCGTCAGGAGATACGAGGGGTTCTTGGGATCCGGCTCGAGCTTCTCGCGGATGTTGTGGATGTGGACGTCGATCGCGCGCTCGTCGCCCACAGGTGAGGTCTCCCAGAGCGACACGAGGATCGCCTCGCGCGGAAACGCCTTCCCGGGATGGCGAGCGAGGTGCAAAAGGATGTCGAACTCCGTTCGGGTCAGGTGTATCGCCTCGTCGCCCATGTGGACCTGCCGCGACAGCGTGTCGATGTGAAGGTCGCCGACGGAGATCTTCGCTTTGCCGTCACCATGCCCGTTGGTTCGGCGCAGGATCGCCTTGACGCGGCTCACGAGCTCCCGAGGCGAGAACGGCTTCGTCACGTAGTCGTCGGCGCCGAACTCGAGGCCGAGGATGCGGTCCACCTCGTCCGCGCGCGCCGAGAGCATCACGATCGGGACGCTCGAATGCGTCCGAAGCTCCCGCGCGGTCTCCAATCCTGACTTCCCCGGCAGCATCACGTCGAGGATGACGAGGTCGGGCGAGAGCTTGGCGAACATCGTCTCAGCCGTCGGCGCATCGCCGGCAGTGTGGACCTCGTAGCCCTCCTGCGAGAGCGCGTAGTCGACCACCTTGAGGATGGAGTCCTCGTCGTCGACCACGAGTATGCGCTGAACCGTCATCTCAACCCCTGACTGGCTTGACTTCCGGCCGAACCGCCCGTATCGGGCGCCGGGACCGGCCTAGTGGGTTCCTGGCGCTTCGGGCACCACCTTTCCCAGGTGGCAGTAGGTGCACTTCTTCATGTCGTCTTCATGGCAGCTCTTGCACAGCTTCATCGGAGGGAGCTTCGTGCGACCTCCGATGCCCTCGTGAACGGCTCCGGGGTGGCATCTCGGACACGCGATGCCTTCGTCGACGATGTGTTCCCGGTGCCCGATCCTCAGATCGCCCGAGTTCGACGTCTGGCGGTTGAGCGAATGGCAGCCCTTGCGCTGGCAGGACTCGATGTCGAGGGCGCTCCCTCCGCCGACCTCGGCACCCATGAAGTGCCCGGCGATCTCGCGGTAGAAGGTGAGTTCGTAGGCCACGAGACTGAGAGCGCCTGGACTCACGTGGCAGGTCCGGCAGTTCGACGCCGCGCCGCGGTGCGAGGACTTCTGCCACGTGTCGTAGTACGGCTTCATCTCGTGGCAGGTCGCGCAGCTCCTCGGCGTGGCCGTCAACATGACGGGCACCGCGAAGATGACGAGCACGAGAGCGACGGCGCCCGCGAGCAACAACCCCCGAGAGCGCCTACGGCGTTGGGATTCCCGAGACTCGACGACATCGTTGTCGTGATTGGGCGCATCCATGGATCACCACTACTGGACGAGCGTGAGCGCGGGATCGAGGTTCTTCTTCGGCACCTCGCCGTGGCAGCGGACGCAGAAGGCCGCTTTGTGGCAGGCCTCGCAGTTGCGGTGCGCCTCGACCTGGAAGCGGTGCTTCGAGCGCCACTTGTCGCCGTGCGATCTCGGCCGGCGCGAGTGGCACTCGGCGCACCACTTGTCCGTCCACTTGTGGCACTTGGTGCAGTCGGTTTCCTTCTGCTTGTCGGGGTGCACGACGACCCAGTCCTTCGCGCGGTGGCTCACCGGCGCTGCCTTGTCGGTGTGGCACGTCGAGCATGCGTTCTTCGCCTGCTTGCCGTCGTGGCACGACAGGCACGTCACCATGCGCGGCGTGTGCTTCTTCTCGGGGTTGGAGAGGTGCACGAGATACCCGTGGCACTTCACGCACTTGAGCTTGAGGACGTTGACATGCGCGCGATGCGGGATGTTGAGGTCCCCCGAGGGCGACACCGTCCTCAGGTCGATGTGGCACGACGCACACGCCTCGTTCGTCGGAGTCGACAGGAGCTTGGGCTGCCGGCCGCGCGAGACGACCGAGACGTAGAACTCGCCGAGCATCCTGACGCGATGCCCGAGCTGAGCCGTGGCTCTTGGCGGGACGTGACAGCGCGAGCAGGCCACCTGAGCGTGGACCGACGTCGACCACGTCGCGTACTCGGCGTCCATGTTCGTGTAGCGCTTCATGAAGTCCGGCTGCGAGGCGATGAAGCCGGGCACGATGACGAGCGCGGTCACGACGCCGACCACGACGGCCGCGATCACAGCGGCCCTACGCTGCGCCGGAGAGAGACGCAGCCGGGCGCGGACACGATCGACCGAGTCACGCCAGGTCTTCTTCTGTGGTCTGTCGTCGGACAACGTGCCTCCTCAGGAGGACCGGCGAGCCGGTTTGTCTAGTCGTGGCACCGCTTGCAGAACTTCTCGCCGCCGTGACAGAAGAGGCACCCCTTCGACCCGCGGGCCTTGGCGCGGACCTGGTGCTGCTTCTTCCAATTGCCGACGTGCGACTTCGGGCGTTCCTTGTGGCACTTGTCGCAGTAGTCGGGCGACCATGCGTGGCATTCACCGCAGTTGATCGTCTCGGTGAGCTTCGGATGGACTTCGAGCCAGTCCTTGCGGCGGTGATTCTCGGGAACGTGCTTGCGCGTGTGGCACTTGACGCACTTGTCGGTAGCCTTCTCGCCGTCATGGCAGCGTTCGAGGCACCGCGACATCTCGGGCGAGTTGAACCCCTGGGTGTTCTTCGAGTGCACGAGGTCCTCGTGGCACGTCGCGCAGTTGATCTTCAGCACCTCGACGTGCGCACGGTGCGGCATGAGCAGGTCACCACTCGCCGAGACGCGCCGGTAGGTCGTGTGGCACTTCTGGCACGCATGGCGGTCTGGGACGGTCAACAGGTTCGTCGGCCGGGGGCCTTGCAGGAGCTGCGAGTAGAACGCCGGGATCGACTTGGCGGAGAACGAGAGCAGCCCACGGGCACCAGGATTGACGTGGCAGCCCGAGCACGGGATGAGCCCGTGCGTCGAGGTGCGCCAGTTCTCCATGCGTACGTGCAGGTTGGGATAGCGCTCGTAGTAGCGCTTCTGCAGCGTAGAGAAGACGGGCAGCACGAGCAGCACCACGACCACGAGCGCGAGCGCGCTCTTCAGCGGCAAGCGCAGCTTTCGGCGTTCGCGGGCGGGTCCGGGATCGCTCGAGCGGACGTCTTCTCGGGAGTCGCCGTTGCGCGCGTCGTCCTTCTCGGGCACTAGCGCATCTCCTTGAACTGCTGGTGGCAGTCCTCGCACCAGCGCTCCTCATGGCAGGTCAGGCAGCGGGGGTTGTCGACCTTCTTGGCGAGCTTCTTGTGCTGGCCGAGCCACGTGGACTTCAGCCCGTGGAACGCCGGCCGAACCGCATGGCAGTCTTCGCACTCGCCGACCGAGACGTGGCACGTGTAACACTTCGTCTCGTCCTTGAGCGCCATCGTGCCATGCTGCGCGATCCAGTCCTTCTTGACGTGCTCGCGCTCGATGGCGCGCACGCCCGCCTGCGCGACGGTCGCGTCGAACTTCGGCGTCTTGCCGGTCGTGTGGCAGAGTCGGCACTGATCGGCGTCGTGACAGGACTCGAGGCATGCGCCCGGTCCGTGGGAGCGCACGGTCTCAGGATGGATCTCGCGCCACTTGCCCTTGTCCTCCTGGAGGACGTGGTGGCAGGTGCCGCAGTCTTCCTTCTGCTTCGTGCCGACGTGGCACGGGAAAGACGCGCAGACCGTGCTGAACGGCATCTGCTTGTGCTTCTCCATGTACTCTTCTTCGTGCGCCGTCCACTTGTGGCACATCACGCAGTCGCGCTTCTCCTCGATGACGCGCAGGTGCGCCGGGTGCGGCACCTTCATCGTCTTCTTGGCGTCATCGCTCCAGTCCTCGGCGTGGCACTTCAGACACGCCTCACGCGTCGGCTTCGCCATCTGCACGAAGCGCGGTTCGTTGCCTTTCCGAACGATGCCTGCGTAGAAGTCGCCGACGAGTGCGGCGCGGTAGACAGCCGCACCTCTCGAGTCGGGGTGGCACTGGTCGCAATCCAGCCCGACGTGACCGGACGCCTCGAGCGTCGTCACGCTCCGCTCGAGCCGGTGATAGGAGCTGAAGTACGCGGGGCTCGAGGTGAGCGCCAGCGCGATGCCGACCGCGACGAGCGCGGCCGCGCCGAGCCCCGCCAGAGCGAAGACCGTCCAGCGCGGAAGGCGCCTGGCTGCCGCCGCGATCCTGTCGATAGCGTTTCCGATCACGACGACACCCCCGGCTCCAACGCTTGTTCCATGACAGGTTCGGCGGCCGGCTCCAGTGCCGGGGTCCGCGACACGGCTGGCTCGCTGGCGACCGCGGTCACTTCAGCGTGGCTGTGCTCTTCTTCGGGAACCTCGATCGGCAGCACCTTGACCGCCACCGTCACGAAGAGCAGGCCGAAGGCGAGGATGCCGAGCGCGAGGAAGGTCTCCACCATGCTCGGGAAGTACACCGGGGCCTCCTGGCCGAGCGTGGTGAACGAGAAGCCCATCGCCATCAGCGCGTAGCGCTTGAAGAACACGGCGACGACGTAGAGGACCGCTGCCGTGAGCTGAACCTGCGGCAGGTGCCGCGTCTTTCGCCGCGCGAGCAGCCCGAACGCGGTGAAGCCGAGAATGAGCACCGGCAGCAGCGAGAAGGCAAGGCGCCCGGTCAGGAACTCGATGAGCCGCGTGGTGTGACCGGGCATGGCCGACGTAGGCCAGAACACCATCAAGATCTCCACGCAGAGCAGGAAGAGGTCGATGATCATTACCGTCGCAAGGAGCGTGGAGAGACTCCTGAACATGCTCGGCTTGAACTTCATCCTTCCGGTCGCCTGCAGGATGTACGCGAAGATGATGAGCAGCGCGATTCCGGAAGCCGTCGCTGAAGTCAGGAAGATCGGCACCATGACTGCCGTGTGCCACAGCTCACGCGACTTGTTCATCGCCAGCACGAACGCCGTCGTCGTGTGCAGGTAGATCGCCGCCGG
>JACRBU010000047.1 GCA_016213085.1 Coriobacteriales bacterium
GAGCAGACGTCGATATGGGTCGCGGACTCGAACGCCGGACGCGTGCTCGCGCTCGACAAAGGAACCGGCGACGAGGACGAGATCATCGGCACGACGATGCAGCTTCCGCGCGGGATGACACGCGACGAGTTCGGCAGGCTCTACGTTGCCGACGAGCTGGCCCGCGTCGTGCGCGTATTCAATGCCGACGGCAAGGAGATCGGCCGAATCGGCGATGCCCGGACCGCCGGGTCCGATTCCAGTCGGCTGCTTCAGACCCCCCATGACGTCGCATGGGTGCAGGGACGACTCTACGTCACCGACACCGGCGCTGGATGCATCCGTGTTTACAACGTCCGCGAGCCATAAGCTTGCGTGATGGTATCATCACTGCTAGTCCGCTGATTCACCAACGCCTGGAGGTCGCTGCGTGACGGTTCGCACGAAGCACATCCCTGAGGCAACCGTGTACCGCCTCTCCCTCTATCACTGCTACCTAGGCGAGCTGGTCCGAGTCGCCGGCAGGGAGCGGATCACGTCACGCCAACTTGCCGAAGAGCTCGGCATCAAGGAAGAGACGGTCAGGCGCGACCTCTCGTTCATCGGCAGTGTCGGCCGAAGGGGAGCGGGCTACGAGGTCGACGTGCTCTTCGATGCCCTGCAGGAGTTCCTTGGGTTGAGTGACGAGTACCCGATCGTCAAGGTCGGGTCGGCGCAGATGCTCGAGGCGCTCAGCGTCGTGTTTCCGTCGTCGAGCTACGGTGTCCGGCCGGTCGCCTACTACTCAGAGCTCACTGAGGATGTCGGCAAGTTCGTCGAGGACATCGAAGTCAGGCACGTCTCCGACATACCGAAGCTGGATCGCGGCCTGGACGTGAGCGTCGCGCTGGTGGCCACGTCCCCGGACTGGGTGCACACCACTCTTGACATGCTGCGACAGGCTGGTGTCACAGGGGTGCTGCTCCTCACCCCGATGCTGATGCTCGAGCGCCCGGAAGGGATGGCGGTCACACACGTGCGCATGCCCTGCGACATCAAGTCGCTCGCGTGCCAATGCCACCTCCCCGGCGCGGTGAAAGCGGATGCAACCGGCGTGATGCCGCCGATCAACGAGATGCAGTCGCGCTAGGACTTCTTCTCGACTTGAGCCACGTGCCAGAACCAATCATCGGCCATCAGGCTGTTCAGACTCGACTGCGCGAGCTTGCCTCTCGGTGCAACTCCGAACACGAGCACATCGACGGTTCGCTGGCGCGAAAGCACGAGGCGTCCGTCGAACTTCGCGCCGTTAGCCGAGGATCCCGACACGTCGAGCATGACCGCGTCTCTGCCTCCAAGCGTGGTCTTGACCGGCTCTCCGTACGTGACGTCATTCCACTTGCGCGACTTCGCTCTCGCCTTGGCGAGTGTGACGATGAGTCGATCGGACTTCGCCTTCTCGGGCTTGGCTGAGTAGGCAAGAACGAGAAGGCCGCCCAGACGGGCGTCATCGCCTGCGGGGATAGCCTCTCCATCGTAGGCCGCAACTACGCCTTTGCCCGATCGCGTGGACCAGTCGCTCGGCACGACGAAGTGGAACGTGCCGGTTGAGTCATTCACCGTCTTCGTTTCGCTGCGCCCGTCAGTGCACGCGCCCAGCGCCAGGGCCATCGCGAGCATGAGGGCGATCAGGGGGCTGCGGGGCAGGGACGTTCTCACGCGCGGACTCCTTACTCGTCGGCCGCACTGAGTGAACTAGCGTCACCACAGTGGACGCTACGCGTCACCACAGTGGACGCTACGCGTCACCACAGTGGACGCTACGCGTCACCACAGTTGACGCTAGGGGGCTCGGCTCAGTACGCTTCGTTCGTGAAATACTTAACTAGTCTAAGCCAGCGAAGCGTCTCTGTCACCGGTGTTATCCCGGCCGTGCTCGTCGGTGCCCTTCCTCTGCTGGTCGCGCCCGGTCTTCCAGCTGCCGCGGAGCCGATTCGGATCGGCGCGGTCGCAGCGGTCACGATCTTGGCGATCGCGAGCCAACCGCCCAAGGCCAGGATCCGCACTGCCGTCGCCTCCGCGCTGCTTGCGCTGTTCCTCGTCCTCTGCGCGTCGGCGGCCGTGTTCAGCGGTGGGGCCGCTTCATCGGTCTTCGGCGTGCACGGCAGATTCGCGGGTCTCGTCATGGTCCTCGGCGTGTGGGGAGCGGCTGTGGCCGGTGTCGTGAGCGTGTCCGGCCAAGCACGTTGGCTCGTTCGCAGCCTCGCGGTCACGGCTGGGATCGAAGCGCTCGTCATCGTGTTCCAGACGCTGAACGGGCTCGCTCCGACCGGTTCCTTCGTGAACGCCGATCCCGCCGGAGCTTGGCTGGCGCTTGCCGCAGCCGCATCGTGCGCGGGAGCCGTCTCGACCCGCGGCATCGAACGTCGTCTGCTCGTGGCTGCGTCAGCTGCGGCGGCAGCGGCGTGCGTTGCCACGGGATCGCGAGGCGCGATGCTCGCGCTGTTGATGGGTGCGCTCGTGCCATTCGTTTTCGTTCGCAGCTCCAAGACCCGTGCTGTCGGTGCGGCGCTCCTGCTGTCCGCGGTGGGTCTCGGCTTGCTGCTCTCCGGACCCTCCTTGCTTGGGAAGTTCACTCCCGCCGCGCTCAGTGGAGGTTCGGCGGCCAGCCGCGTACAGATATGGCGCGCATCCGCGTCGATGATCTCGGAGCGGCCACTGCTGGGCGTCGGGCCCGGGCGCTACGTGTACGCCTTCCCACGCCATCAACCTGCCGAGCACGCGAGGCTCGAACCGGGCGACGTCCGTGCTGACCAGGCGCACAGCGCTGCCCTGCAGACCGCTGCCGAGGCCGGAACCCCCGCCGCGTTCGTCGCGATCGCGCTATTCGTCTTCGCGGCCTACTCGGCGCTGAGCGCGGCACGACGTCGCGACGCTGCGGGGCTTGTCGCCCTTGCGGTCCTTGCCGCCTACGGCGTACAGGGTCTGTTCGGGGTCTCTTCGGCGGCGACGGATGTCCTCGGGTGGACGGCGGCGGGAATGGCGCTCGCCCGGATGGACGCCCTCCCGGGCAGCAGGCTGCGAGTGCCTGCCAAGGCGCTGTGGCTGCACGTCGAGCGCGCAGGGCGAGTGATGGTGGGGCTCGCGAGCGTTACCGCCCTGGTCGCGGTGCTCCTCTACATCTCAGGCGACTCGTCGTACTCGCGCGGACTCGCGCATTTCGAGCAGGGCGAGTTCGCGGAAGCCTGGTCGCACTATTCGGAGGCCGTTGAGCGCAATCCACTGACCGATACCTACCGCGTCGCACAGGCGGACGCGGCGCTCTACATGTCACCGGACGTGAAGACGATCGCTCTTCGCTCGGTCGACGAGGGGCTACAGCTGGAACCGGGGTCTTATGACCTGGCGCTGTCGCGCGCCCGCCTGCTCGCATCACTCGGCGTGCCGGCTCCGACCGTTGCTCGAGCCTACGAGCGTGCGCGCGATCTGTACCCACTAGGGGTCGCCATACGTGCCGAGGCGGACGCGGCCGATCGCGCGGCCCAAGGGTCCGACGACACGGCTACGTCGAGCACCCTCAGCCTCAAGGGCGGCCCTTCGGCGACGACGGGGCAGCGGTGAGCCTCGC
>JACRBU010000046.1 GCA_016213085.1 Coriobacteriales bacterium
CCGCCCTCGAGGTCGTAGCCGGGGCGCGTCGCCGCGATCAACGTTGCGAGGCTGGCGACGCGGTCGGCGTCCTTCCACTGCAGGATCTCGAAGATGGCGTCGGCACCGGTGATGAAGAACAGCTCGCTATCGGCAAGTTCGGCGCGCATGTCGGTCAGGGTGTCGACGGTGTAGGTCACACCGGGACGGTCGACCTCCTGGCGGCTCACGTCGAAGCAGTCGTTGCTCGCCGTCGCGATCACCGTCCTGAGGTAGCGATGCTCCGCCGGCGTGACGTCCTGGTGCGTCTTGGTCGCGGGCACGCCCGTCGGCATGAAGATGACCCGGTCGAGGTGGAACTGATAGAGCGCCTCTTCGGCGGTCACCAGATGCCCGAAGTGGATGGGATCGAAGGTCCCACCCATGATCCCGACTCGGCCCAGCCCGCTCACTCCCGGATCTGCCCGTCTCCCATGAGGACGTACTTCGTCGACGTCAGCGCCGCGAGACCCATCGGACCGCGGGCGTGCAGCTTCTGGGTGGAGATGCCGATCTCGGCGCCGAGGCCGAACTCGCCGCCGTCCGTGAAGCGCGTGGAGGCGTTCACGTAGACGGCTGCGGCGTCGACCTCGTGCAGGAAGCGGCGTGCCGCCTCGTAGTCGCCCGTGATGATCGCCTCCGAGTGCTTGGAGCCGTACTTGTTGACGTGGACGATCGCCTCGTCGAGGCCGCTCACGACCTTCACCGAGATCTTCAGGTCGAGGTACTCGGTGCCCCAATCGTCATCGGTCGCATGCTCGATGCGCATGACCGCACCGAGGCTGCGGACCTTGTCGTCCGCGACGATCGTGACGCCGTTGGACTCGAGCTCGCGCAGGATCGGCGGGAGGACGTCGGCGTAGACCGCCTCGTCGACGATGAGCGACTCGGCTGCGTTGCACACGCCGGGACGCTGGCACTTGGCGTTCACCACGATCCTGCGCGCCATCTCAGCGTCGGCGTCGGCGTGGATGTAAATGTGGCAGTTGCCGACGCCCGTCTCGATCACCGGGACGCGGGAGTTCTCAACGACGCTGCGGATGAGTCCGGCACCGCCGCGCGGGATGAGCACGTCGATCAGGCCGTGAAGGCCCATCAGCTCTTCGGCGGCCGAGCGGTCGGTCGAGGCGACCGCCTGGATCGAGTCCCTCGGCATGCCCGCGCCTTCGGCGGCCTGGGCCAGCACGCGGGTCATCGAGAGGACCGAGTTGATGGCGACGGACCCGCCGCGCAGGATCACAGCGTTGCCGGTCTTGAGCGCAAGGCCCGCTGCGTCGGCGGTCACGTTCGGACGAGCCTCGTAGATCATCGCAACGACGCCGAGCGGGACGCGCACCTTGCGCAGCTCGATGCCGTTGTACATCGTGTAGCCCTCGACAACCTCGCCGAGGGGGTCGGGCAGCGCCGAGAGATGCTTGAGGGCCTCCGAGATGGCCTTGAGCCGCGCGGGGTCGAGCATGAGGCGGTCGAGCAGCGACTCGCCGATACCGCGCTCCCGCGCCGCCGTCATGTCGGCCGCGTTCGCCTCGAGGATCTCGTCCCCGCGGGAAACGAGCGCGGCGGCCATCGCGAGAAGCGCCCTGTTGCGCTGGTCGGTCGTAGTGGTTCCGAGGCCGGTAGCGGCCTCTCTCGCGCGAAGCGCCAGATCGCGAACGTCGGACATCCCCTCGTGCTCCCTTCTGTGCCGCTACAGGATGACGAGCTTGTCCCTGTGCACGGCTTCCGTGCTTGCGGTGGTGCCGAGAACTTCGGCGACCTGGACGGATTTCATCCCCTTGACCCGGTCCAACTCGGCCGAAGAGAGCTCTGAGAGCCCGCGGGCGACGACCGCACCGGAACGGTCCATCAATACTACCGCATCGCCTGCACGAAACGACCCGCTCACCTGCACGACGCCAGCGGGCAGCAGGCTCTTGCCCCCCGTGACGAGCGCTTGGCGCGCGCCGTCGTCGATGACGATCTCACCTGCGGGTTTCCGGCCGAGCGCGATCCAGAGCGTCCGGGCTCCCAAGGTCGACTCGCCACCGGCGAACGCCGTCCCGACCGTCTTGCCTTCGACACAGTCGACGACCACGTTCTCGCGCCGGCCGTCGCAGATCACCATCGGGATGCCGGCGCGCATGAGCACGCGCGCGGCCTCGAGTTTGGTCGCCATGCCGCCGGAACCGATATCGCTGCCGGACCCGCCCGCCGCCGCAAGATGGTCCGCGGTCAGCTCGTCGATGCATTTCAGCAGGGTTGCGCCCTTCGCCGTCCGCGGATCCGCGTCGTACATCCCCTCTATGTCGCTGAGCAGCACGACCAGGTCCGCGCCGACCATGGTGGCCACGAGCGCGGCGAGCGTGTCGTTGTCGCCGAAGCGGATCTCGTCGACCGCGACCGTGTCGTTCTCGTTGACGATCGGCACCGCACCGAGCGCGAGCAGCCGCTCGACGGTGTCGCGCGCGTGGAGATACGCCTCCCGATGGCCGGTGTCGTGCCGGGTCAGCAGGACCTGCCCCACCGCGAGCCCCTTCTCACCGAAGAGGACCGCGTACGTCTCTACAAGCGCGACCTGACCGACGGAGGCTGCGGCCTGCAGCGACGGCATGTCGGTGGGTCGCTCGCCGAGTTCGAGGCGCTCGAGGCCCGCCGCGATCGCACCCGAACTCACGAGCACGACCTGCGTGCCGGCTTCGCGGAGACGGGCGACCTGCTCGACGAGATCGCGAACGTAGGCGCGGTCGACTCCACCGGACTCCCCGGCCAGCGTCGAGCTGCCGACTTTGATGACGACGCGGTTGGGACGGCTCACTCGGACTCCTTGCCCGTCACTTCGGTCTCGTCGATGTATGCCTCGGGCTCCGGCTCGATGAACTCGACCTCAGGGTCGCTCGCGATACCCGCGTCGAACTCGAAACTCCGGTGCGAGATGCGTATCTCGTCGCCGTCACGCGCGCCAGCTGCGATCAGCGCGTCCTCCACGCCGATCTTCACGAGTCGCTTCTGCAGGAAGGCGAGCGCCTCATCATTGTCCCATTCGGTGGTGATCACCATCCGCTCGACGCCCTTGCCGGTGACCTGGAAGACCCCGCCGCCGAGGTTTCGCACCTCGAAGCGCCGGTGGTCGCGATGGTCGTGCCTCCAGACCTGCTCGAACGCTCCCGCGGCCTGTCCTGTCAGCGCTTCGGAGCGCAGCTCGTGGACCATCTCGGCCACCGCGCGCTCGAGCGCCTCGATTCCTTGCCCGGTCACCGCCGAGACCTCGAAGTAACGTAGCTGGAGGGCCTCGACGTGCTCGCGCATGCGCTTCGAAGCCTCCTCCGTCCCCGGCATGTCGGCCTTGTTGCCCACAACGACCATCGGCCGGTCCGCGAGCTCCTCGGCGTGCGCCGCGAGCTCCCGGTTGATGACTCCGAAGTCATCGACGGGGTCGCGCTCCTCATAGCTGCCGGTGAGGTCCACGACGTGCATGATGAGCGCCGTCCGCTCCACATGCCGAAGGAACTCGTGCCCGAGTCCCTTGCCTTCGCTCGCGCCCTCGATGAGCCCGGGCACGTCGGCGACGACGAAGCTGCGGTCCTTGCCCGCGCGCACGACGCCGAGGTTGGGGCGCAGCGTGGTGAACGGGTAGTCGGCGATCTTGGGCCGAGCAGCGCTCATCCGCGCGATCAGCGACGACTTGCCCACGCTCGGCATGCCGACGAGCGCCGCATCGGCAAGCAGCTTCATCTCGAGTTCGATCTCGGCTTCTTCCGCGGGCTCGCCGAGCTCCGCGAACGCCGGAGCCCTGCGCGTAGGCGTCACGAAGTGGATGTTTCCGCGCCCGCCATGACCGCCATGCGCGACGACAACGCGCTGTCCAGGGTGCGTGAGGTCCGCAATCTGCTCGCCGGTC
>JACRBU010000048.1 GCA_016213085.1 Coriobacteriales bacterium
CGGCGCAGCGATTCGGAACCTCGGCGTCGCGCTCGGCGACAGCGAGGGGGTCGCGGAAGCGGCCGCGGCGGCGATGATGGATGCCGGCTTCAGCGAGCAGGCGACCTCGGTGGTCTTCTCGCTCTGCGCGCCGACACAGGTACTCGCCGCACCTTCGGGTCTGCCTGCCGAAGGCCCGGCGCAGAGCCCTGCGGACCAGGTCAGGCTCATGCTCGGGCCGGTCGAACCCTCCGAGAGCAACGGTGTCGAGGACCAGGGACTGCTCGAGCTTCGCACGAGTGCCGAGTCCGGCACGAGCGATGCGGAGGTCCTCGCAGCGCTCGTCACGCTCGTCGAGCTCGACCCGTCCGACGAGCGCATCGGGCACGCTGCGGACCTGATCGAGGGGCTCATGGCCCTGGTGGTCAAGCGAGGCGACGTCGAGGCTGCCGCCCAGGCGGTTGACGTCCTCACGCGGGTTTCCGAACGATCGGACCTGCCTGAGGCCGCGTCGTTGCGAATCGCCAACGCCATCGCATCGATGTCCAAGCCTTCTGACCTTCGGACGCTCCTGGACCTCGCCCGCAGCGCATCCGCAGAGGACCTCGACCGCGAGGCCGCGGCGCGGATGCTCGAAGCGATCGGCGACAAGGCGATCGAGCCGATGCTCGAGGTGCTCGCCGATGAAGAGGACATGGCCACGCGCAAGCGACTCGTGGAGGTGCTGTCGAGTATCGCGGACGCGCACATCCCGCAGATCGCCTCGCATCTGGCCGATCCGCGCTGGTACTTCGTGCGCAACGTAGTTGCCGTTCTCGGTTCGGCTCGGCGCTCGGCGACCCTGCCGTACCTGCAGCGCACGATCCGCCACGGCGACGCGCGCGTACGTCGGGAGACCATCCGGGCCATCCGTCAGCTTCCGGACAGACTCGCCACCGAGATGCTCGTCGCGGCGCTCGACGACGACGACGCCCAGAACGTTCAGCTCGCAGCGCAGTCCATCGGCATGCGAAACGACGCCTTCGCGGTTCCCGGTCTCGCGACGCTCGCTGGCGGGGAAGGCCGCGGCAATCGCGAGATCGCCGTGAGGCTCGAGGCCGTCGAAGCGCTCGCAAGGATCGGGTCCGCAGACGCCCTTCGCGTCCTCGACGAGGTGGCGGGGCGCCGAGGGCTCCTGTCCGGCGGCCGGGCGCGAGAGGTCGCCCGGGCTGCGGAGGCAGCCGCCGCCCGGTTGAGGAGCGCCGCCCGATCGTGAACACCGAAACGGCACTCACCAGCGTGGCGAGCAGCCGCGCCTCGACCCGGGCGAGGGACATTCTGACGCGCATCGCGTCAACGAGGCGGGCAGCTCGTCTCTATCCCCTGTCCCATCCCGCCGTGCACGAGGGGCTCGTCGAGCTCGAGGGCGCGCTTCGCGACATGATGGCGGGGGGAGTCGCCGCGGACTTCGCCTTCTACGAGGGCGAAGTGATGCTCGGCGATCAGCTGCTCGTCGAAGAGAGCCTCCTGTTCGATCAGCTCGTCCGCGAGCTGACCGATCTGGGCGTCGGAGCGCTCGCGTTCAAGCCCGGGGTCAGCGCAGACGAGCTCGGCCGGGCCATCGGCGTGCTCTCGTGCGAACCGAGAGAAGCCGAACGCGACGGCGGGCTGTCGGCCCTGCTCGAGCAGGCCGACCTTACGAGGATCGAAGTCGGGACGGTCAAGGCATTCGATCGTTTCGCCGCCGAAGGGGAGCCTGCCGAAGCCGCGCGGGGCGTTTACGACGGCGCCCTTACGCTCATGCGCGAGGTCGAGGGGCTCGCTAAGAGCAACCTCCCGCTGAACTCGCGCAACATCCACGGTGCAGTGAGAGCGCTCGTCGAGAACGTCCTGTGGAACCGCTCGGCGATGCTGCAGCTCACGGGCCTTCGCTCCTACGACGAGTACACGTTCTTCCACTCAGCCAACGTTGCGATCCTCTCCCTTGCTTTGGGAGCGCGCGTCACCGAGGACACGCGGTTTCTCATGTCGTTGGGGACCGGAGCGCTCCTGCACGACCTCGGCAAGTTGGCCGTCGACACCGAGATCCTCAACAAGCCCGGCTCTCTTACGAGGGAGGAGTGGGCGCAGGTGCGGCGCCATCCCGTGCAAGGGGCCCATCTCGCGGCCGCGACGCCCGGGATGGACCGCGCCGCGCTCATCACCATCCTCGAACACCACATGCGCTACGACGGGCTCGGCTATCCGCAGCGTTCGCCCCGCCGGCCGCAGCACGTGGCGAGCCGCATCGTGGCGGTGGCCGATACCTACGACGCCATGACGTCGCAGCGCCCCTATTCGGCGGCGCGCGCGAACGATGAGGCGATCGCGATCCTGGTCCGGCAAGCGGGCACGGGACTCGACCCGACCCTCGTCCGTCTCTTCGTCTCGCTCATGGGCGTCTACCCTCCGCGCACGGTCGTGCGCCTCTCCAGCGGGGAGGTGGCGATCGTGCTTGAGGCCCGCGCACAGGACCTCGTTCGGCCACTCGTGCGCATCATCAGCGATACTCGGGGTACTCTCGTCTCACCGCGAGACATCGACCTGTCGGCCGAAGGGGAGCGTTCGGTGGCCGGCTGCGTCGATCCTCACGCATTGAACGTAGACGTGGAAGAGTACGTGTGAGGTAGCGATCCGGCTCGACCGGCGTCGCTGCACCGCGACGCATCGGCCGAGGGGACGCCATGAACCCGCGTCAGCGCAACGTCATCATCGCAGCCATCATCGTGACCTTCCTGTTCGTCGGGCTGCCGATCATCAGCTGGTTCGTCCGCGTCTACGTCGACTGGCTCTGGTTCGGCGATCTCGGGCAGCGTGCGGTGTTCTGGACGCAGATCGTCAGTCGGCTCTCCGTGTTCGCCGTGTTCTTCGTCGTCGCGCTCGCCGTCTTGCTCGTGAACATGTTCGTAGCGCGACGCCTGGCTCCGCGAGCCGTTCCGATCTCGATGGGCGGATCGGTGCCTGAACAGGTCGAGGAGATCATCCGCCAACTCCGCACGCGATTCACGCCGTGGCTCGACCGCCTCGTCATCGTGTCCGCTCTCGCGCTGGCATTCCTCATGGCCACCGGGATGGCGACCCAGTGGGAGACCTTCAGGCTGGCGCTTTCGGGCGCGCAGTTCCCCTACGACGACCCGCAATTCGGCATGAACGTGGGCTTCTTCGTGTTCCAGCTGCCCGCGCTGCGAGCGCTCGTGAGCTGGCTTACGTCGCTGCTCGTGCTGACGACGATCGCGGTCGTCATCGTGCACGTCCTCGACGGGGCGATACAGCCGTGGGCCCGCCTCCGAGGTTTCGCGCCCCACGTCAAGGCGCATCTCTCGGTGCTTCTCGCCTTCATCGTGCTGACGTGGGGATTCAACTACTGGCTCGACATCTACGAGCTCGACTTCTCGCCCCGGGGACAGGTGCTGGGCGCGTCCTACACCGACGTGCATGCTCAGATACCCGCGTACTGGATCCTCATCGGCCTGTCACTGCTGACCGCCGTCGTACTGATGTACAACATCCGGGTCCAAGGCTGGCGTCTTCCGCTCGTTGCTCTGGGCGTCTGGGTCGCTGCCTCGATCGTCGTCGGCGGGATCTACCCGTCGATCGTGCAGCAGTTCATCGTGGCGCCGAACGAGGTGCGCCTCGAGGAGCCCTACATCGAGCGAAACATCGACTTCACGCGGCGGGGCTTCGGGCTCGCCGATGTCAAGGGGCGTCAGTTCCCCGTGCGCGAGAACCTGACGGCGAAGGACATCCTGCAATCGCGGCGCACGCTCGACAACGTCCGCTTGTGGGACCCGGGCGTCATCGCGGAGTGCTACCGGCAACTCCAAGCGCTCCGGCCGTACTACGACTTCCCGGACGTGGACGTCGATCGATACGAAGTCGATGGCGTACGGCGTCAAGTGCTCGTCGCCGCTCGCGAGATGGATGCCGACAAGCTCCCCTCGCAGGCGCAGACCTGGGTCAACCGGCACCTGGTCTACACGCACGGGTTCGGCCTGGTGATGTCGCCGGCTTCGAGGGCCGACACGCGCGGACTGCCGGCCTTCATCATCGGCGACGTTCCGCCGCGCACGGCGACGGACCTCAAGACGGAGCAGGGGCGTATCTACTTCGGCGAGATCTCCGACGAGTACGTCATCGTCGACACCGGCATCAAGGAATTCGACTTCCCGCTCGGAGAACGCAACGCCGAATACGAGTACAAGGGCGACCACGGAATCCCGATCGGGGGGCCGCTCGGTCGCCTGACGTGGGCGTGGTACTTCGGCTCGAGCGACATCCTGCTTTCGGCGTACGTCGAGCCGCGGAGCCGTGTCCTGATGCGGCGCGATCTCGACACGCGTCTGGAGACGCTCGCCCCCTGGTTGCGCTACGAGGACGACGCCTACCCGGTGCTCGTCGACGGGCGGATCAAGTGGATCGTCGACGCGTACACCGAAAGCGATCACTTCCCGTACTCAGAGCGCCTCGGAGACGGCTCCCGGACGAACTACCTGCGCAATTCGGTGAAGGTCGTCGTCGACGCATTCGACGGGACCACGACCTTCTACGCCTTCGACGAATCCGATCCGGTGCTCGCTGCGTGGCGCTCGATCTTCCCGACGCTCGTGGTGGACAACGACCAGATTCCTGACGAGATCCGCGAGCACTTCCGTTACCCGCAGGGGATGTTCGAGGCGCAGTCCCGGATGTACGAGAACTACCACATGACCAACGTCCGGGTGTTCTACAACAAGGAGGACTCCTGGTCGATCCCAGGCGAGTGTCAGGGCAAGCCGATGCTCCCGTTCTTCGTGCTCATGCAGCTCCCCGGCGACCCCGCCGAGGACTTCCTGATCATGCAGCCGTTCACCCCGCGCAACCGAGACAACATGATCGGCTGGATGGCCGCGAAGTCCGATCCGAAGCGCTACGGCGAGCGCGTCGTCTACCTCTTCCCGAAGGAGCGCGTCGTGCTCGGGCC
>JACRBU010000049.1 GCA_016213085.1 Coriobacteriales bacterium
CCGCTTCGCCGGGATGGACCTGCTGTACCTGCACACCGTCGGGGCGAAGTCCGGGCAGCCGCGGACGAACCCGCTCGCCCGGTTCGACGACGGCGCGGGCGGCTGGGTCGTCGTCGCGTCGGCGGGCGGTGCCGCGACGCATCCGGCCTGGTACCACAACGTCGTCGCCCACCCGGACCAGGTGTCGGTGGAGCTGGGCGGTCGCACGCACCGCGTGCGGGTCGAGCAGCTCGAAGGGGACGAGCGGGCAGCGATGTGGAGCAGGATCGTCTCTCGCGCCAAGGGTTTCGCGGGCTACGAGGCCAAGACGGACCGGCTCATCCCGGTGCTGCGGCTGACGCCGACGGACGGCGCGGCGCCGCCGGCGTGACGGCGGGGCCGGACAGTCGGCGTGGCCCCGGCCGATGAGTCTGCGCCCCGTGATGGTCTGTACGCCGACGACCGAATCGCAGGAGGCTGACGACGTGCGGAGACTGACCTACGGCATGAACGTGAGCCTGGACGGCTACGTCGCCGCGCCCGGCGACGACCTCGGCTGGGGCGTGCAGAGCGACGAGCTGTTCCAGTGGTGGTCCGACCGGGTGGCGACGACGGGCCTGGCGCTGTACGGGCGCAGGCTCTGGGAGACGATGAGCTCCCACTGGCCGACCGCCGACGAGCAGCCGGGTGCCACACCGGCGCACATCGAGTTCGCCGGACGCTGGCGGGACATGCCGAAGGTCGTGTTCTCGTCGACGACCACCGCGGTCGACTGGAACGCCCGCCTGGTCACCGGCGACGCCGTCACCGAGATCAGTCGGCTCAAGGCCGAGGACGGCGACCCCATGGACGTCGGCGGCGCCACCCTCGCGGCGGCGGCGATGCGGGCCGGGCTCATCGACGAGTACGTGGTCGTCGCCCACCCGGTGCTCGTCGGTGGGGGCAGACCGTTCTTCACGGCTCTGGACAGCTGGGTGAACCTGAGGCTCCTGGAGACCCGGGCCTTTCCCGACGGGGTGCTCCTGACCAGGTACGAGACCGGACGCTGAGCACCGGGCGGGCAGGCCGGTCAGCCCGGCTCGGCGGGACGCGCGAGGAGCCGGTCCAGCTCGCGGGCCGCGTCGTCGTACCCGGCGTCCGCGATGCGCTGCAGCCGGAGGAGGTCTCCGCTCGCGACGGCGCGCCGGGTCAGGTGGACGCCGGCCCGCATGCATCCTTCGTCGAGCAGCGCCTCGAGCTCGTCGAGGTCGCCGCGCGCGTCGGCGAGGTCCGCGAGCCGCTCCCACGCGCGCTCGTTGCCCTCGTCCGCCAGCGCGCGGAGCACGTCCGGGTCGGATGCCTGGTCTGCCATGGCGCCATCGTGCAGGCTTGCCCCAGGGGCAAGGTCAAGCAGACGGGACGAGGGCGTCGATGCTCACGATCGGCCGGCTCGCCGCCTACGCGGGCGTGACCACGAAGACGGTCAGGGTCTACCACGCCAAGGGGCTGCTCCCCGAGCCCGCGCGTGACGCCTCCGGGTACCGCCGGTACACCGGGCGCGACGTCGCGACGCTCCTCGAGATCAGGACACTGACTCAGGCGGGAGTCCCGCTGGCCGCCGTCCGCGACCTGCTCCACGCCTCCCCCGACGACCTCGCGGAGGCGCTGACCCGGATCGACCAGGACCTGGGCCGCCGGATCCGCACGCTGCGGACGACGCGGACGGCGCTGCGTCGCCTGGCCGCCGGCGAGAGCGCGATCCTGCCCCCCGACGTGACCCGGCACCTCGACCGGCTCCCGCAGCTGGGTTTCACGAGCCGGTGGAAGGACCTCGTGACGGATCTCTGGGTCCTCGCCTTCGCGACCGAGCCCGGGACGGCCCGCACCTTGTTCGACGACCAGCGCGCGATGCTCGAGGACCCCGGGCACCTCGCCGTCTTCCTCGAGTACGACCGCGTGCACGACCTCGACCCCGACGACCCCCGGATCGCCGCGCTCGCAGCGCGCATCGTCGCCGCCACCCGCGCCCGGTACGGCGACGGCGCGCTCCCCGGCCAGGACCCGGCGTCCGGGCCCTCCGCCCTGTCGCAGGCGACGGTCAACGCGACGTCCCCGGCCTGGAAGCGGCTCGACACGTTGATCCGCAACGGTCTTGCGCGATGAGCTGAACCCGACCTGGTCGAGGCCTCGTCAACGCTGACGGATCACCCAGAGGACGCCGGCCACGAGCAGACCGACGGGTATGGAGGCGATGAACGCCGCCCACAGCCCGAAGATCACCCACCCGGTCAGCCAGTTGCTCAGCCTGGGGCCGACTCCGACGTGCACGGCGACCGCGTTGCCGGGATCGGCGACCTGGTAGCGCACCCGCAGCTTCGTCCCCTCGACGACCTGCCTGCGGGAGAAGCCGTAGCTGACGAACCCGACCGCGAACACCCTCGCGGCGACGTCCGCGACCTGCACCCGCCACTGCCGGCGGACGTCTCCGTCGCTGTCGGTCTCCTCGTGCTCGAGCGCGGTCACCACGCCGTCGGTCCAGCGGCCGCCGACGATGCGTCGTGCCGCGTTCCGGACCTCGGCCAGCCCGACCACGAAGAGGTACCCGAGGAACGCGATCGCCAGGGCCAGGACGAGCACGACGACGATGACCTCGGCAGGCACCGCGGCCGCATGCAGCCAGGGCAGCGGTCCGTTCGCTTCCGAGTGATTCACCAGGAAGTCCGCGACCAGAGCGATCACGACGTAGACGGGGACCACCACGAGGACGACGACCAGCAGCGCCACCGAGTTGCCCACCAGCCGGCGCAGCCGCAGCGGCAGGACGCGTCGGCGCGCGGCGACCCCCGTGCCGGAAGCGCTCCTGCGCATGATCCAACCGTAGTGCCGGTCCCGTTGCGGAAGAAGGGCGCCGAGGACGTCATCGAACTCAGCAACCCGGCCGGTGACACTGTGACGATGGACCTCAGCGACTGAGCAGGACGGCGGGCACGCGCCGGCAGCCGGCTCGGCGCCGCTGCCGTGCGCTCACGCCTGGTGGCCGTCGGACCAGGGCTCGAGCACGACGACGGCGGTGGGGCGGCCGCGCCGAGTGGCGAGGGCGTCGAGGTTGCCGTAGCCGGAGTGGCCGCGCACCGCGCCCCAGAGCCGCTCCCGCTCGTCGCCGGTCGCCTCCCGGGCCCGGACCCGGCGCGACCCGTCGGTCAGGTCCACGGAGGCCTCCGGATGTGCCTGCAGGTTCAGCCACCAGGCCGGTTCGGCCGGGTCCCAGCCGTTCATCGCCAGCGTGACCAGCCGGTCTCCGTCCTCGACGTAGCCGAGCACGACGGCCCGCTCCTGGCCGCTGCGGCGTCCGACGGTGCGCAGCCGGAGCATGCCGAACCGCCCGCCGGGCGTCGGACGGGACAGCCCGACCCGGTCGCGGGTCGCCCGCAGAAGACCGCGGTGGACCGCCCAGGCGGAGCGGATGAACCAGCGCGGCGGGACGACGGCGGTGCCGGACGAGGTGTTGGTCATCGCGCTCTCCTTCGATCTTGTTATACGGCGTAGCCATACGGTGTATGACTGGGACGACGGTAAGCCATACGGCGTAGGTCTGCAAGTACCATCGGGTCGTGCCCCGCCGACCGGATGACGCCCGCCCCTCCCGGGGCACCGCCCGGCTCAGCCGCGACGCGATCGTCGAAGCGGGCATCGTGCTCGCCGACCGGGACGGCCTCGACGGGCTGAGCATGCGCCGCCTCGCGCAGGAGCTCGGCGTGAACCCGATGTCGATCTACCACCACCTGCGCGACAAGGACGCCCTCCTCGACGCGATGCTGAACGCCGTGGTGGCCCGGATCGAACCCCCGCGCGACAGTGGTGGCGGGTGGGCCGTGGAGCTGCACAGCCTGCTGATGGCGGCTCGCGGCGCCATGCTCGCCCATCCGTGGGCGGTCCGGGTCCTGCAGCAGCGGGACGTCCCGACTCCCGCCGCACTGCAGCACGTCGACCGGGTGCTGGGCATCCTGCGTGGCGGCGGCTGCTCGCTGGCGCTCAGCCACCACGCGCTTCACCTGCTCGGCAGCCGGATCCTCGGTTTCAGCCAGGACCTGTTCGACGACGCACCCGACACCCGCGCCGACCCCGCGACGGTCGCTGCGCAGCTCGAAGCGATGGCCGGCCCCCTCCCGCACGTGGCTGAGCTGGCCGGTGCGGTGTCGCACCAGGGCGGCCTGGGCGGCTGCGACGACGACGCCGAGTTCGCCTTCGCCCTCGACCTGCTGCTCGAGGGTCTGGAGCGGCGACGCCTGGCCGAGGCGGGGTGACCGGGCCTGGCGAGAACGGGGTCGCGCAGGGTTCGCCCGCCCCGGCGGCGGAGAGGACCTCGATGTCGCGGTCGTGGTTCACGCAGCCGGCTCCGACGACCGGACTGTTCACCCGCCGTGCCCGCACTCGATGTCCGCTAGTCCAGGGTGTCGGCCGCTGACTCGTCCCGACCGCTAGATGAGCAGTCGCCCATCGGACTGCTGGACCAGGACGTCCTGTGAGTCCTCAACGCAAGAGGCGGCACTGGGGAACTCTCTCCGGACGAGCCGTCGGCCGGGTGGTTCCTGCTCGATGCAGGACTTCTACTCAGGAAAAGCCGTGCGCCAGGGGTAGTCCAGCTCCGCCGGTGCAACGCCCCACTCAGCCAGCAGCGGCCACAGGCCGGCCTCGTCGGCGACGTGAGCCTCAGCGACTTCGCGCATGCCGATGTCGTAGTCGTATCCGTCCAGGTGCTCCACGAGGTACTCCGCATGCCGGACGAAGAACCTGCGGTCGTGGCTCGAGCGCTTCCACCCCTCCGCTCGCGCCGCAGCGTCTTCGGCCTCGTCCGTGGGCCTGATCGACACCCACGCCCGACGCCCGGTCGGCGCAGGCACCTCGGCCACCAGGGTCTGCCCCAAACGCAAAGCGTTCAGCACCTCCGCAGGGATCGCGGGGACGGCGAACCTCATCGAGGCCCCTTCGACGGCGCGGGCGCCGTCCACCTCATCGATGCGAGGCGGGGCAGCCGCACGGCGCATCGTCAGCTTCGCGCTGTCCGCTGCCATCGTGAGTGCTGTCAACGCCGCGTACTCGTCAGAGCTCACCAGCGCATGCGACTCGTCGGATCCGAGCCAGTCGTACAGCCTCTCCCCGGCAGGGCCGGCCAGGACCGCACGGAGACTCTCCAACTCGGCCTCCGAAGCTGAGCCGACAGCCTGCTCGCGCAGAGCGTCGTCCTGGATCCCCCAGCGCCGCGCGAGCACCAGGAGGGGCTCAGCCCATGCCCCGACCCGCTCGCCGGTCAGTCGGGTCAGCCATACACCGCACCACCCGCACGTCGCTGCATCGGCGGGCGTCCGCCCGCAGCGCCAGCACTCCGACCGCCCCTGCACATAGGCACTATCTCGCGCTGCACAATCGGCCCGCTCGGCTCGAACGCGCAGACGACGCAGACGACGCAGACGTCCTGACTCAACGGTCAGCAGCGATCGGATGACCAGCCCACTTGTGCAGGTCAAGCCGCACTTCGCCCGCTGCCGACGTTCGGAGGAGATCCCACGCGGACCCCATGTACGGGTCCGAGCATGTGCAGCCAGCTAGCTCGAATGGCCTCTGAACTCCGGTTTCGTCAGAGCCGCCTTCGGGATTCCAACCCGAGACCTACGCATTGCGAAGCTGCCGCTTCGAACCCACGACGCCCTCACCAGCACCGACAGCGCACCTTGCGGCCCGTCACGCACCCGACGACCTGCACGAACGCGATCCGTATCCCACGCCGCGTCCCACACGGATGTGGTCGCCGAAGCGGCTATGCATGATGGTCGTCCTGCTCCAGCGCCGACTCGCACCGGACGCCGACGACCTCGATCTCCCCGGTGCGCACGAGTTCCCGAATCGCGGCGGTCATCGCGGCCAGTCCCGGCTCCGGAACAATGACGTCATCCACACCGCGGAAGTAGCTTCCATGAGCGACCTCTCCGGTTTGTTTCCACACCGCCAACAGCCGACGGACCTCATCCACGGTGAACATGGTCAACGCCCAGGACGCGCCATTGGGCAGGTCGACGAAGACGTCGACGTTGGACACAGAGTCCGCGGTGTCCGCGCTGGCGTCGAGCAGGAACCGCGCGGTGAACGCCGTCTCCGACACCGTCACCCAGGGGTCGTCAGCCGTCACGACCACTCATCGTGCCAGCCATCGTCGTCAGCCAGGTCGACAACGACCCTCAGCGGCTCGATCCTCCCCGTGTGAAGATCCGACGGAGGCGCGCCGCTCGAAAACACCGCGGTCAAGAGCCGGGGGACGCGGCGTCCGCCGACCCCAACGTCGCCGAGAGGTCGACCGTAACCTCACAGGCTGGGCAGATGGTGCTTCCGGAAAGGTCGAGGACCGACTTCGCGACCGCGCCGTGACCGTGGTTCAAGGCGAGCGTCTGGATGCGTGCCGCTGCGCCGTAGAGCTGGGCGGCGTCGGCGGGAGTCACCGGGGTGATCGGGAGGTCGTCGTCCAGTGCTGTTGTCGTGGGCGGCATCGACTCGAATGAGATCGTCAGCTGCTCACCGCAGCGGGGGCACTCCAGCGTCATTTCCTGATCGGCCAGTACGTGCAGTGTGCGATTCCAGGGAGACGCACCCTCGAACGACATCAGCGCCTCGAGCGCGTACACGAATTCGACGTCGTCGTCGGCCAGGTCCAGGTTGCGCTCAGCCATGTCGCGCAGCGCGGCGATCTCGCCCGGGTAGTCGCGCAGGACACCCCGGAAGTCTTCTGGTCCGTCGTTGGACGCGACGATGGCGGCGGCCAGAGCCAACGGCTCCACGTACCCGGCCGCCGGGAGTTGGGAGGCCATGCCGGCCAGCGCTGGCAGCGCCGGGTAGCTCGCGCTGTAGACGGTGCCCTGATGACACAGACGCGACCACAGGTCATCCCACACCTGCCGATCGTCCACCTCGGTCAGAGCACCAGCGAGCAGACCCGGAACGTCGGCAGCCGAACCGTAGGCATGGCGCAGCGAGGCCCAGTCCGTCATGAACGCGATTGAAGCAGAGGCAGTCACGATCGGGAGCAGAAGAACGGCGTCGGCTCGTTCAGCCAAGACGAGCAACTCCTAGATGTGCGCAGCCACTGGCGTGGTCGACACCGACCGGGCCATCTACAACGGCTGCCACCCATAGGCGTTCATCGTCGGGTCCCGTAGGAGGAAGTGCTCCACGACGACGCAGGCTGTCTCCCAAGAGACGGCGTAGGACCTGTCGAAGGACACCCACTCGCCCATGATGGGGACCTCCACCGTCCCGTCTGCGGCCGGCCCGGCTGCCTTCAGCAGCGACACCGACTCAGGCGCAACAAAATGATGGACCACCGCAGTCTCCCCCTCCACCCCGACCGCAAGCATCGGCCAGTCCACGTACTGATGACTGATCTCGAGGTACCCCCGTCCACGCTCCCTGAGCGCGCCAAGGAGGTCGAGGACCTCATCCTCGACCAAGGGGACCGCAATGCCCGGGAAGCGGCCGTCAAGCGTGGTCGCCGCAACCATGAAGATCACGCCGGCAGCGTAGTCACGCCTCAGCCGGTCAGTAAGCCCACTGACCCGTGGACCACAGAGCGCTCGCCACGACCGACAGTGCGCGTAGCGCACCACTCAGTTCGACAGCCAGTCGGACGTGCCGCCTCCGGGAGGACACACGACCAACAAGCCCGTCGCGGACCTGGCTTGCCATGCCTCGTACTCAGGGTGTGGCTCGATCTGAAGCGTGGCGTCTCCCAGGACGAGCCGGAGTGCTCCGCTGTCGGCGACCCCCACCTCGTGCAGCAACGAGAACAGGTGGGGTATCAAGGCATCCGCGCATGCCCCGCTCACGGGCTCACCCGTCCACGTGCGGAGGCCCCAACTGATCGAGAGCGGTTGCTCGACGGTGACCTCGAACCCGTCGGGCGTGGCGAACTCCAGGTGCAGGCCGGAGCCCATGCCGAACCGCAGCAGGGAGGCACCGACAGCGCCCTGCAGCGCGTCGGTTGCCGCCCAGCCACCGGATCCCACAGGAGGACCGTAGGCCACGCAACGGGCACACGGCGGTGTGCGCCCCGAACTGCGCCGTACCGGCACGTCCGCGACGGCGGGACTGCAATCAGTGTGCGAGCCGAGGCCGCCCCAGCCGAAGCTGACCGGTTCCGCTGCGACCGAGAACGATGAGGTCCAAGACAGCACCCACGCTCGGGTAGTCCGACAGCCCGGCGAGTTGCCCCTCAAGAAGCTCCGGAGCGTTCACATGACCGAACACCTCGTGTGCGGCCAGATAGACCCCGACACCGAAGACGTGAACGCAGACGACTACGGCCCGCACCCGCGTGCCAGCGTCCACGTCGGAGCCACCCGTCACCCCGTCGTGCATACACAGACTCGCCGGCTCAACCGGCTCGGCCACACCGCGACCCTACGCGACCATGCGGATCTCGGCAGTGACCTCATAGCGGCCCCTCCAACCGGGGAGGGCGGAGTCGGCGATCGACCAGGCCACTCGTTCGGTCCCGATGTCGTCGGTGAGTGATCCTGTAAGGATCATCGGCTGCATCGCGCTACTCCAGCCTGTCCTAGCGATCTCGTGTCGCGTCACGTCGGGCATCGGCCGCGACTCGCACATCCCGGAAGTCTGATACGGCGGCGCGTGCCAGTCGGATCAACGCGACCAGATCGCCGTCGGCGAGCAGCAAGACGTCGTCCAGGACAGCAGAGGGCACTTCGAGTTCTCTCGGGCCGTAACAGTCGTGCCAGGCCATGTCCATCATGTGCAGCAGGTCGAGCGCCGCCTCAACATGCGGGGCAGCGAACTGGTCCACGACCGGAGGCCTGCGCTCCCGGCGGCGCTGCTCACTGCCGACCGCCATGGCGCAGCCTCCCGGTGAGTACCGATGACGAGCGTGAGCATGACCGGGGGACCCACATGGCCGCAACAACAACCGCGGCCGGCGGGAACACGGCGCTCGCGCCGCCGGGAGTCAACGACGCTTGCCAACGCCGCAACCAGTGGCCAGGCGCTCTCGCTGCGACGATGCTCGAACACCCGAACAACGCACACATCCTGATCGGCCGGTCAGCCTGGAGCCCTACCTGCGGCCATTCGCGCTGGTCAGCGGGTGGTTCCGCCACCCTATCGCCTGGCGTGGGACACGACTATGTCCCACGTACGGGACCGAACATGTGCAGTCGGCTAGCTCGCACGGCCCCTGACCTGCGGTTTTGTGGAGCCGCCTTCGGGATTCGAACCCGAGACCTACGCATTACGAGGCCGCCGCCCGGTCGCGCAGAACGCCCTCACCAGCACAGATCGCGCACCCTGTCGCCCGTGTCGCCCCCGTCGCCCTGCACGAACGCGGAGAGCCATGCCAGACGTCATGCCACGGAATACCGTGGCGACCACGACCACGATCGCAGGGGCTGGCACGGCAGACTCTCATCGTGAGCATCGACCGTCCACCCGCTTCCGCCGAAGAGACAGCTGTCTGGGGCCTGGGGTGCGAACGCAAAGCCGTTGCAGCCGTGCATGCCGGGGACTGGCGCGGCATCCACGACTGGACCAAGAGCTGGGTCAGCCGGGGCGGTGGAGCCTGGATCCCCGACACGTGGCTGCTGTACGCAGCGTCCGCCCTCCTCAAGGGGCAGCCACGGATCGCCGTCCGCTCCCTCGACCTCGGCATCGGCACCTGGCTCGACGGTGTCGGCGACCGGGCAGCCCTTACCTGGATCCGCGGATCCATCATCTGGCGCCGACTCGACGACCCGAAGTCCGCGCTGCTCGATCTGGAGGCGGATCTGCCGTTCCCACGATGGACACGGTCCGCCACGGACGTCGACCAAGTGCTGGATGCCTGCCGCCAGGCGGCGAGCACGAGCCGCAAGCGCGCGGCCACCGTCCCCCCACGCCCCTCATTCACCGGGGCGGGGTCGACGGGCGAGGTGGTCGCGCCGTCCCTCGGCGACAGACGCGATGGGGACGAGCCGCGAGTCTGGACCGAGGTCGCCGCACTGTTGTCGCCGTGATGGCCAGCACTGCTGCCGCGCCATCAGGTCAGTAGGCAGGCATCTGCGCGATGACCTTCGCGGCGGCGTCGATCATCGCTGCCGCGGCCGGGATGGCTTCCTCGACGTCCTCAGCGCGGGCGACGGGGTGCTCGGGCGCGGGGTACTGGGTGTGGTTCCGAAGGGGTCGCATCCACGCGAACGGTCGGAAGATCGATCCGAGCGGCGGGTCGAGCTGGGCCAGGACGGCATCGAGCAGGACGGCATGTGCGCCGTCGCCACCAGCGCGCAGGCCCTGGTTCACCAGGATCGCCGTAAGCGCCTTGCGCGCCGCGTCGTACACGAGGGTGAACGCCCCGGTCGGGTCCTCGGCGAGGATGGCTCCGCCGGACGCGAGATGCTTCCGGGCCTGCTCGAGCAGGGTGTCGGCGAGCTCGCGGTTCGGCGTGACGCGCGTGAAGCGGCCGCGGGCGAGCAGGTCGTCGACGAGGTCACGGCCCTGTTCCCAGCGCAGGATCAACGCTTCCCCCTCGCCGACCTGCCATTGGCGGGCCGGTCGTTCGCATCCGCGTGAGCCGTCTCGAGGTCGAGTCGGACCAGTGGCCGGGAGGTCAGCGTCCTGACGAACGGGTCATCGCCGGCGTCCCATACGGCCGGCGCAATCCTGGTGATGTTGACCTCGCGATGCAACCTGCGGCCCGCGACCAGCGACGCGTCCGCGAGCTGAGCCCGCATCGGGGACCCGATGACGACGACGTCCAGATCCCGCGGCGCCGGCCCCGGTTCCCCCAGCCGACGCGCCGCCCACGACCCGTACACGAACGCCTCACGGACGCCGACCAGGTCGACGAGCACCTCCGGCAGGACCGCGACCGGTCCGTACGTCAGCTCGAGCAACTCGGTCAGGGGGCGGGTCAGGACATGGTCCGGGTTCGCGCGGACAAGACGCGCCTGACCAAGACGGCGCTCCAGGAGCAGCCCGGACGCCACGAGCCTGCCAACCTCGGCATGCACTGTCGGCAGACTCACGCCCACCCGACGAGCGATGTCGGAGAGGGTGAACTCCTCATCCGGCCGCAGGAAGAGCAAAGCCAGGAGCTCACCCTGCGCGTCGGTGCGCAGCAGGGGGCTCAGTACCGGCACGGGCATCTTCACAAACACTGAAGATACCTTCGGTTTCTGCGAATCACAATATCGACCGGCCCGTTGCCACGGCAACGCAGCAGTCGCCACCACCCGTCGCTACCGTCCTCGGTCATGGCCCCGACGACGCCGCCGCGTCCGCTGGACATCACCGCGCACTTCCCTGACCTACGGGAGCACTCGGCCACGGCCACGCGGCTGCACCCCCGGCGAGGCACGCCCACAGTCGCCAACAGCTCGGTCGGCGGCCCGCTGCTCTGGCCCGCCGACGAGCCGTGGCCGGTCTGTACGGACGGGAGTACGCACTACGCCTCCGCACTGGTGAGGCCAGCGACAGCCCGCCGCAGGCACGAGATCTACGCCGCCACAAAGGCCCGGGCGTCGATGACTGGCAACCGATACGAGCTGACCGACGAGGAACGGGCGGAACTACCCGCCTACGACTTCTCCGAGCCGCACCACCTCCTCAACCAGCCAATCCCACTGGTCGCGGTGGCACAGCTCTACCGCCGGGACATCCTCGACTTCGCCGGCCCGCCGGACGCAGACCTCCTCCAGGTGTTGTGGCGCCCGCTGGATCACCCCGAGGAGGGCTACAACCCGCGCGTGCAGCTGCGTTGGCGGCGCAGCACCGACGTCACCGAGCGGTACGACACTCCCCCGGAACCCCCCGTCGTCAACGAGGACTACCTGCCGAGCCCGTGCGTGGTCCATCCGGAACAGGTCATCGAGTATCCCTACATCGGCCTGCTGCCGGACGAGCTGAGCGCCCGGATCACGGCATGGGAGCACGACCACGACGATTCCGCAGTCAACTATCAGTACGACCTGTCGCTGGCCCCCGGATGGAAAGTCGGTGGCTTCGCCGACTGGTCACTCACTGACCCCGTGCCGATGAGCTGCGCGGTCTGCGGAGCGGACATGACGCTGCTCTTCACTGCCGCGTCCGACGAAGGGTCGCCAACGGACAGCTGGCGCGCAGTTGACGGACCCGACGAGGCGCTGACCGGCGCACCCGACGTGCAGATCGGACGCGGCTACAGCCTCTACGTCTTCCGCTGCCTGGCGTCCTTCGCGCACCCGCCGGCCACAGCGATGCAGTAGATCCATGCGACGGGACCCTCAGGAAGGGCCGCCGACGCGGAGGTACGCCGCACCAACGCGTCGACCCGGGCCGTAACTGTTCGGGTGGAGCACTCTGTGGCTCACCGAGGGGAACGAGAGCGTGCTGCGAAAGCGAGCAACGCACACATCTCATGCCACATTCGGAACCGAACATGTGTAGTCGGCCACCTCGCATGGCCGTTGACCTGCAGTGATGTCGGAGCCGCCTTCGGGATTCGAACCCGAGACCTACGCATTACGAGGCTGCCGCTCATATCCGCACGACGCGCTGACCAGCACCGATCGCGCACCTCATCGCACGACGCGAACCCGGCGACCTGCACGAACGCCGTCAGCCATGCCAGCACTCATGCCAGTACGACCGGACAAATCCGGTCTGCGCCTGCGGCCGACCGCGCCTCATGACCGGTCGCCCCAGGGCAATGGGCGGCCTTCGGCTTCCCATCGTGCCCGGTAGTTGTCGAACGAGTCGGGCTGAGCCGTTCCCGGATTGACGTCGTTGCCGAACTCGAAGCAGCAGCGGGGAGAGACCTCGCACGACGGGGACACAGTTGGTTCTCGTAGGGCGGCTCGAGCACCACATCGTCCAACCGCGGCCAGACCGCATACGGCGGCGCCTCGAGCCGGTCGAAGCCACAGACGGGACACGTGTACACGTCTTGCTCGGCCGATCAGTAGGCAGGCGTCAACGCTTCAGCGCTGCTTGTGCTTCTTCGCCTGCTTTCTGGGGGCGTCGTTGCTGCCCACTTGGTCCAATAGGTACCAGCCGACGTTCGTAGGGGCCGCCGTTCGTGATCGTCCGGGGGAGGACTGAGGCCTGGGGTCAGCCGCCGGTGGCGAAGCCGGTGCGGTAGGCCCACACCACGGCCTGGGTGCGATCCCGGGTGCCGGTCTTCATGCAGATCCGTCTGATGTGGGTCTTGACGGTCTCGTGCCCGATGGCGAGACGGACGGCGATCTCAGCGTTGGATTGCCCGTCGGCCAGGCAGCGCAACACGTCGGCCTCCCGTTCGGTCAGAGGCGACGGCAGCGAACCGGTCGGTGCCGCCCGCCGGCGGGCCACCTCTGCCAGGAGGCGCCGGGTGATGGACGCGGCGATCAGGGCCTCACCGGACGCCACCGTGCGGATGCCCTGGATCAGGTCCTCGGGGGTGGAGCGCTTCAGCAGGAAGCCGTCGGCTCCGGCGTCGAGGGCGTCGTAGATCACGTCGTCGAGGTCGAAGGTGGTGAGCACCAGGATCCGAGGACGAGGCTCGGGCCAGGCGGCCATGGTGCGGGTGGCCGTGATGCCGTCGTGGCCGGGCATCCGGACGTCCATCACCACGACGTCGGGCCGGGTCTGGGCCGCCCGGGTCACCGCCTCGGCGCCGTCGGCTGCTTCGGCCACCACCACGAGGTCGTCGTGGACCTCCAGGAGGACACGCAGACCTTGGCGCACGAGGACGTCGTCGTCGACCAGCAGCACCGTGATCACCGGCTGTTCCCGTCGGGGGGCAGCGCCGTCGGTGCCGGGTGGCCGACCGCCACGGGCAGCGTGGCCCGCACCTCGAACTCGTCGGGGCCGGTGGTCCAGGTGAGGTCGCCTCCTGCGAGCCGGGCGCGCTCGCGCATGTTGAGCAGACCCCGGCCGCCCGGGCGTCGTACCTGCCCCGGCTGCTGGTTGGGGCTCGGGTTGCGGACGGTGAGCACGACCCAGCCCTGATCTGCGGTGCCCTGATCTGCGGTGCCCTGACCTGCGGTGCCCGCGGCGACGGGCGACTCCGGTCTCGGCCCGGCGCCCGAGGTCCCCTGGAGCGCTGGCTCGAGGGTGACCTCGATGGTGCCGCCGGTCGAGTGGCGGGCGGCGTTGGTGACCGCCTCTTGCACGATGCGGTACACCGTACGTTCGCCGGCCGGCCCCAATCCCACGGGTGCCAGGTGGAGCTGGACGTCGCGCCCGGTGTCGCGGATCCTCTGGCACACGGTGTCGATGGCGGCCAACGCCGGGACGGTGTGATCGTCCCGCAGGCGGCCACTGGAGGGCGGTTCGTCGCCCGGTCGGAGCAGATCGAGTACCTGGTCGAGCTCGGCCAGGGCGTCCCGACCGGCGGCCTCGATCTGGGCCAGGGCGGTGCGGGCGTAGTCGGGCCGCTAGTCGAAGACGTGGCGGGCCACGCCGGCCTGCATCACCATCACGTTGACACCGTGGCCGAACGCGTCGTGGAGCTCACTGGCCAGCCGGGCCCGTTCCTGGAGCGCCACCTGCTCCCGTAGGGCCACCTGCTCCCTGGCCTGAAGCTGGTGGCGGTCCCGTTCGACGATGGACAGGGCCCGGCGGGTTCGGGTGATCTCACCCCCCATCACGGCCAACCCGAAGAACACGCCGATCCCGACGGCCACGTTGGCATCGAAGGGACCCCGGTCCAGGACGGCGTACCCGGCGACGGTGGCCGCGCCCACCACCACCAATCCGGCACGGGCAGCGGCCCGGGCGCCCGGGCGGGACAGGGCCGAGTAGAGACCGATCCACACCGCGTACTGGATGGCGCCAATGGCGTACCCGAGCGAGGCGTTGCCGAGCACCACCAGGCATGCCGCCAGGAAGGCCGAGACCGGCCAGGTACGGCGCCAGGCCACGGTCGTCGACGCGGCCACCGTCAACGCCACCGCGCCGAGGTCGCCCGGGCGGTAGTAGTCCGCGGACGGCAGCCACCGCAGGAAGGCCAGGGCGGCCAGCATCAGGCCCGCGGCCAGAGCCTGGTCGGCGCGGCGCCCCAAGCGGCCCGGGACGACCGGCGTCCCGACGTCCAGCGGTCCGGTCATCATCATCCCGCCCAGTATCGCGCCGGCCGCGTCACACGTCGTCCCCCGGGCGAGGCCGGGTTTTGTCCCCCGTGCGAGGGACGAGGCGGGGTGAGCAGCGCTCCCGCTGCGGGGTGTCGACCGTAGTTCGGGGAGTTGGCACGGTGAACGCGAGAGAGCTGGTCGGCCTCGACCGGTTCGAACTCAAGCCGTCCCATCCGTCCCCGAGCCAGGTGGAGCCCCCGTTGCCCGCATCCCAAACCGCCGCCGCACAGGCCACCGACCCAGGCCGGCGGCGACCCCAGAAGGATCGGACGGCCCGGATCCGGGTTGGAGCGACGTTCTGGCTGTTTGCTCTGGCGTGCGTGGGCATCGCCCTGGCCGCCCCCTTTCCCTACCTGACCCAGCCCCTCGATCGACTGGCAGAGGGCGGAAAGGGGATCGCGGTCCACTACGCCGGACAGTCACTGTTCATGCGCCAGGCCCTGCTGGTCCATGCCTCCAGCGCAGGCGTTGCCCTCTTGCTCACGCCGTTGCAGTGGTCGGCCCGGTTCCGACGTCGGTGGTTGGCCGGGCACCGCGTTGTCGGCCGGATCACCGCGGTCGCCATCGCGGTCGGAGCGGCCAGCGGGTTGATCATCGCCCAGGTCAGCTACGCCGGCCTCGTGGGCACCGTCGGGTTCTCGGCGCTCGCCCTGGCGTGGGCCGCGAGCTGCACTCAGATGGTGCGCCACGCCCGGGCCAAGCAGCTGGAACAGCACCGTCGGTGGGCGATCCGGACCACGGCCCTCACGTTCGCCGGTGTGACACTGCGAGCGTTGGTGGGTATAGGGATCGCCTTCCAACAGCCGGCCACCGCCGTCGCGAGCCAGGCAGCCTTCGACCGGGTCTACGTGGTGATGCCGTTCCTGTGCTGGGTGCCGAACCTCTTGGTGGCCGAGTGGATCCTGCGCCGGGCACCGAGGGCCAGCAGAACTGCGACGACTCATCGCTGATAGCCAGTGGAAGACCTGCCCGACCGTGCGTTCACACGCAATCAATTCGCACGCAAGTCAACGGAGAATTCAGTGACCGCTCCACGAACTCACGCCAACGTCGTCGTCCCAACCGCCGGGACCTGGAGAAGCATGTTTGACCGGACCCGCGTCTTGGCCATGTTGGGCGCTCTTGGACTCGTAGCCACCGTCATTTCGGGATGCGCCGATTCCAACCCCAAGGGCGGCTCGCAGATCCCCAGCCCTGACGGCCCGTTCGTCGTCGGAGTCGCCGAAGTGCCGCTCGCCCACACCATTGCGTACTTCCCAGCCGTGGCCGGCACCGGAGCCGGCCATCGGCCCTACCTGGGCCCCGAAACCGCCAACATTCTGGGCGTGGCCCCCCACCTGTTCGACACCATCAAGTCCAGTTCCACCATCGACGCGACACCGCTCCCGACGACATCACCTCGCCCGGTCGTCATCCTCACCCCTGGCTTCGCCAGCCCGATCGAGCTCTCCACGTCACTCGCCGAACAACTCGCCAGCCACGGTTACATCGTGATCGCGGCACAGAACGACCTCGCCGCCGAAAAGGCCTTCGGTGAATCGGACACCTTCGACGAGAAGTTCCACAGACCACGCACCGAGCAACTCACCCGGCTTCTCGACCTCCTCGACAACCCGGCACTCCCCGGCCTCGTCGGCACCATCGACCAAAGTCGTATCGCCGTCGGGGGACACTCCTACGCCGGATGGATCGCATTCGACACCAGCCTCATCGACACCCGGATCACGGCAGTGTTCAACCTCGACGGCCTGGGTGGCCAGAACCAGGCCCGCACAACGGTGCCGGCACTCGCCATTGCCTCCCATGACGGAGCGGCGCTCGACCCGAAGCTGCTCGCCCGCTCACCAAAGCTTGTCGCCGTCGCGCTGCTAGACGCCGCTCACTACGACCTTACCGACGCGCCGTCGATCGCCAAGACGCTCGGCGATGCCGCGTCCCCCCTCGACCGCGGAACCATCGGACCGATCGCGACCTCGAACACCTCCACCGTCGTCCTCCGCTTCCTCGACAGCACACTCACCACCAACCCGCGCCTCCCCGCATCAACCGAACTCATCAAAGGGCTCCCGTCGATGACCGCCGACCTCGGCTGTTTCGGGCTTGTCAGGAGCTCCGCTTGTGGGGTCCGGCGTCACCTCCGCGACTGGTTGCCGTGGGCTGTGGCCGGTCTCGCCCTCCTTGCCCTGGCCGTATGGCGGATCCGCCGGCACCGCAGCATCACAGCGGGTCCGGGCACGCGCTGACGACATCCGTTGCACGACGGTCGAGCCCGGCGCCGCAGCAACCTGCACGAAGACACATAGGAACTGCGCGACGGCAGGCAGCCCATGGGGCAGCATTCCGGCCGAATCCCGCAGTACCGGAGTACCGAGGGGACTGATCGGGTCTTCGGTGTAACTAACTCTTGCAGTCAGTTACACCGAAGATCGATCAGTCCCGCTCGGGCGCGGCGTCACCGTAGTGCGCGAGATGACCGGCGAGACCGAAGACGTATCTCGCTCCGCCTCTACTCAGCTCAGCGAAAACCACACGGGCCTGGTCGATCAAGTACGCCGGTGGACGTGCTCGCGACTTGCACAGCGAGAGCCATGATCAGCCATTCGATCACAGGCTCGGACTCGTCGGACGCCACCGCCGACAACTGCGGCCGACCAGAGACGACAGCCGAGAGCACCCCGTGCGGCGAGAGCCACCTGCGCGACCGAGCAACGCACTCACTCATGCCACATTCGGTACCGAACATGTGCAGCCGACTAGCTCGCATGGCCTCTGACCTGCGCTTTTGTGGAGCCGCCTTCGGGATTCGAACCCGAGACCTACGCATTACGAGGCCGCCGCTCACATCCTCAGGGCGCTCTGACCAGCACCGATCGCGCACCCCGCCGCACACTGTGCCCCCGGCGACCTGCACCAACGCCCTCGGGGATCCCACGGCGGATCCCACATCGTGCAGTGAGATGGCCGCGCCTTCGCTGCGTCTGAGGGTCGTGCCGATGCGGGACTTGCCCGCGGCCGACCCATGAGCGATAGTCCTCGATCCAACGCCGCTCGCACCGCGCGTCCTCTCGATGTCGTCTGATCGCCTCAAGCACGACAGCGGGTGTCATTAGGGCGCCGGGGAGCAGCGGGACACAGCGGGACGAGCTCGTCAGCGATCGTCGGCAGCTGCGCAACCACGGTGAAATCAGCCATCCCTTCGCCCGGGTAGCGCCAGGGGTTCATTGGCTTGTACCGCGGGCCGGCCAAGCAAGTCCGAGACCGCGGTCGGCATGATCTTGAACGAATACTCGGACTGCTCCCGAGACCACGGGGCGGTCTCGCGGTCGTCGACGTCACGTACGAGCGGCTTGGCGGCCACCCACGTCCAAGCTGACGGCACGGGAGCCTGGTGACGCTCGCCGCTCGGCCGCCCCGTCATGCGCTACGACAAGGAGCGCGTCCCCGCGTCGGAAGGGATAGGTTCGAACGCGCAGGGTTCGGTCAAGACTGCAAGCAGTTCCGCGGCCCACGGTGAGACGGCAAGCAGGGAGACACAGAGAATGCGCAGTACCGATCTTGTCGTCGTCCTCCCTGGAATTATGGGGAGCACGCTGAGTCACGGCGATGAGCCGCTTTGGGCAGTCACGCCAGGAACGCTTATCGACTCTGTTCGCTATTTGGGTCAGCAGCTTGCGGCACTGCGCCTCCCGGATGGAATCGGCGACGAGCACCCGGAAGACGGCGTAGAACCTGGTCAACTAATGCCCACCATCCACGGCATCCCGAAGATCTGGACACCCGTAAAGGGGTATACGCAACTCTTGAACTTCCTCCGCAAACTTGGCTACGAAGAGACGAGTGCGGGCCGACCCGGAAATCTACTGCCTATCGCCTATGACTGGCGCCTATCCAATCGATACAACGGTCGCAGAATCAAGCAAATTGTGGAACCAGCACTCGAACAATGGCGATCACGTGGCGGCCGCTACCAAGAGGCCCAAATCGTCTTCGTTTGCCATTCAATGGGTGGCCTCGTCGCACGGTGGTACATCGAGATGGAGGGCGGCGCTGAGGTCACGAGGAAACTCGTCACCCTCGGCACACCCTACAGGGGTGCTGCCAAGGCCCTTGGCCAGTTGATGGACCATCAACGTCGTAGCCATTACCAATTCCTCGGGAAACTTGGACCAGACTTGACAGCGCTCGCGCGCACGTTCCCCTCCATGTACCAGTTGCTCCCAGAGTACGCATGTATCGCCCGAGGATCCGAACTCATCCGCACTACGGATCTTCAACTGCATGGCATATCGAGTTCGATGGCGAGTGACGCGATGCGCTTTCACACGGACCTAACTCTTGCAGAGCACTCTCGAGGGCAAGCAGTGCATGAAATGACCCATGCAATCATTGGGATAAGACAGACGACCGTCACCACCGTGCGATTCGACAACCCCCAGGCACGATACCCCGAAGAACTACCGCTCCTCGGACCCCACCAATTGTGGGGTGACGGCACCGTTCCACTTGCCGGTGCCGTTCGGCGCGGAATCTCCTTGGACTCTCCCTTGATCCGCCGGATCGCTGATAAGCACGGGAATCTGCAATGCAACCAGGCCGTCTTCGATGAGATCGAGGGCGCTCTCACTGGACAGGACGTCGTCGTACGGGCCTCCCGGCCGATAGAACCGACCGTTGACGTACCCGAAGTTGCGGATGCAAGTAGGCCGCTCCCCATCACAATCACACTTGGTGAGAACCACGGCGTTCGCGTCATTCTGAAGGACGAGCACGGAGTCGAGGTTGACACGCTGATTCCCCGGCCCGTTGCTGGGATCGCCCGCGTTCAGTTCGAGCAACAAAGGCCAGGCGGCTACAGCGTGGACGTCGTCGGCCTGCACCCCGCAAGTCCCATCCAGCCGATCAGCAGCGATGTCATCCTTTGGGGCTGCGACTGACTGGCCTCTGCCCGCGCGCCCACCAGCATCGTCACTGAAGGGCACCACTCCCTTGACAGACTCCCCCCAGCCCGACTCAGGCCCCTTGGCAGTCACGAATGACGGATCGCAACACGGTCGCTTTCTGGCTATAGGCTCGGGAAGGTACGACTTGGCAGCACTGCCCTCGCTCCCACACGCAACCCAAGACGTCATCTCCCTGGCGGGCCTGCTTGCGCCCGGGCTCGTGGGTGACCCGCTGATAGACCCGACCCGGCCGGCTGTGGACGCAGCGCTGCGCGACATTCGCGGGAGCATGCCAGGAGCTGGCCCCCTCGTAGGAGTCTGGACGGGGCATGGCCACGTCTCGCCGGTCGGGGTGCTGCAGCTCCCTGTGTCGGACGCGACCCAAGTCGAGTTCGGCAACATTACCGCTCAGGACTTTGTTGCTGCTTGCGCATTGTCGGGAGCGAATCAAGTCCTAGTGGTGCTCGACACTTGCTACTCCGGTGCTGCCGCGATCGACGCGACCGCTGTCGCGACAGCACTCTTCGCAAGCCGACCACCTGAGGCCGAAAGGGTGTGGATCGGGATTCTGTCGGCCTGCGCCCCGCTGGAGAAGGCCAGAGATGGCGCACTAGCTGCTGCTCTATGCCGCTTGCTTCAGGATGGGCCTTCGCTACCCGAACTGCGAGTCTACCGATGGTCCCCACACCAGCGCCTAGTCCGTGGGGACGACCTCTGTGACGCGCTCTTGAAAGAGTGGGACACAGCTACCCAAACCCCTCAATACATTGCATCAGGCAACGCCTGGTACATGATTCGCAATCCTCTCTACCACCCAAACAAGCGCAAGCGAGTAGTGGAGCATCTCCTAGTTGCCGCTAGGGGTGGCGCGAATGAAGATGAGGCCTCCGCATTCGTCGGCCGCATTCCACAGCTTAATACCGTGATTGGGTGGATACGGAATCGCCGGCCCGGCTTGTACGTGGTGACTGGCCCCCCTGGCTCGGGCAAGTCAGCACTTGTCGGCCGTGTTGTCAGCATCGCTGACCCTGTTGAACGAGCTCGACTGACAGCTGAGATCGACGCCGGCGTTGCCGCCAGGTGGCCCCATGATGACCCCGGGGAGGGGTCCGTCGCAGCACAGGTTCATGCCAGAGGAATGACGGCTGACCAACTGGCAGAGATCATCGACGACGAGTTGACAGCCGAGGGCGGGGTGCTCACGAAGTCGCCGAGCGGGCGATCAAGAAATGCCGCATCGCTGGTTGGAGAGTTGCAGGATGCAGCCAATGCCACTGCTTGGCAACCGCCAACCATCGTAGTCGACGGACTCGACGAGGCTCGCGAACAAGTCGAATCAATTGCGGAGCAACTCCTGGCTCGCCTCGCACCCGTAGCCACAGTCATTGTCGCGACACGTGACGTGGCGTTTCACAGCACCCGGACGAGCCTCATCGAGCGACTCGCACCACATGGTCCGGACCTTGATCTAGGCGCGGCCGAAGTACAGGCGGCCAGCGTCGAGGACGTCCGCACGTACATCTCTCAACGCCTTCGAGGCGTTTCGCCGCGGATGGCCCCAAACCTTGTCGCAGACCACTTTGTGGCGAGGGAGTCACGATTCATCGACCGATCCTTTCTGCTAGCGCGAATCGTAACTGATCAGCTCCGGGCACGTCCGGTGGACACCGCGGCAAGTGACTGGCATGAACACGTGGCGTCAACCTATGTCGACGCCTTCAAGCTTGATCTGCGCAATGTGGCGGTACCAACACACCGGACTCTTCCGAGCGGAATTGCTGCATCCCGCCTGGCCAACGACCTCCTGGCTACGCTGACCTTTGGGTACGGAGCCGGCTTTCCACTCGATGAATGGCACACCGTTGCCAGCGCCGTGCTCCCTGAGGCCCACGTAGTGGGTGAGGATCTAGTCTGGGTTCTTGATCAGGCGGGCCGGTTCGTCGTACAGGACGGTGAGGACGATCAGGCGGTCTACCGTGTCGCTCATCAATCTCTCGCAGATATTCTTCGGCCTCGCCACGCGCTATTGGCGGATGGACTCTTAGAATCCGCCGCCGAGCCAATCTCGGAGAGCCTAGGCGCTCGCTACCTGGACCTGCTTGCGGCAGGTTGGGTGGCCACCGCCCCACGATACTTGTGGCGCTACATGTGGCGTCATGCAGCTGACAGTGGCCCCAAGGGCCTCGACACAATGCGCAGGCTCGCGCGCCACTCGCCACCGCTGATCCCAGATGTCGCGGCCTCAGCTGAACAGATTGCCCTTACGCACGCGGACCGGGGAGACCGAGCGACAGCACTGCCCTACATCGAAGAGGCGGTGGGAATCTACCGGGTGGCGAGCCGGGACAACGTAGTCCTACTGCCACGACTGGCCAGGGCACTTAGCAACATGTCCACCATTCTTTCAGATCTCGACAGAAGCGCCGACTCTCTGCCTCCGCTCGAGGAGGCAGTCACGATGATGCGAGAATTGGCCGCCGAGAATCAAGCCTTTCAGCCTGTACTTGCATGGATGTTGAACGATCTTGGAGTGTGCCTTAGTCATCTTGGGCGCCCAGGGGATGCTCTTCCTCCGGCAGAAGAGGCCTCCGAGATGTTTCGAAGCCTGGCTGCGACGAATCCCTTGTACGTTCCCGATTTCGCTCTTTCGCTAAGCAATCTGGGAGTTCGCTATGCAGAACTTGGACGCGATGCCGAAGCACTTGCTCCCACCGAGCAGGCGGTAGAACTATTGCGAGAGGCTTCAGCCGACTCCCCCGCGCACCTGTCTGAGTACACGACGGCTCTCATGAGCCTCGGCAACTGTCTTGGCACGCTAGGTCATGCCATCGAGGCGGTGCCTCCAACCGAAGAGGCGCTGGGAATCCTTGAGCAACTCGCCGTCGTAGACCCTCGGCATTTGGCTGATCTCGCTAGTGCACACAACACTCTGGGCGTTCGATATGCTGACGTAGGCAGAACCGCAGACGCCCTAGCGCAAGTTCTCACCGCCGTATCGCTGCATAGATCGTTGGTCCATGATCCAACCAACAGGCCCGGCCTTGCTGCCGCCTTGAGTAACTCCGGCAACTACTTCGCGGACCTAGACCGACCAGACGAAGCGATTGATGCGGCCCTCGAAGCGCTCGATTTGTACCGCGAGTTGGCATTCACAAATACACTGCATCTGTCGGGACTCTCGTTGGTTCTCAATAATCTTGGCGCGAAGTATCGCAGCCTTGGCAGAGCCGATATGGCCATCAAGTCAGCCCAGGAGGCTGTCTCTATTCGCAGACGATTGGCTGCCGAGAACGTGGCCTATTTGCCGGATCTCGCATCGTCATTGAACAATCTTGGGATTGACTGCGGCACTCTTGGGCTCCACGAAGACGCGAAGGTGCTCTTCGAGGAAGCGGTCGACATCCGGCGAGGTCTCGTGGCAAGCAACCCCGCCTACTTCGACGACCTCGCCAACGAATTGAGCAACTTGACGCTCGCATTGACGAATCTTGGTCGGCCGGGCGACGCACTGCCCTTCGGGGACGAAGCGATTTCGCTAGCCAAGGAAAGCAAGAGTCATTCCTCGATTCCATGCTTGGGACGCGCGCTGGTCAACCAGGCAGCTGCTTACACGGCGCTAGGCCGTCGAACCGAGGCCCTGCGGTCCACCGAGGAGGCGGTAGTTGTCTACCGAGACCTCGCGAGCAGCAACTCTGCGTACGCGGCATCTCTCGCCCGCGCGCTCAAGTTCCTTGGAAGGCGCTACTGGCATCTCGAACTCAAAGAGCAGGCCGTCGCCGCATCATCGGAGAGCATTTCCCGCTTTCGTGATCTCGAAGAGCGCAGCCCGACACATTCCCCTGGTCTTGCTGAGGCCTTAGGGGACTTGGCTGGCTATCTCGCGGAACTGGGCCATTTCGGTCGCGCGGCCGCTTGCAGGGAGGAGTCTATTCGACTCTATGCGAGCGTCGCCGTCGATAGAGCGGACGTGCTCGGCGACTTGGCGCGGGGGCTTGTCAGCCTCTCTGCACTGAGAAGTGGCGGTGCATTCGGGGAAGCGACCGAGGATGCCTGGTCGGACACCCTGCTGTCTTTGCCAGCCCAGGCTCGATCGCAGCTACTGCTCCTGCGTTGTACGCTCAGTGAGCCGACGCCTCAGGCAGCAACTTGGATCGTCAGGGCGATGCGCGAGCTCGATGAGGACTCACCGGTGCATCGCGATCTTCGCACCGAGGCCCGCCGGCATAGAGCGGAAGATGTTGACGCCTTCGATGCTGTCTGGACGGACGCAACACGTGGCGGCAGGCTGCCGGATTGGTTGCTAGTGGATCCGGAGACCATCTCAGTCGCACTTGGGTGGTTGGAGACTGAGTCATTCGCGGACGAGTACGCCTACCTCACCGAGCATCCAGAGCTCTTGGATGCCAGGTTCGACCAGGGTCTGGGAGAGGCGCTGTGTCTGGTCGACGATCCGAACCGCTATCGTCAGATTCGCGCTGATGCACGAATAGACGGCATCGAAGCCGCATACTGGCCGCTGCTCACGGCAGGTCTCGCCGCGGAGTTCACCTACGCTGACGTGGCAAGAAAGCGAGAGTTACTAAGAACCCGTCTTGATGATCTGCTCGACACAGACGTCCAAGATGCACTCACGGAGCTTCAATGGGATGAAGATCTAGGACCAGCGGCAAGCCAAGCTCGTGCCATTCTGCGGTTAGCAGCTTCGAACCATGGCGCGGAGGCACTCGCTGTAGTGGCTGGCGATGTAGCACCACTTCACACTCTGCAAAGTGTCGCCATCACAGAGAACGCCGTCCAACTCCTGGCGCCATACAGCGAACTGGTATGGCTTCTCGCCGAGAGCACAGGCGATGAGGAGGTTGCGGCCGTTGCAGGCCTCTATCTTTCAGTGGCGGCGGTCATTTCTGGCGACCAAGAGGGTGCCTTGTATCAACTTGACGAGGCACAGGGGCAGGCCCTCTCGGCGGCCACCCGCGACACGTGGATACAACTGCTTGTGGAGATCACTCGGCAGCACCCTCAAGCCCTTGAGCTGTTGCGGCACCTCGTGGCAGGTCCGCCGAGTCCATCGATCTAGAGTTTCTGTCGCCCTCTGCCGCGTGCCCGCTAGGCGAAGCGGGCGATGCGCCGCAGCTAGCGCTGGCTCTGGTGAAACTCCACAGCCTCAGGAAACTCCTCGAATTGCAGCAACTCACCAGTCAGCTGCCGCAACAAGTCTCGCGCCTCGGCCGCCGTTGCGTAGAAGAACTCCCGTCGAAGATTGACTTTGTTGACACGCCGATCCGCCATTTGTTGGTGCATCGTGGCCTCAATGCCGACGGCATCCTCAGAGAAGAAGAGAGCATGCACGTCGAAGTTGAAGGGGACTGATGCGTCACTGAGCTCTCGGACACGGTCCATTGGGTCAAGCCGGCGAGTCATACCCACCTTTATCATCCGCTGGCCGAATGCTCCGACGTTGGAGATGACGTAGACGTAACCGGCTCTGATGTTGGCCGCCCGATAGTCGACGTCCTCGATCGCCCGTGCGATGTCGTCAATCTGGGCGCGCATGCGTGCCGCGGCCTCCAGGTCACCCTTCGCCTCCAGGGCGGCAAGAGCGTTGAGGTAGTGCTGACGCTCCTTGTCAAGGCGCTCACGTTCGCGTTGGATCTCTTGCTGGACCTTGCGCTCTTCCCGCAGACGCTCCTTTTCCGCGCGCTCTTGCTCCTTCTCCCGAGCGAGCATCTCTTGGTAGTCGCCGGCGAGCTCGAGCTCTCGCAGACGGAGGCGGTGGTACGCAGGGGCAATGCGAATGGACATGGTCTTGCCGAGACGCTCGATCGTGAAGGCGACCTTGTCCAGTCGGTCCTTGGCCGACGCAACCTTGTACGGTTTCAGGCCGCGCACCTGGTTGTCGGCCTCCGCGTTGTAGGCGCGCAGCATGAGCTTGGAGAAGTCGCGGACCATCTTGCGCCCCTCGGTCGCCGACCCGTTCACCGACCAGGACGTGGATGCTTCGATGGCGTCACCGTCGCGTTGAACCATCAGCTTGATCTGGTCCTTGAGCTTCTCCAGCTCGGCGCGGTAGGCGACGGAGTCTGAACCGCCCCGGCATGTCCGGAGACTCCGATCGTTGGGAAGGTTGGAGTCATGGCACGGAGCAACAAGCGGTACCCGGCCGAGCTCAAGGCGCGGGCGGTCCGGATGGTCACCGAGATCCGGGGCGAGCATGAGACGGAGTGGGCGGCGATGCAGCGGGTCGCCGAGCTGCTCGGGGTGACCTCGACCGAGACGGTCCGGCAGTGGGTGCGCCGGGCCGAGGTCGACGCCGGGGAGCGTGCCGGGACCACGAGCGAGGAGTCCGCGGAGCTGAAGCGCCTGCGGCGGGAGAACGCCGAGCTGAAGCGGGCCAACGCGATCTTGAAGGCGGCGTCGGCTTTCTTCGCGGCCGAGCTCGACCGGCCCAGTCACTGATCGTCGCGTTCGTCCGGGAGCACGCCGGCCGCCGTCAGCTTGCCGCTGATGGTGGTCTGCGGTGGGGAGTCGAGCCGATCTGCGCCGTGCTCACGCAGCACGGGCTGCCGATCGCCCCCAGCACCTACTACGAGCAGGTCCGTCGCCAGCCGTCTGCGCGGGAGCGTCGGGACGCCGACCTGCTGATCGAGATCCGCCGCGTTCACGCCGACCACTTCGGGGTCTATGGCGCCCGCAAGGTGTGGCTGCAGCTCAACCGCGAGGGCATCCCGGTCGCCCGCTGCACGGTCGAGCGGCTGATGCGCGCTGCCGGGCTGGCCGGGGTCCGCCGCGGCAAGGTCAAGCGGACCACGATCCCTGACCCGGCAGGCGCCCGGGCGGCGGACCTGGTTGGGCGCCGGTTCGCGCCGGCCGCCCCGGACCGGTTGTGGGTCGCCGACATCACCTACGTGTCCACCTGGGCCGGGTGGGTCTACGTCGCGCTCGTCACCGACGCCTACGCCCGGCGGATCCTGGGCTGGCGGTGCGGCACCACGATGACCGCTCAGCTCGTCCTGGACGCCCTCGAGCAGGCGATCTGGACCCGCCAACGGGTTGGCGCTCCTGGCAGCGGATCGCTGGAGTCCGTTGTGGCGCATAGCGACCGTGGGTCGCAGGGCGGATTCAACCGGTCGTCGCAACACCTCGAGTCTGTGGAGGTGTTGCATGGTTCGTCGGCAGCAGGCTGCGGATCGGGCGGTGCGCCCGAAGCTGAGGTCGCCTGGTCACCCGAAGTTCCAGCGCGGGGTGCAGAC
>JACRBU010000050.1 GCA_016213085.1 Coriobacteriales bacterium
GCACGGCCGAGGCGAGGTCGATCAGACGTTTCACGGCAGCGTAGTACTCCGGGACCGTGGCATGGGTGATCTCCATGAGCGGCACGTCGCCGACGATCGCGTCGACGGTACCGATGAAGATCTCGTAGAGCTCGGGCACGACGTCGATACGAACCGAAGCTTCGTCAGCGAGAGCCAGCCCCTCCACAAGCTCGCGAAGGGCGACCGGGCTCGTGACGATCACCCGATTCGCCTGCGTCGAGCCCGCGAGAGCCGCGACTTCGTCGACGCATCCGAGGACGGGGAAGCCGCCGCACTCCTTCGGCGGGGTGCACTCAGCGCGAGGGGCAGGCTCGACGAGGCCGAGGACCCGGAATCCCCAGCGCCCACGGGCGCTCAGTTCCGACGCGAGCTCGACCGCGAGGGCGCTCGAGCCCACGACGAGCACGCGCTGCTCGGGGAACGCGACGCGCGAGACCCGCTGGAACACCAGGCGCCAGCCGATGAGCAGCGTGAACTGCATCGGCCAGGCGATCGCGATGACGAGACGCGGGAACGGCTGGAATGCGGGGCCAGCGACGTACAGGGCCGACAGCGTGAGCAACGTGCCGAGCGCGGTGCCGGCGACGGTTCCGCGCACGAGGTCCCAGGCGCTCTCCACCTGTTCGGGCTCGTAGACGCCGTTGATGTAGTTGGAGACGACGTAGGCCACGGTGATGAGCGGCGCGAGAAGGATGTACGGGCGGAAGTTGAACGCCGGCAGCGTCCCGCCGAAACGAAGCAGGAATGCGAGCAGGAAGCCGGCGTTGACGAAGATCGCGTCGAGAACGACGGAGAGCGCGATGAAGCGACGCCTGCTCACGAGTCGCCGCTCCGAGAGGCACGGCGCTCGATCGCGTCGCGATACGCCTCCATGTAGCCGGCGGCCATCCGCGGGATCGTGAATTCCGTCGTCGCCCGCTCCTTGGCCTGGTGGCCGAGGCGAGTGCGGAGCTCGTCGTCGTCGAGCAGCTTGCGAATCGCCTCGGCGAGCGCCTGGCGGTCTCCCACCGGCACCGTGAGGCCGGTCACGCCATTGAGGTTCGCGTACGGGACGCCGGTCGTCAGGTCCGTCGAGACGACGGGAGTTCCGGAGGCGTGCGCCTCGATCTGGACGAGCCCGAAGGCCTCGCTCCGCGCCACGCTCGGCAGCACGAAGACGTCGGCGGCGTGGTACCACGCTGCGAGCTCTTCGTCCGGCTGGGGGCCCATGAAGCGCACGCGCTCGATGGTGTCGTTGGCCACTGCAATCGCTCTGAGCTCGCTGTCGAGCGGCCCGCGACCGATCATCACGAGGTCGGCGCCAGGGATGTCGGCGAAGGCACGCATGAGCACGTCGGCGCCCTTGTAGTAGACGAGGCGCCCGACGAACAGGACGATCGGCCGCCCGCCGTGCTCGGCCTTGAGCTCGGCGGCCCGAGCGACGGTGGCGGGGGTCGCTTCGTAGCGCTCCGTGTGGATGCCGAAGTCGACCACGCGCACCTTCTCGGCGTGCGGGCGGACGAACTCCGAGTGCTCGGCCATGTTCGGCGAAGAGACCACGATCAGGTCGACGCGGTCGAGGAAGGCGTTGAGGATCGGCTTGTACGCGGCGAGCTCCACCTTCTGGCGAACGATGTCGGAGTGGTAGGTGACGATGGTGGGCACGTCCGGACGTGCGCGCATCCAGGAGAGTTCGCCCCAGGGATACGGGAAGTGCAGGTGCATGACGTCGGGGGGCGGCGTCCTGCGCGCGTCTTCGGCGATCGCCTTGGGCATCGACCACGCGATGGGCGTGGACGCGTACTCGAAGGCGCGCGGAAGGCGAAGCACGTCGACACCGTTGATGGTCTCCTCGACGCGCGAGGAGTCGCCGTTCGAAACGATGGCGCGCACCTCGGCGCCCTCGTGCTCGACGAGTCCCTCGGCCATGTCGCGCATGACGAACTCGACGCCGCCGAGATGTGGCGGGTAGTACTTGTTGATCATCGTCACGCGCATGGGGTGGGGGCTCCGGTCCTCGTGGTTGGGCTGCTACGCGGATCCGTCGGCTAGCGCCCGGCCTGCGGCGAGCAGGTCGTCGACGACGCCAGCCGAAGAGGCCTCAGCGTACACGCGAACGAGCGGCTCGGTGCCGGAGGTGCGAAGCAGCAGCCAGGCGTCGTCGGGGAGCAGGAACTTGATGCCGTCGGCCCGCTGGATCTCGAGCACCTCGAGGCCTCCGAGCTCGGTGGGAGCGAGTTCGGGCATGCGCTCTCGGAAGGACGCCATGGCCTCGGGCGTGAGCCTCAGGTCGACGCGGCTGTATTCGAGCGGGCCGGTGACCTCGAACATCTCGGTGACGAGCTCGCCGAGCCCCTTGCCGCGCTGCGCCATCATCTCGGTGAGCAGGAGCGCCATCAGCAGTCCGTCGCGCTCGCGCACGTGCGTGGGGATGCCGATGCCGCCGCTCTCCTCGCCGCCGAGCAGGACGTTGCCCGCGACCATCTCCTCGTAGATCCCCTTGAACCCGACGGGCGTGGTGACCACTTCGAGACCGAGCGCCTGGCCGAGGCGGTCGACGAGGACCGACGTCGAGACGGTCTTGATGACTCGGCCGGAGAGGCCCTTGTCGGTGACCAGGTGCTGGGTGAGCAGACCGATGATGCGATGCGGGTTCACGAATTCGCCGTGTCGGTCGCACGCGCCGATGCGGTCCGCGTCGCCATCGGTGAAGAAGCCGGCGTCGCACGACTCCATGCGGACGAGCTCGCGCGCCTCGTCGACCCACGGCGGGATCGGCTCGGGATGAAGCCCGCCGAAGGCTGGGTTCTCGGTGCCGTGAAGCGCGATGACCTCGACGCCGAGCGCCTCGAGCGTGTCGGCAAGGTACTCGCGACCCGCGCCGTAGAGCGAATCGACGACGACGCGGAGTCCCGCGCCGCGGATCGTTTCGGCGTCGACGGCGTCCCGCAGGGCCTCGATGTACGCGCTCGCGATGTTGGCTTCGGCGTACATGCCGCGCTCGGTCGGGGCCTCGTCGCGGAGTTCGTCCTCGACACGCTGGGTGAATGGAACCGGGGAGGCGCCGCCATCGGCCATACGCAACTTGAAACCGTTGTACTCGGCGGGATTGTGGCTCGCGGTAAGCATGACGCCGCCGACAGCGGCGTCGTCATGCGCGACAGCCCAGCACAGGGTGGGCGTCGGAACGTAGCGGTCGGAGACGAGGACGTCGAGTCCGTGCGTCGCGATGACCTCCGCCGCGGCTCGGGCGAAGTTGCCCGCCTCGAAGCGCGTGTCGTAGCCGACGATGATGCGGCCTCCGGGGCTATCGGCGGCGAATACGCGGCCGGCTGCATCGGCGACCCGCCTCAGGTTCGCGTAGGTGAAATCGTCAGCGATGACGGCTCGCCAGCCGTCCGTACCGAAGCGGATCTCGCTGGAACCAGGCAACTGAACCCCCAAGCTCGCGTTCGCGATGACGCGCATGTCCTTTCGTCCCCGTGCACAGGGGATTGTCCCACACGCGCGGCGGTTGCGGCAGACGATCCGGGCATGAGTCGCGGCACGCGCGGCCGACCCGTCGGAGTTCAGGAATGCCGAAGGGCGCCGATTCATCGGCGCCCTTGGCGGTTCGTCGGTTCCGGCAGTTGGAGCCGGCTGGTTCTCTACGTGGGTCAGGCGGAGCCTGTACCCGCGCATAGCATAGCATCCGAAGTGCCGGGTTGCGGGTCCGGCGGCGCTAGCGCAGCGACAGCCGGCCGATCAGCTGGCCGTTCTCCGCACGCTCGCCCGAGAAGGTGAAGCCGCGGTCCTCGTAGAGACGGCGCGCGCGGAGGTTGTCGTCGGAGACCTTGAGCACGATCCCGGGGATCTCGGCAGCCCTTGCCGATGCGACTGCCCAGTCGAGCAGCGCGCTGACCACTCCCCTGCCTCTGGCGGAGGGTGCCACCCCGACACCGAACGCGGGAGTCTCGTAGCCTTCATCGAGGCCACGAAGCATGCCGAGGCCCACGATCTCGTCGTCTTCGAACGCGCCGAAGTAGAGGTCGCGAAGTGACGGATCGCGCCCGGTGATCTCGGCCGCCTGCTCCGGCGTGAATGGGAACGGCATGAAGAAGCGGTTCACGCCGGGGTCGTCTTTGATCGCTTCGAAGAAGCGCGCGAGCGCCCCCGCATCCGAGGGGGTCAGCAGGCGGATCCGCGGCTCGGCGGCGCTCATCTCACTTGACCTCGCCGCGCGGCTGCGCCTTCACGTTGTCGACGACCCAGACCTTGCGCTTCGCGTCGCGCTTCAGGGTGTAGGTCGTGTCGTAGACGACGGTGTACTCGGGGGACTTGTAAGCCCCGGTGCTCGTGTCGATGTAGCGGTAGCGCCAGGTTTCGACCGCGACGATCGTGGCGGTCGAGCCCTTCTTGTCGGAGTCCTTGATGTCGAGGTTGGTGAGCTGCTGCTCGATCGCCTGACCCTTCTGGCGATTCAGTTCGACATAGGAATCGACTCGCACTTGGTGCTCGGGTGAGGCTGTCGGACTGGATACGTCGGATTCGAGCAGTCGGTACGCGTAGCTGGACCACGCGAGGTAGGAGCGCATGGCGTCCTCGGGAGTGCCGAGCTCGGGAGCGTCCGGTTCGGTCGCGGGGGTGGCCTGAGGCGGCTGCTGCGCGGGGGTCTGCCGCCCGCTGGAGCAACCCGCGAGCGTGAGAGTGGTGCCAACGAGCACGAGCGCGATGGCGGCGAGCATGAGGCGGGTCGCTGAGGTGTTCATAGTCGCTTTCGTCGAGAGCCGAGGACGCGACGATAGTAGCACCCTGCGCGCCAGCGCCCGACGCTCAGCCACGCTGGGCGATCAGCCGGCAGAAGAGCCTGTCGTACGCGTCCGCCATCGCTTCGGCGGAGAAGCCTGTTGCGGCTCTTCGACGGCCAGCTTCGCCGAGCCGGCCCGCGCGATCGGCATCGGTGATCACCGTCTGGATGGCGTCCGCGAGTGCCGCCGGGTCGCCCGGCGGGACGAGGAGCCCGGTCACCTCGTTCTTGACGACTTCGGGCAGCCCACCGACGTTCGTCGCGACAACCGGCTTGCCGAGCGCCATCGCCTCGAGCGGCACGAGCCCGAAAGCCTCGGCGAGCGAAGGGACCGCAACGACGTCCGCCGCCGCGAGCCACCTGGTCGCCGAAGGGTCGTAGCCGACGAACCGCACGCGGTCGGACACGCCGAGAGCGACGGCGACCTCTCTCAGGCGCGCGGCCTGCGAGCCGTCGCCGACGACTACAAGCGTCCCGGCGCTCGTCGTCGGCATGGCGCGCACGAGGTATTCGACGCCCTTGACCGGCTCCAAACGGGCGACGCACACAACGAGGGGCCTATCCGGCAGCTCGGGCCGAGGCGTCTCGTCCGCGGCTCGCTTGACCTCGTCGATGTCGATGCCGTTGTGGATGACGGACAGGCGGTCGGCACCGACACCCCGGTCGGCGAGTTCGTGGGCGACCGCATCGGAAACGGCGACGAACGCGTCCACCTTCGAGCGTCCGAGGGAGTCGGCCACGCGACGAACCGCCGAGTTCACCGCTCCCGCCCCATCGGCGCGCTCCGATCCGGGGACGACCGCGACCTGGTTCACCACGAGGCACCCGGCTCCGGTTCGGCGGACCACGAGATTCGAGAAGAACCCCGTGCCCATCAAGATGTCGAAGTCCTGGGCCCTCGCGAGCGCGCGGACTTCCCGAATCGCCTCGAGCGGCGAGGTGGAGCGCAGGGCGATCTCGGTGACGTCGATCCCCGAACCCTCGAAGGCGTCGGCCAGCGCGCTGCCGAAGGGCACCGCGAACGCCACCCGGTGCCCGCGCGCGACGAGACGCGGCGC
>JACRBU010000051.1 GCA_016213085.1 Coriobacteriales bacterium
CCCGCTACCCGGACCTCGAGCCCTTCAGCAACGCCCGGTTCTCCACCGAAGAGGACCCGGTGTGGGTCGGCGCGACCTACGACGCGCTGCCCGGCGTCGAGCCGCTCGACACGCTCGCGAGCGTCGACGGCCGCTCGATCGTCGCGTCGCGTCGCTGGGGACAGGGCCGCATCATCTTCGTCGGCGGCAACCTGATCTGGCACGCATTCGTGACCGGCAACCCCGACGAGGCTGCGCTCGTGCGCGCCATCTTCGACGATGCCCTCAGTTCTCCCGATGCCACGATAGCCGGCCGGACCGGCCGCGAAAGCGGGATGTAGCCCGCTACCGTGCCTCTTGCGGCACGACCGCCTTGTCGTCGGGTACGTAGTCCGCGCGCTGAGGCAGGGCGTCGGTGTAGCGCTCGGCGAGCGTCATCAGCTTCCGGACGCGCTCAAGCTCGTCACGCTGCGCATCGCGCGCCTCGGAGGGCATCTTCGTGTTCGCGGAATACGCGTGCCCGTCGTCGAAGCCGACACCGGGCACGAACAGCGACGTCTCGTCGATGAAGGACCCGGTCGCGACGATGCGCGCCGCGGGCATCAGCACAGGTGAGCGCACGAAGGCGCTTCGGCCGAAATGCGGGCTGCGGGCAAGGTCGACACCGAGCGCGTCCGCGAGCGTCGGCATGATGTCGATCTGGCCGACGGGGTCGCGAACCTCCGTTCCGGTCTCCTGACCCGGCATCCGGATGATGAGCGGCACGCTGAGCAGGTCCGCTTCGGTCATCTCGTGCCCGAAGAAGTCGCGCTGGGCTTCGGCGTCGCGGGGATCGGGCTCGTCGGCGACGAGGCCGAAGTGATCTCCGTACACGACCACGATCGAGTCCTCCGCGAGACCCGTGCGCTCCAATTCGGCGAGGAACTCCCCGAGCGCTCGGTCGGCGTAGGACTGCGACGAGAGGTAGTCGGCGGTGAAGGTGTCCTGCCACTGCCCGGTGATCTGGAGCGGGAGGCGGTCCTTCGGCACGCCATCGAAGGGGCGGTGCGAGGAGAGCGTGATGAGCTGCGCGCAGAACGGCGTGCCCGCATCGTCGAGCTTCTGGAGCTCGGGGAGCACCTTGGCGTACAGCACCTCGTCGGACGCGCCCATCCCGAGCACGTCTTTGCCGCCGAAGAACTCGGAGTCGTAGAACTTGTCGAAGCCGAGCGCGCCGTAGAGCTCGACGCGATTCCAGAAGTGGGCGGTGTTCGCGTGGAACGTCATCGTCGTGTATCCCGACTGCTTGAGCAGGCGCATGAACGAGGGGAGCTCGCGGTCGGGCCAGCGCTGGGACGCGGCTGCGTTGAGCGGCGGATACAGAGACGTGTTGAGCATGAATTCCGCGTCGGCCGTGTTGCCGCCGCCGACCTGCGTGAACGTGTTGGGGAAGTACCAGCTCTTGTCCGCGAGCCGGTTCAGGTACGGGGTGACTTCCTTGCCCTGGACCTTCAGGTCGAGGGCTGCGGTCTGCAGCGCCTCGACTTGGATGACGATCACGTTCTTGCCGCCGAAGGCACCCGGCTCGAAGTCCGCGAGCCGTTTGCCCCGGGTGCCGCCGCGAAGTCGCTCGATCTCGGCCTGCACGGAAACCGGATCGCTGAGGTCGACGTTCGCGGACACCGCGCCGCGGCGGGGGAAGAGGTTCGCGACCTGGTATGCGAACACACCGCTGCGCTTCGAGGCCGCGAGGCCGTCCACCGGCTGCGGCAGCCTCACCACGCCGACGACGAGGATGGCGGCGAGCACGATCGCGGGGAGCGCACTCAGGTAGACCGCCGAATACTGGCGGACGAGGTCGCGGCCGTGCCCGCTCGACGCGGCGTCGGCGCCGAGAGCGGCGGAAGAATCGGGTCGCGTTTCGGCTGCCGCAGCTCCGGGCGATGTCGCGCTCTTGCTCCACAGCCACCACCGGTACGCGAGCATCGCGACGAGATCGACCGCGAACAGGAGCTGGATCGGCGAAACAAGTCCGCGCAGGCTGTCGCGGACGGCCGGGACCTGACCCGCGAGCTGAAGCAGTCCTACCGTGGCGATCTGCCCGTAGTAGCCGGCGTACAGGACCGTCGCCAACATCCCGGCGGACAGGATCGCGTCGGTCGTCCACAGCGCCCAGAACCGGTGGTCAGGGAAGAGCAGGTCGACGATCACCAGAATGGCGAGGAGCACGGCTCCCTCGAACGCGAGCCCTGCGAGCAGCCCGATCTCGCCGAAGACGAGCCACCGCATCAGCAGCGCCTTCGCGACCAGCGCGAGCCACACCGCCCCGAGCTCGGCAAGGGCGATCCGGCGGGTCATCGACGCGCGCTTTCGGGCATGGGAACGTCGACGCTGTCGGGAAGTGGACGATCGTCGGCCAACCACTGATCGCTGAAGTCCTCATCGACGATGCGTTCGATCGGCATCTTGAGGTAGGTGCCCGACGCCTCGACCGCGACGGTGCCGTCGGGCAGCAGGATCTCGCCTGTTCCCTCGAAGAGCCGGCTGCTGTTCCTCGTGATGCGGGCGAGGACGCGCACCTCGCCTAAGGGGACGGGCTTGCGGTACCTCACATCGAGCTCGACCGTTACGCCCCATGCGGTGGCGTCCAGGATGTTGATGGCGCGCCCGACGGTCTCGTCGAGCATCGTCGAGAGCATCCCTCCGTGCACGCGACCCGGGTAGCCTTGGTGCTCCTGACGAGGCTCGAAGATGCCGAGCAGCTCCTCGCCGTCGAGTTCGAGAAAGCGGCCCCGAAGGCCGAAGGCGTTGTCCACACCGCACACGAGGCACATGCGGCTCACGTTCTGGCTTGCTCGCACAGGGCGCTTCATCCGGGCCTTTCTTGCAGACTGCGGCTATTCTACGTGCTTCGCCGACGCTGGGTAAGACGGCCCATGCCGGACTTCGCCGTCATGGGCCAGGCGGTTCGAGCAGACGCCTGCGGCGCTGCTCAACCGCCTGCCGCGCCGTTCAGACTCTGGTCCCCGCTCGATCCGGGCCCCGGATCCAAGCACGCCGGCGCGACCGGTGGTATCCTGTGCGCGATGTCGTGACGGCTTTGCGCCCGCGCGGCAGGCGGTACCACTGGACGTAGCCGAACGCATTAGCACTAGGGGAAGATGTGCACCGCTGGCCCGCCCGCATCCTGCTCACGTGCGGACTGATCGCGACCTTCCTTGCGGCTCCGCTCCTCTCGTCTTCGGCTGTCGCTGCCGAGCCGACCCGATGGGTCGGCTTCTACGTCGATGGGGCTCCGTGGGAGCCTGCCCCGTTCCAGACGGTGGAGACGAAGACCACGAGTCAGGCTCGAATCTGCAACTTCTTCCAGAACATCGAGACGGCCGACGACAACACCTTCACGCTCGACCAACTGCGCAGGGCGGACAGCCTCGGCGCCATCCCCATGGTCACGCTCGAGATGAAGGACCCGTACGACTGGGACCGCAATCAGTCGGACTACACGCTGGACAAGATCGCCCGCGGGGATCACGACGCGCTGCTCAGGAGATTCGCGCGCGACGCGAAGACGTTCAACAAGCCCGTGTGGGTGCGGCTGTTCCACGAGATGAACGGCAACTGGTACCCGTGGGGCGGCACGGTGAACTCCAACAGGCCCGAGGACTTCAAGCCAGCCTGGCGCCACGTTCACGACGTGTTCGCCCAGGAGGGTGCGACTAACATCCAGATGGTCTGGTGCGTCAACATGGACAGCATCAATGCCGATCGGGACCTCAACTCGAGCGAGAACGAGATCCGGGACTACTGGCCGGGCTCAGGCTACGTCGATTACATGGCGATCGATGGTTACAACATCGGCACCGGCACCGGCGGGAAGTGGCGCACCTTCCGTGAGCTCTTCGACGATCCGTACGCGAAGGTGAGCGCGCTCTCCACGAGCACTCCGATCTTCGTGGCGGAGACCGGCTGCTCGACGAATGGCGGCGACAAACCCGCGTGGATCGACACGATGTTTCGCGCGATCCCGAAGTACTTCCCGAGGATCGTCGGCGTGAGCTGGTTCCACGCCAAGCAGTATGTCAACGGCTACACGCGGGACTGGCGTGTGACATCGACCCCCGATGCGCTGGCGGCGTTCAGGTTCGGCTCCTCCAACGGGACGTGGTCGGACAAGCGGCCGACCTCGATCACGATCAGGGCCAACGACTACAGCGTTCGGCGAAACGTCATGTTCTCGCTCTCCGGCACCCTGACCTCGCCGTGGGCGGGCGACAGCGTACGCGTCGAGGTGCGCAAGCCGGGCACGTCGCGCTACGTGCTCATCTCGACATCGAAGCCGTCCTCATCAGGCTACTGGCGCTACTCGTACCGCCCGAAGTACCGCGGTAGCTACTACTTCCGCGTCAGGTACCTCGGCAGCCCGTCGCTCGGGTCGTCTTCATCACGCACGATCCGCGTCGTCGTTCGCTAGCGACGGTCGCGCGTCTGTCGGGATCACGCCGCATCAGTACCCGTCGGACAGCGTGTTCAGGAACGCTACGATCGCGTCCACCTCGCTCGAGGTCAGTCCGAGGTTCCCAACGTCGGCAGAGAGGTTCTGAGGCACCTCGGCCGGGCCGAAGGCACCCGTGTCGCGGGAGTTGTAGAACTCCACTACCTGCCTGACCGACGTGAACGCCCCGTTGTGCATGTACGGGCCCGTCTTGGCGATGTTGCGGAGCGTCTGCACGCGATGCTTGCCGTTCTGCAGCTCCCATCCGCTTACTCCGCGGCCCTTGAGCACGCCGCCGAGCCCGTAGTCGATCCAGGCATATCCGGCGGGATTGAACTCGGCGGGAAGCGTGTAGTAGGGGTTTGCCGCGTTCTTGGGGACGCCGACGTTGTGATACGTGAAGTTGGAGAACGCCTTGTTCGCCGATCCCATCGAGCCCATGCGACCGCCGCCCATCCCGCACGAGCCGTGGCAGCGGAAGCACCTTCCCCTGCCGTTGAAGAGCGACATGCCGAGCGACTCCTGGGCTGTCAGCGTCGTCCGGCCTGCCACGTAGGCGTCGTACTTCGAGCTGTAGGTGTTCACCTCGGGTGAGCCCTCGTAGGCGGCGATCGCGTCGGCGATCTTGTCGTAGGCGCCGGCCACGTTGTTGAGGGACGACGAGCCGTACACCTGCCGGAACAGCGATGCATACGATGACGCCTTCACGTCTCGCACCACGGTGTCTTTGCTCGGGTTGTTCATCTCAAGCGGGTTGAGGAACGGGCCTTTCGCCTGCTCTACAAGGGTGGCCGCGCGCCCGTCCCAGAACTGGCCGCACCGGTAGGTCGAGCCCATGTTGCAGCAGACCATCTGTCCGAATGTCGGGATCAGGCTGGCGTACGCCGCCGTCGGCGCATTGCGCCCTCCGAAGCGGTCCTGGATCACACCCCGGGACGTCGGCAGGTCGTGATCCGGGTCCGCGTATCCCGCTGTGGGGTGATGGCAATCGGCGCATGCCTGCCCGGCGGGTTCCGAGAGGCCTGCGTCGAAGAAGAGCTTCTTGCCGAGCTGCTGTTTGGCTGTGAGCGTCGCGGCACCCGCGCCAGCCGGTGCGAGCAGCAGCGCCACGACCGCGATCACCAGTGCGACTGCGACCGTTGTCCTCGTGGTCTTCATGTTGAGCCCCCTATGTTGGTGTGCTGTCCGGCCCGCTCCGACCGCGCAGCATGCCCCGGCTAGGGCGAGGAGATCACGATATTCACCGCTGTTTCGCGCGGAGCGGAGGTGCCCTTGAGCGGCGACTGCTCCACGACGGTCCCCGGTTCCGCGTCGGGCGCGTTCGTCGCCGTGACGGAACCGACGACGTAGCCGGCCTCTTCGACCTTGGAACGAGCTGCGTCCTGCTGCATGCCGACCAGGTTCGGCACCGAGGAATGCAGGCCGCTCGCTCCGGGTTCCTGTCCACGGGCACCGCATCCGGCAGCGAACGCGGCAGCCAGCGCGAGCATCACGAGAAGCGCAATGAGACGTCTCACGACCGTCCTTTCGGATGAAGCGGGCTTAACAGAAACGTACCCGTTGGCCCGCTCTCGTCCCGCGGGACTTCGGACTTGCGTCGTGAGGGGGGTTCCGGCGACATCGTGCTTGTGGGGAACATGCACAGCACACGGCATCGCTCTTCGAGAGGAGTCACCGATGACAGTGGCCGAGGACGTCCGATACCTCTATCCGGCGATGATCCAGGGTGACGCGGGCGTGGTCGGGGCCTTCGGCGCGAGGGCCACCGTCGACTCGCCCCTCGGTCGCAAGCAGGAACCACCCGAGTTCGTGGCCGAAACCCGCGCGTGGCTGGAGCGGCACGACGCCGCGTCGGAGGAGATCCGGACCACCGAGACGGACGAGCGGGTGGTGCACGAGCTTTCGCTGCGCCTGGCATTCGAGGGCGAGACGCGCGAGCTTCCCATCATGCTGATCGCGGACAAGGAGGACGAATGCATACGTGACCTGCGGATCTACCACAGCACGTGGCCGCTCACCGGCTCGCATTCGGTTCGGCCTCCGCTGATGGACTACACGACCGGGGAGCGCCCGGCCGAGCCCGTTGGGACGTATCATGCCGCGCTCGCGGCCGGCGATGCCGAGCTGGCGGATTCGTTGTTCGAGCCGGAAGGCAGCGTGCGGGAGCCCGCGGGATCCGCCTATGCGCACGCCGGCGCAGAGCGGACGCAGTGGTATCGGTCCATCCTTCGGCTGGGCCCCATCGTGCTCCATCTCGGCACGATCACCGACGACGGTGAGACGGTCGTCTACGAGTTCATGGTCGACCGATGGGGGGCCACGCAGCTTCCGCAACAAGCCGGAGCTGCGGCCTACACGCGCGGGCCGAGCGGCAAGCTCGCCTCGGCGCGGATCTACGACGACGTCGATCCGCCTGCGGAGCTGATGGAGTAGCGCTAGCCCCGTGCCCTGCGCCACTGGATCGAGGGCATCGGGATCTTCGGCCTCCACTGCATCGCGCGACGGGCGAACATGGCCGCCATGACGACCGCGAGTCCGAACACGCCGAAGATGGCGACCGCGATGATGAGTGCTGCGCGCGGGTCGATGAGCACTCGCGAGTCGTCGGAGATCTCCACGTTGGGGGAGGCGACGACGCCGATCCACCCTCGGGAGATCCGCACGTCATTGGCGACGACGATGCCGGTTCCCATGGACTCGCCGGCAACGCTGCGCGACACGATCGCCGCGGCTCCGCCCTGCGAGATCCCGACGGCGCCCTGCGCGATGACGGCTCCGGCGCCGCTCTGATTGAGATCGGCGTCGCCCTGGGAGTTCACGACTCCGGCGAGACTACTCGTGAGGTTCGCGTCATGCGCCGCGGTGACGTTGGGGACGACGCTCGCCTGTACGGATGCGTCGCCGTCGGGACTGGCTTGCGTGGAGCTGTCTTCGGCAGTCATCGAGCGACCTCCTGGTGCGCGGGGACGTGCTCATTCGATGCCCGTAATCGGGCGTGTCCACACGGGTACGGGCTGGCCTGCGAACTGGCGTCAGCCCTCGGACCCGCCCTCTGACTCGCCGGCATCGGCGGCGTAGGGGGCGATCTCGAGAAGACCCTCGTTGAGGACGAACTCCACGGCGACGAATGCGTAGGCATAGACGATGTCGTCGTACTGATCGTCGATGCCGAACTCGAACTCGCCGTACTTGGCGAAGAGGTTCTCGTGGAGGTACTCGCAGTAGGCGCTGAGGGACGGATCGTTGACGATCTCGAGTGCTTCTTCCAGATTCACTGATCTCACCTCCCGCGCCTGCGGGATGACTCCTTGTTCGGTCTCTGCGCCCATTGTGAGCGCCGTCACTCCTTACATCGGCAGGGGTTCGCGCCGTGATAACCCCGAATCCGGCCGGGTCGCGCGGCGCGTACATGTCCGCGGTTCGGTGGAATATCCGTTGCGACCGGAAGGGGCAGGTGTGGCGGCTCGTCGTCGCGACGGCATCATCGCGACCGTGCAGGTCGTACACGCGATCGTGTTCGTGGCGATCGCGTGCTGCCTCGCGTACGTGCTGCTCTCGGGGATCACGGGCGAGCATTCGCCGGCGACGTGGCTCGCGACGGGGGTCGTCACGGGGGAGGGCGCAGTGCTCGCGGTCAATCGCGGGAGGTGCCCGCTCTCGGCGCTCTCCGAGCGCCTCGGCGACCGATCGGGGCCCGTGACGCGGATCTTCTTCCCCGAGTGGTTCGTGCCGTGGGTGACGCCGCTGTTCGTAGCGCTCGCGATCGTGGGGGTAGCGCTCGTCGTGCTCTGACGTGCGGCGCCACTGGTAGGGTGTCTGCGAAGGAAGTCGGGTCCGGGAGGGCGTCGAATGGCCGACGACCGGGTGAGCTTCGAGCCGAAGAACCGTGCAGAGTGGAGAGACTGGCTCTCCGAGAACCATGCCTCGGCGTCGGGTGCGTGGGTCGTGATCCACAAGAAGGCCAGTCCCGGGCCCGGAGTCTCCTATGTCGAGGCGGTCGAGGAGGCCTTGGCGTTCGGCTGGATCGACTCCAGGATGCATTCGGTCGACGAGCACCGCTTCAGCCAGCTGTTCACGCCGCGAAGACCGGGCGGGTCGTGGTCGAAGTCGAACAAGGAGCGGGTGGCCCGCCTGGCCGCCCAGGGCCTCATGCACCCGTCGGGAACGGCCGCGATCGAGGCCGCCAAGAAGGACGGGTCGTGGAGCACGCTCGATCCGATCGACAACCTCGAGGTGCCCGAGGACCTTTCTGAAGCGCTCGCCCGCGAGCCGGACGCGTCACGCACGTTCGACGCCTACTCGGCATCGAAGCAGCGGACGGCGATCGCATGGGTGCTCAGCGCGAAGCGGCCCGAGACGCGGGGGCGCCGGATCGCGGAGGTCGTCGAGCGCTCGCTGCGTGGCGAGAGATCACCGTTCCCGGAGTGACAAGCGCAAGCAACCCGCGGCCTCCGTTGCGCGGGGCCCGCGGGTTGCTCGGTGCGTTGCGGGTCCGCTAGACGACGGGCTCGGGTGCCGGCTGGAGTTCCGGCGCGGGCTCCTCGGCGGGGATGTCCTCGTGGTCGTGCCCGGGAACGACCGGCATCTCCTTGATGCCGAAGAAGTCCAGCGTGCACGGGATGTCTTCCGAAGCCGCGAGGTAGAAGTGGATCGTCATCATGATGATGAACATCCAGTTCAGGACGTAGTGGATCATCCTCGCGTACCACAGTGCCATCGGAGCCCCGCCCACGATCGGGCCGAGCCACCATCCGATGAGGATGTCGCGCGGGCTCGCGCCGAAGATGATGTTGTAGCGGAGCAGCGCGAACCCGGTGAATACCTGGGCCAGCATCATCACGAGGAAGAGCATGTAGCTCATCTTCTGCGCGACGTTGTACTTCGCGACGTGGGGCTTCTTGTTGCTGAAGTAGCCGTAGTAGGCGAGCACGCCGACGAGGCTCTGAAGGTCCTTCTTGCCGACCGCGAACTCCGGCCAGTCCTTGTTCTTCGACCAGAACGCGTACCAGACGCGCCACACGAGCGTGATCGTCACCACGATCATGAAGAAGTAGTGCGTGTTGCGCATGAACGTCCGAGCGCCCATCAGATGCGGGAAACGGATGTACATGCCGGTGATCGCGAGGATGATGATGCCGGCCATGTGCACGCCGTGGAGGAGCTTGGGCGTGAGCGGAGGCCGGTGGTCGTGTTCGGGCCACTGGTGCTCGATGAACTTCTTGCGGAAGCGGCCTTTGACGATGCCCACGCTGAAGTGGAAGACGACGAAGGCCAGTGCCGCCGCCCACACCAGTGCGAAGATGTTGTCCAACCAGACGTTGAAACTGACGAGCTTGTCTACCATGGCTCCCCCTAGCCGCAAGGTCCCAGGACGCGGCATCGCGCCAGAGGTACTCTTCGGCAGGGATGCTCGATGCCCTGCGCGACATCGCGAGCAAGGCGGCGCGAAACACCAGAAGGAGACGAGAACGTGCTCGGTGACGTCATCGAGTTCCTCGCGTGCCCCCACTGCGGGCGGTCGCTGGAGCTGCGGGAACGTGTCGTCGCGTGCGCCTCAGGGCACTCGTTCGACGTGGCTCGGCAGGGCTACGTGAACCTGTTGCCGGGCGACGCGCGGGCGATGACCGCGGACAACACGGAGATGGTGTGGGCTCGTGCGGCGCTCCTGGACACGGGGCGATTCGCGCCGATCGCCGATGCCGTGGCTGCCGCGGCGCGCGGGGCCCAGGCGAGTGATCTGCCGGGCTGTGTCGTCGACGTCGGCGCCGGGACCGGGTACTACCTCGCACGCACCCTCGATGCACTGCCCGGTCTGGCCGGTCTGGCTCTCGACCTTTCGAAGGCGGCGGCGAGGAGAGCTGCTCGCGCTCACGTGCGAATCGGCGCGGCTGTCTGCGACACCTGGCACGCGCTGCCAGTTCGCGACGGTTCGGCCGCGCTTGTGCTCGACATCTTCGCTCCGCGGAATGCGGCTGAGTTCCATCGCGTGCTGACTGAGCGTGGACGCCTGATCGTCGTGACGCCGACCGGTGCGCACCTGCACGAGCTGGTAGAGGTGCTCGGGCTCGTCACGGTCGACGAAGACAAGGAGGCGCGGCTCGAACGTCAGCTGTCGGGGCTGTTCGAGCTGGAGCGTCTGGTGCCTGTCGAGCGGATGATGGAACTCACGCAGGAGGAGGTCGGCCTTCTCGTGCGAATGGGGCCGAGCGCGTGGCACGTGGACGCGCGGCGCGTGACCGAGGCGATTCGGGAGATGGTCGTCCCGGCGCGGGTTACGCTGTCTGCGAGGATCGCCACATATAGGCGGGTCGGGGGGAGTTAGACCTTGCATTTCGGTCACGTCGTGGCGAAAATGCAAGGTATGAAGATGCTCAGGCGACACGCATGCCAGAGAATCGTGCAGCTACTGGCGTCGTTCCCGCTCGTCGCCGTGACGGGTGCGCGTCAGGTCGGGAAGTCGACCCTCGCCCAGCAAGTGCTGGGTGACATCGACGGCACGTACGTCACGCTCGATGACCCGGCGGCGCTGACGCGGGCAACGGAGGATCCGGTCGGATTCGTGCGACGCGCCGATGGGCTACTCGTCATCGACGAGATCCAGCTAGCGCCACAGCTCCTGCCGGTGATCAAGGCGGAGATCGACAGGGACCGCCACGCGGGGCGCTTTCTCATCACAGGTTCGGCTAATCTCCTCCGAATGCGCTCGGTGACTGAGAGCTTGGCAGGGCGCTCTGCCTGGTTCGAGCTGCCGCCGCTCCTGTGGTCGGAGATCGTGGCGCAGGCGCCGCCTAACACGATCGATCAGGCGTTTGCTGCCGCCGACGCCGCGACGTTCGTTTCCGCCCTTCGGCCGCCGAGTGAGGGCCATGCAGACGTCGCGAGGCGACGAGCGATCGAGGGAGGCATGCCGGAGCCGCTCCGACTGGATCCGAGTATGCGGAGCGTGTGGTACGACGCATACCGGCAGACCTTCCTCGAACGCGACCTCCGTCAGCTTTCGCATATCGCCAGCCTGCCGGACTTTCATCGCTTGTCGACGCTCGCGCTGTTGCGCACCTCGGGCCTGCTCAACGTGAGCGACCTCGCATCGGATGCAGGGCTCACTCACGCGACAGCGCGGCGTTACCTGAACATCTTGGAGGTCGCGTACCAGGTTTCGGAGCTGGGCCCGTACTTCGCAAACATCGGCAAACGTCTGGTCAAGCGGCCGAAGCTGTACGCCAACGACGTGGGCATGGCGTCACACGTCGCCAACATCGACACGTGGGATGTCGCCCAGGCCGCCGCGAAGGCCGGCGCGCTGATGGAGACCTGGGTCGTAAGCGAGCTTCGGGCCGCGGACGAGTTGTCATCGAGGCGCTCGGCGGTTCACTACTGGCGCACTTCGGCCGGTGCTGAAGTGGACGTGGTCCTCGAGCGTGGCGCCGAAGTGGTAGCCATCGAAGTGAAGTCCGCCGCGACGGTCCGCTGGCGTGAGACGCTAGGCATCCGCACCCTGAGGGAAGACCTCGGTGAGAGATTCAAGCTCGGGATCGTTGCATATCTGGGCGACGAGCTGAGGCTCCTCGACGATTCTCTGTGCTTGGTGCCTATCGCATCCCTTCTCGGCGCGACACATACGTCCGAGCCATGAGTGCCACCAGCACGACGACGCCACCTGCAGCGTGACGCCTCCTTGCTTCACGGACCCGTTCCGGCCAGTTCGGCAGAGAACGCCCTCCTCCTCTTGTGAGGCACCGCTGCGCGTACTACGATGCGCAGCACGAATCGAATACGACGCGGGAGCTGCTGCATAGGCGGCTGAGAGGGAAGGCCTCACCTTCCGACCGTTCGAACCTGTACGGCGCGCGAGCGCTCTGGGTAATGCCAGCGCAGGGATTGTGGCCTTAGAGGACCGCTCTCATTGCGAGGCGGTTCTCTTTTGTTTTCGGAGCGAAGGAGTCATCACATGGACTACGGTCGTCGGACGTCCGCGGATCTCGAGAAGATCCGCCAGAGCAAGCCGCTCATCCACAACATCACCAACCTCGTCGTCATGAACGAGACGGCGAATGCGATCCTCGCGCTCGGCGCACTGCCGGTCATGGCGCACGCGTTCGAGGAGGTCGAGGAGTTCGCCGCTATGTCCGGTGCGCTCGTGCTCAACATCGGGACGCTCACGCCAGAGCTCGTGGACGCCATGGTGATGGCGGGCAAGGCGGCGAACGCGGCGGGTACGCCGGTCGTATTCGACCCCGTCGGCGCCGGCGCGACGGGGCTTCGCAACCGGGCGGCCGCTCGGATACTCGACGAGGTCGACATAGCGATCGTCCGCGGCAACGCTGCGGAGGTCGCGTTCCTCGCGGGCGAGGCAGCCGAGATTCGAGGCGTCGAGTCGATCGGCGCCCACGACGACGTGCCGGCTGTGGCGCGCACGCTGGCGCGCGAGCGTGGGTGCGCGGTCGCGGTCACGGGCGCCATCGACGTCGTCGCCGATGCGGACCGGGTGTTCGAGGTCCGCAACGGTCACGCCCTGATGGGGGCGATCACCGGCTCCGGCTGCATGTCGACGACGATGTGCGCGTCCTTCGCCTCCGTGGGCGAAGATCCCGCCCTCGCGGCCGCCGAGGCGCTTGCGGCCTTCGGCCTGGCAGGCGAGCGGGCCGCCGAGAACGCCTCGGGTCCCGGCACCTTCCACGCCGCGCTCTACGACGCGCTCGCCGCGCTCGATGCGTCCAGCATCGAAGCGGGCGCGCGCATCTCGGAGGCCTAGGATGCGCAAGGCCGCCCGGATCCGAGGGCTCTACTTCGTGACCGCCGAAGATCTCGAGCTCGGCCGGTCGCACGATGCGCTCGCGAAACAGGCGCTCGAAGGCGGAGCCCGCGTCGTCCAGTACCGCGAGAAGCGCCGACCGGCTCGGTACGTCGAGACGGCGCTCGCGGTGCGCGACGCGTGCCGAGCGGCTGGCGCGCTCTTCGTCGTGAACGACGACGCTCAGCTCGCGGTAGATCTCGACGCGGACGGGCTTCACCTCGGCCAGAGCGATCTCGGCCAGCTCGATCGTGGGGCGCTGCCCGAATCGATGGTGCTCGGCATCTCCGCCTCGTCGCTCGCCCAAGCGGAGCATGCCTGCTCGCTCGGAGCGGACTACCTCGGCGTCGGACCCGTGTTCGCCACGCCGAGCAAGCACGACGCGGCGCCGCCGATGGGCATCGACGGGCTCGCTGCCGTTCGGCAGGCATTCGACGTCCCGATCGCCGCAATCGGCGGTGTCTCGCACGAGAACGCGGCCGACGTGCTCGCGGCGGGGGCCGATGCGATATGCGTGATCTCCGCGATCTCACGGGCCGAGGACCCCCGAGCGGCCGCGCGCCTGCTCGCCGACCTCGCCGAAGTCTCGCAGCCAACCACCTTTGGAGGTGTTTCGTGATGCCCGCTTCCCGCTACGCCGCCTCGATCCCCGATGCAGCGGTCCAGGCCGCCGCCGCTGCGGAGGGCGTGAGCCCCCAAGCGCTACAGGACGCGCTTGCCGAAGGCACGGCGGTCATCGTCGCGTCGCATTCGCGTCGAGGCATCGTCCGGCCGTGCGTCGTGGGCGCTGGCGTTCGCACGAAGGTCAACGCGAACATCGGGACCTCGGCGGTCTCGTCGGACTTCGAGAGCGAACTCGTCAAGCTCGACGCCGCGATCGCGGCCGGCACGGACGTGGTCATGGACCTTTCCACGGGCCCCGGTAGCGAACGGGTGCGCGCAGCGGTTCTCGAGCGCTCCGCCGTCGCGGTGGGAAGCGTTCCGATCTACGAGGCCGCTGTGCACGCGGCGGGGAACGGCGGCATCGTCAGCATGACCTCGGACGCGATGATCGAGGCGGTTCGGCGTCATGCACGGGAAGGCGTGGACTTCCAGACGATCCACGCATCGCTCACGAAGGCACAGGCCGATGCGCCTCACGTTGCGGCGAGGACCACGGGCATCGTCTCGCGCGGCGGTGCGCTGCTCGCGTGCTGGATGCGCGACAACGACGCCGAGAACCCCTACTACGAGCGGTTCGACGAGGTGCTGGAGATCTGTCGCGAGCACGGTGTCGTGCTCAGCCTCGGCGACGCCCTTCGGCCCGGCTGTCTGGCCGACGCGGGCGACGAAGCGCAGATGGGCGAGCTCGACGTGATCGCCGAACTCGTCGACCGCGCGCGGGAAGCCGGGGTCGGCGTCATCGTCGAGGGGCCCGGACACGTGCCGCTCGCCGACATCGAGACGCAGGTCCGCACGATCAAGTCCGTCTGCAAGGGCGCGCCGCTCTACGTCCTCGGTCCGCTCGTCGTCGACGTGGCGCCCGGCTACGACCACATCACCTCCGCGATCGGCGGGGCCGTCGCCGCGTCGGCGGGGGCGGACTTCCTGTGTTACGTCACCCGCGCCGAGCACGTATGCTTGCCGAAGGCCGACGACGTCTTCGAGGGCGTGGTCGCATCGCGGATAGCCGCTCACGCCGGCGACCTCGCGAAGGGCCTGCCGGGCGCTCGCGATTGGGACGACTCGATGGCGCGTGCCCGCAAGGCGCTCGACTGGCTCGGTCAGTTCCGGCTGTCGATGGACGCCGAAAGGCCGCAGGCGATGCGGGCGAGCTCGGGCCTGGCCGAAGACGAGGAATGCTCCATGTGCGGACCCTACTGCGCGATGCGCGTCAGCGACGGCGCCGCCACGTAGGGCACGCAGCGAAACGGGGACGACGTCCCCGTGCGATCGAGGAGGAGCCGTGACGGATCTCTCTGCGCTCGGCGAGTTCGGCGTGATCGAGCGCTTCGCAGGGAAGCTCCCGGCCGGTCGGGACGTGGTGGTGGGCCTTGGCGACGATGGCGCCGTCGTGAGGTGCGGCGAACGCGACCTGATCTTAGCGACCGACCTCCTCGTCGAGGGGCGCCACTTCCTTCGCGAGGCGATCGATCCGGCTGATCTCGGCTACAAGGCGCTCGCCGTGAACGCGAGCGACATCGCGGCCATGGGGGGCGTGCCCGACCACGCGCTCGTCTCGCTCGCGCTTCCTGCGGACTTGGACGTCGACTACCTCGACCGCCTGAGCCAGGGATTCGCCGAGGCGTGCGTGCGTTTCGGGATCGGCATCGCCGGAGGCGACACCACGCGAGGCGACGGGATCGTCATCAACGTCGCGCTCACGGGCCACCTCGAGGCCGGGACCGCTCCCGTCACGCGCGCAGGCGCGCAATCGGGCGACTTGGTCTGCGTCACGAACGACCTGGGGGATTCCGACGGAGGGCTGCGCCTGACGCTCGCGGGCCGGGCCGACACGACCTCCACTGAAGGCCGAGCGCTCCTCCGCGCGCATACTCGGCCGCTGCCTCGGCTCGCGGAGGGGTTGGCGGCCGCCCGTCACGGCGCGTCGGCCATGATCGACCTCTCGGACGGATTGCTCGCGGATCTCGGCCACATCTGCGCTGCGAGCGGTGTCGGAGCGGAGATCGACGCGGAATCGCTTCCCATGTCGGACGCTTTGCGCGCGGTCGCCGGGGAGCTCGGATACGACCCGCTCGAGTCGGCGCTTGCGGGAGGGGAGGACTACGAGCTCCTCATGACCGTGTCGCCGGAATGCGTCGAGGGACTGCAGGACGCCGTCGAGGTTGCGGGCAGCTCGCTCGCGACCATAGGACGCATCACATCGGGTGACAGCGTGACGGTCATCGGTGCTGTCGCCACGCGATCCGGCTGGGACCACTTCGCGGGGAAGGGCCAAGATGCTTAGGGGCGGCTGGCAGGCAGGCGAGCGTCGAGCCCTCGCGATCGGCGGCCTCGATCCTTCGGCAGGGGCGGGCGTGCTGCTCGACGCCTTCACGTTCGCAGCGGTCGGTCTCGCTCCCTTGGTGGCCGTCACGACGGTCACGGCGCAGAACTCGAGCGATTTCGCGGGCGCGTGGCCCGTCGAGCGCGAGATCCTGCAAGCTCAGCTCAGCTCGGTCCTCGATGACGGGCCGATCGCGTGCGTCAAGGTCGGCGCCATCGGCAGCATCGATGCCGCCGAGGCGGTCGCCACGTGGATCGGCGAGAATCGCCCTCGCGTGGTCGTCGTCGATCCGGTCGTGACGAGTTCGAGCGGCGGTTCGCTCGTTACCGCGGGATCACCCAGTGTCGCCGTGCAGACGCTTCTCAGTGCCGCCGACGTCATCACGCCGAACGCTGCCGAGGCCGCCGCGCTCTCGGGCGTGCCTGTCGACGATGCCGAGGGGGCAGCTCGCGCCGCCCTCGCCCTTTCGAACCGGCTCGGCTGCGCGGTTCTCGTGACGGGCATCCGAGCCGGTGACGATGGGGCGACGGACGTGCTTGCGCGGAACGGCGCCATCTCGCGTCACACGCATCCGCTCGTGTCCGGCGTCGGAGACGTCCGGGGGACCGGTTGCATGCTCTCGACCGCGCTCTGCGCCCACATGGCGCTCGGCCGAGCGCTCTCCGATGCGGTCGACGCGGCGCACGCGACCGTCGCGGAGCTGGTGACCCACGCACGCCCGCTCGGGCGTCGGAGGCTGCAGGTCGACTTGGGCGAGCTGCTTCGGTAGGGCGCTCGGGAGTTAATGGTCGGTGTACAGGGTTTGCCTGTACCGCCCCTCTCGGCTGGGTATACCAAGGTCATGAGCCTGCTGCGGGGGACTGAGCGTTTGGCGCAGGCCGATCCTACGGGAGCGCCTCGGGCGCGTCTGAGCCTGCGCTGGCGCACCGTGGGCGCGGTCTTTCTCGTCGTTGCCGTCGGCGTTCTCGCAATCAACCTGCTGGGCTCCTTCTTCGGTTACCGGCTGGCTCGCACGAGCGATGAACGCGATGTGCTTCACGGGACGAGGGCCGCACGGGAGGCGCTCTCGCTTCAGGTCGAGCGCCTGGAGGTCACCGCGACCGACTGGGCGGAGTGGGACGATTCCTGGCAGTTCATGCACGACCTGTCGCCGAAGTATGTCGCTTCGAATCTCGGCGGCGACGTGTTCAGGACGGCCAGTCTGACTTCGATCCTCTACACCGACCTCGAAGATCGAACGGTGCTCGCGAAGTCGATCGACACGTCGACGCAGGAGCCGGTAGACACCGTGCAACCCCAACTGGTCGATCTGGCGAGAAGCCTGCCGAAGCGGGCCAGCAACAGCGAAGAGGACCGTTCGAGTGCAGGCCTGCTGGAGGCATCGCGCGACGTGTTGATGGTGGCGCGCAAGCGGATCCTGCGCAGCGATGGCAGCGGTCCTCCAGCAGGGACGCTCTACTTCGCGAAGGAAGTAGGAGCGACCGAGATCGGCGCCATGGAGCGCGTCACGAACACCACGACCAGGTTGTACGGGGCGCACGCTCCTGATCTGCCGCAAGACGTGTCCGAGGCCCGCGACGAGCTGCTAGGTGGCAACGGCGCTCCTATCGTACGGATGCTCGATCGCGACACGATCTCCGCTTACACGTTGCTCGACGGAATCGACGGAAAGCCCGCGGCGGTGCTCAAAGTGAGCATGGTCCCCGCAGCGTACCAAGCGACTTCGGAGTTCCTGAAGTGGACCTACGTCGCGCTGATCGGCTATGGACTGCTCACCATGTTGGCGCTCGGCCTGATGCTCAACCGTCCGTTGCTTTGGCGCCTGCAGCGCCTGCAGCAGGAACTCGACGCTGCCGGCTCCGTCGGCGACGCGAGCGTCAGGGTGACCGCCGACCGCAATGACGAGATCGGCTCGATCGCCTCAGGCGTGAACTCGATGCTCGAAGCGATCGAGCGCTCGGACGAGGAACAGCGGGAGCTCTCGTTCTTGGCGTCGCACGACCCGCTCACCCAGCTCGTGAACCGACGCCGATTCAGGGAGGAGTTCGAGCGCGAGTTCGACGAATCGGTGAGACTTCAGCAGAAGGGGACGGTCCTCTGGATCGACATCGACCGATTCAAGCCCATCAACGACGAGTTCGGTCACGCGGTCGGTGACGAGTTCCTCATCCGCTTCGCCGACCTGCTTCGAACCGAATCGCGCAGTTACAGCACCCTGAGCCGTTTGGGCGGAGACGAGTTCGCGCTGATCCTGCCCCACGCCGACGAGTCCGTCGCCGAGGAGGTCGGCCGACGGATATGCGAGAGGCTTGCCGACGAAGAGTTCGTGTTCGACGGTCAAACGCTGGAGGTGACCTGCAGCATCGGCGTGGCGGAGTATCCCGCCGACGGTGACAATCCCGACGAGGTCATCGAGCATGCGGACCTCGCGATGTACACCGCGAAGGCCCGAGGCGGGAACGCCATCTCGACGTACTCTGCCGCGGGTGAAGCCGCTCTTGCGCCGACACGCCGGGCGGTGTGGGCGAACCGCATCACGAAGGCGATGCGCGACGGTCGTCTCACGCTCAACGTAATGCCGACCGTTCACGTGGCCGACGGCGAGCCCGGTCCCTACGAGCTGATGCTCTCGATGCGTGACGAGGACGGCGCGACGATACCGACGCCCACGGTCATCTCGGCAGCGGAGCACACGGGGCTGAGCAAGGAACTCGATCGTTGGACGCTCAATCGAGCCGTAGCCATGCTGGCCGAGGAGCGATCGAAAGGGCGAACGCCGAGCTTCAGCGTCAATGTCTCGGCGTCCGCGCTCTCTGACCAGCAGCTACCCCAGACGCTCGCTCGAAGCCTGGACGTGGCCGGAGTCGAGCCAGCGCAGCTCGTCATCGAGGTCAGCGAGGCCGCTGCGCTCGCAGACATCCCCCGCCTGCAGAACTTCATACGGGAGATGAAGGCCGTCGGATGCAGGATCACGCTCGACCGGTTCGGCTCCGGAGCCTCGAGCTTCCTGTACCTGCGCCGACTCGATCTCGATTTCCTCAAGATCGATGGCGTCCTGGTGCGGAGCCTGCGCACCGCACGCGCCGACCGCTACTTCGTCAGGGCGATCGTGGACATCTGCAGGGGCCTCGACATCCAGACGGTCGCCGAGTTCGTCGAAGACGAGGACCTCCTCGCCGCCGTTCGCGAAGAAGGCGTCGATTACGCGCAGGGCACCGAGGTCGGTGACATCCAGTCGATCGAGTCTCTCAAGAGGGATGGGACGCCGAGGGAGGACCTTCCCTAGTCGCTTGCGTTCGGTCCACACGGCACCTGTCTCTGGGTCGCGGTCTCCGCCTCTGGCGACCTCGCGGACGATGTGGCCGAGCTCGCGTCGGGTATGAGACGTCAGAGGCCCGATTGGGGGGCAGGCTGATGAGGGGATCAGCTCGGGCGTCAAGCCAACCCGATCCTGCGACGCCGGTCCGGAGGAAGAGGAGACTTCGGAGTCTGCGGTGGCGCACATCCAGCGCTGTCATCCTGGTCCTTGCCGTAGGGATCCTGTTCGTCAACGTCGCCGGTTCGTTCTTCGGCTTCGGTATGGCCAAGGAAAGGGACCGTCAAGAGGTGATCGACGCGATGAGAGCCGCGAAGGTCGCGCTCTCGCTGCAGGTGGAGCACCTCGACACTACGGCCACGGACTGGTCGGTCTGGGACGACAGCGTCGACTTCGTCCGCACCCGCTCCCGAGGCTTCGTCGAAACCAACCTCAATGACGAGTCCTTTCACAACGCGGGCGTCACGGCGATGGTGTTCACCGATGCGCGCGGCGATGTCGTATTCGCGAAAGCGGTGAGTCCCGAAGGCGACGTCGCCGTCGACGTCCCCCAGGAGCTTCTCGCCTTGGCCGGCGATCACGCCGCGCAGCTCGTGGCCAACGAGGATGGTGGAGCTTCGTCAGGACTGCTGGAAACGGCCGACGGCGTGTTGCTCGTCGCCGAGCGCCAGATACTCCCGAGCGACGGCGCGGGGCCCTCAGCGGGTGCTCTCCTCATGGCCAAGCACGTGGGGGTCGCCGAGCTGAGTGCGATGCAGCGCGTCACGAACAACGCGGTCGTCCTCTTCCCCGTGCACTCTGCAGAGCTTCCCGGCGATGTGGCCGCTGCCAGACGTGAGCTCCGGGTCTCACCCGGGCAGATCGTTGTGAACCAGGAGGGAACCGAGACGATCTCGGCCTACTCGCTGCTGGAGGGCATCCATGGCGCGCCCGCGGCGATCATCAGAGTCAGCCGGGCGCCCCGTTCGCTCCAGGCCGCCCGCACCTACATCCGGTGGACGTATGCGGGACTCATCGCCTTCGGCCTCCTGACGGTCGTGGCCATCGGCGTCGTGCTCGATCGGCCGCTTCTCGGCCGACTCACTCGGCTCCAGGAGGAAGTGGAGTCGGCGAGCGCGACCGGCGACTCGGGCGCCAGGGTCACCGTCGATGGCGAAGATGAGATCCGGGATCTCGCCGTCGGCGTCAACGACATGCTCGAGGCGATCCAGCGCTCCGAGCGAGAACAGGCGGAACTCGGCTTCCTGGCGGCTCACGACCCGCTTACCCAGCTCCTGAATCGCCGGAGATTCGAAGAGGAGTTCGAGCGCGAGCTTGACGAGGCGAAGCGGCTGGGGGACTCGGGGACGGTCGTCTGGATGGACATCGACCACTTCAAGAACATCAACGACGCGCTCGGTCACGGTGCGGGCGACGACCTGCTCGTGGCCTTCGGCGATCTGCTCAAGCGGGAATCGCGCAGCTACAACACGCTCAGCCGACTGGGCGGGGACGAGTTCGCGCTGCTGTTGCCGCACTCTACCGAGTCGGCTGCCCTCGAGTTCGCCCGCAGGTTTGCGTTGCGCCTCGCCGTCGAGGAGTTCGAAGCGGCCGGCCATTCGGTGAAGATCGCCTGCAGCTTCGGCATCGTCGAGTACCCGAGGGACGGGGACTCGGTCGAGGAGCTGATGAAGCACGCCGATATCGCCCTGTATCGCGCCAAGGAGTGCGGCAGGGGGCGTGTGGAACCCTACTCGTGCGTGGAGGCTGACGCTGTCGGTCCGACGTGCACGGTGGACTGGGCAGCACGCATCAGCGACGCGATGCATCACGGTCGGCTCGTGCTCCACGCGATGCCGACACGTCGGGTTGCGGATGGTGACACCGGGCCGTACGAACTGCTGCTTCGGATGACCGACGACCAGGGAAACGTCGTTCCGGTGAACGCGATCGTGGCCGGTGCCGAACGAACGGGGATCATCCGCGACCTCGACCGATGGGTGATCCACCGCGCCGTCGAGATGCTTGCGCACGAGCGGGAGATCGGGCATGACACTTCGTTCTCCATCAACATCTCGTCGTCAGCTCTCTCCGACAACGACCTTCCGATCATCCTCAAAGACGCCATCGAGCAGGCGAATGTCGATCCGTCGAGGCTCATCATCGAGATCGGTGAAACCGCGGCGCTGGGTGACATCCCGAGGGCGCAGCGCTTCATCACGGCGGTCAAGGAGGTAGGCTGCGGGTTCTCGCTGGACGGGTTCGGCTCGGGAGCCTCGAACTTCCTGTACCTTCGCAAGCTCCCGATCGATTTCCTCAAGATCGACGGGGTGCTCGTCCGCAGCCTATGCACCGCGCGGGCCGACCGCTACTTCATCCGGGCGATCGTGGACATGTGCAAGGCGCTCGACATCAAGACGGTCGCGGAGTTCGTCGAGGACGAGAGCCTGCTGGCTGCGATCAAGACCGCAGGCGTCGACTACGCCCAGGGCTTCGAGATCGGTGAGGCCGAGCCGCTCGAGCGCTACGTGGACGGTCCTGAGCAGGAGTTTCGCGATCCTGAGGCTACGTGAGCCCATTCAGGTGTGAGGATTGCTACCCTTTCCCCAAAGCGTCCTCTCGCGCGTGCCGGCGTGCTTCGGGCGAAGACATGCTACGCCCCTGAAGGAGCATGCGGTGAAGTATCACTCGAAGCACCTCGGTGCCGACATCGCCGGCAAGGAAGACGCGCAGCGGCTGGCCCCGAATCCTGCGGCCGCCGAGATGATCGGGCACCTCGACGAGTGCGGCATCGAGACCGTCCTCGACCGCTTCGAAGCTCAGCAGCCACAATGCGGGTTCGGTCTCCGCGGGCTCTGCTGCCGGATGTGCCAGTGGGGACCCTGCAAGATCACCGCGAAGAGCCCGCGCGGCGTCTGCGGCCGCACGATGGAGCTCATCGTCATGGCCAATCTGCTGCGCGCCGCCGCTGCCGGGGCTTCGGCTCAGGCCATCCACGCGCACGACATGATCCTCACGCTCCTCGGCGTCTCTCGCGGCGAGATCACCCTCGACATGAAGGGATCGAATCGGCTGCGTGACGTCGGCTACGCCATGAACGTCGCCTTCTCCTGGTCGCCCCTCGAGGAGATCGCCGAGAAGGTCGCCGAGGTGATGCTTGAGGACCTCTCACGGATGACCGACGGTGACATGCGCGGCCTGAAGGCCTTCGCCCCGAAAGAACGGCGGGCCGCCTGGGCCGAGCTCGGCGTCCTGCCGCGCTCGGCGAGCTTCGAGGTGCTCGAAGCGATGCACATGACGACCATGGGCGCCTGCTCGGACGATCGCGCGATGTTCCTGCAGGCGCTGCGAACGTCGCTCGCATACGCGTACTCAGGCCTCGTCACGTCCTCGGTCGTCTCCGACATCCTCTTCGGCGTCCCTGAACCCGTCGAGGCCGAGGTCAACTACGGAGTCCTCAAGCCGGACCACGTGAACATCCTCGTGCACGGGCACTCGCCGGTCATGCTCGAGAAGATCCTCGAGAAGGTCGAGGCGCCCGAGATCAAGGAGTTTGCGCGCGAGACGGGCGCCGCCGGCATCCTGGTCGGCGGCATGTGCTGCACGGGGCATGAGGCGCTGTCGCGACATGGCGTCCCTACCGTCACCGGAGCCATGGGCCAGGAGCTCATCGTCGGAACGGGGGCCGTGGACGCGGTCGTCGTCGACATGCAGTGCGTGCTGCCCGGCATGCAGGCGGTCGCCGAGTGCTTCGGCACCGAGATCGTGACGACGTGCCGCTCGAACCGCATCCCCGGCGCCACGCACGTGCCATTCGACCCGGAGCATCCCGAGACGCTCGACGAGGACGCCGTGCGTGTCGTTCGGATGGCGATCGAGGCCTTCGGCAACCGGGACCGGACACAGATCCACATCCCCGAGTACACGACGAAGGTGATGACGGGCTTCACGCGCGAGAGCGTGTTCGAGTCCTTCGGCAGCGTGCGCAAGATGGTTCCGCGCATCGCCGAGGGGGAGGTTCGCGGCATCGTCGCGATGGTCGGTTGCTCGACGCCCAAGGCGGGCTACGAGACCGCGCACGTCGAGATCGCTCGCGAGCTCGTTTCGCAGGGGATCCTCGTGCTCGCGTCGGGTTGCTCGGCGCACGCGATGCTCAACGCGGGGCTGTGCTCTCCGGAGGCCGCCAAGGACGCCGCTCCCGGGCTGAGAGCTGCCTGCGAGGCGGCGGGCATACCGCCGGTGCTTGTGGTGGGCAGCTGCTCGGACAACACGCGCATCATCCAGGTGTTCGCCGGGCTCGCGCACGAAGCGCGGCTCGCCCTGCCGCAGATGCCGTTCGTGGTGAGTGGCCCCGAGCTTGCCAACGAGAAGACCATCGGACAGATGCTCGCCGTGCTCGCGCACGGCCTCACGACGGTCGTCGGGCTCACGCCGTCGCTTCCGATACCGGCCCTCGGGCCGTCGGTCGAGGCCGCTGACGCGGGTTCGACGCCGAACCGCAACTCGATGGTCGACTTCTTCTGCGACGAGGGACTGCCCTCGCTCGTCGGGTCGCGACTCGTGGTCGAGCCGGTTCCTTCGCGCGCGGCGCTCGCGATCGTCAGCATCATCGACGAGAAGCGGAGCGCGTTGGGCTGGACGACTGCAGCCGAGTCGGCTGCATCCCTAGCCGACAAGTAGCCGCGATGCCCTTCCGGGTATCAGAAGGGCATGAGCGTACGAACTCGGGCGATTGGCGCAGTGGTTCTTACCGTCTTGGCGACTCTCGCCGTTCTATTCGCGTTGGGCTACGCCGTAGGCATCCGCAACCCCAGACTGCTCTCCCGCGAGGCGATCGCGATGGCGGGAGTCGGCCTTGCCATCATCGCCGGTCTCGGACTGGCTCTCCACGGCCCGCTGCTGAGCCGACTGATTCGGCTGAGCAACGAACTCACCGAGGCTCGCAATCTCGCCGACCCGAGCGTTCGCGTGACCGTCGACGGAAGCGACGAGATCGGCTCCATCGCATCGGGCATCAACGATATGCTCGACGCCATACAGCGCTCGGAGCAATCGCTCGCGTTCCTGGCCTCTCACGACCCGCTGACGCAACTCGTGAACAGACGGCGCTTCGAGGAGGAGTTGACGAGAGAGTGCCGTGAGGCGAGCCGGCTCGAGAGTCACGGGGCCCTGCTCTGGATGGACATCGACAGCTTCAAGGCGATCAATGACGGGCTCGGGCACGCCACAGGCGATGAGCTTCTCGTGCAGTTCAGTCGGGCCCTGGTCTCCGGGGTGCGAAGCTATAGCACCGTGGCTCGCCTGGGGGGCGACGAGTTCGCCATCGTGCTCCCGCACGCCGGCGAGGACTCCGCGATGAGCGTGGCGAATCGGCTCTCCGCGAGGCTGCTCGATGAGCCGTTCTCCATCGACGGTCACGCGATCCAGGTGACGGCAAGCATCGGCGTCGTGCTCTACCCGCAGGACGGCACCTCGATCGAGGAGCTCATGGCACGGGCCGACCTCGCCATGTACGAAGCCAAGGAGGGCGGGCGCGGACGGATCTCGGTGTATTCCGGTGCCAACACCAGCCCTGGGGAGATGGCTCGAAACGTCGCATGGGTCGACCGCATCACCACCGCCCTGCGCGAGGACCGCTTCGACCTGCATGCGATGCCCATCCGTCGTCTCGCGAACGGCAGCGACGGTCCCTATGAGCTGCTGCTCCGCCTTCGCGGCGATGACGGCGAGTTCGTATCTCCGACGCGAGTGGTCGCAGCCGCCGAGAAGGTGGGGCTCGTCCAGGAGATCGATCACTGGGTGCTCACGAGAGCGATTCGCATGCTTGCCGACGAACGGGCACAGGGGCGCGACACCTCGTTCAGCGTCAACCTCTCGTCCCGCGCTCTGCACGACCCCGATCTTCTGAACGTGATCGGTGCAGAGCTTGCGGCCACCGGCATCGATCCGAGCAGGCTGGTGCTCGAGGTGAGCGAGTCGGCCACAGTTGCCAACATCCCGCACACCCAGGAGTTCATCGCGGGAATCAAGGAACTCGGCTGCCGATTCCTTGTGGACGACTTCGGCGCGGGCGCTTCGTCCTTCATGTACCTGCGGCAGCTCCCGGTCGACTTCCTCAAGATCGATGGTGCGCTCGTCCGGAATCTCGTGACCCGCCACACCGACAAGCACTTCATCAGGGCGATCGTCGAGATGTGCCGCGGTCTGGACATCCAGACGGTGGCCGAGTTCGTGGAGAACCCGGAGCTCCTCGAGGCGATCGGCGACCAAGGCGTCGATTTTGCGCAGGGCTACGAGATCGGCGAACCGGAGCCCTGGGACGTCTACGCGGCCTCACTGCCTGTCGTGTACAGTGATAGCGCGTAGCGCTACTCGAAGTCGTCAGGGCTGATGTCGTCGGTGTAGCCGCCTGTCAGACAACTGATCGCGTGTTCCCTGCTGATGGAATCGCCGACGTCTTCGATGCCTACGCGCTCCCGAAGGTATGCGACATGAAGCCTGTCGTCGGCGTGGTGCTCGGTCACGATGTCGCCGAACTCGGCAGGCAGGTCCGTGTGTTCGGCGGCGTCGTAGAGCACGGAGTTGAACTGCTCGGCCAAGAGAAGACCTTGGAGCGCGGTGTTCAGCGAGCCTGATCCGTCCACCATCCGTCGGTACTCGTCGGCCATCTCCGGCACGTCACCGGTCGGCTGTTCCGGCTCGATGTCGAGCGTCTCGCACAACCCGGTGATCGCCGAGACGTGGTCCTCATGGTCCTTCTGGAAGCCCTTGAGTGTCTGGGCGAGCTCGCTCTCGTGCGCACCCAGGATGCCCTTGTACAGCGAAGCGGTTTCGGCCTCGACGTACTTCAGGGTACCAAGAACCGATGCGATCTCCCTGTTGTTCGCCATGGTGGCTCCTATCCGTGGCTCTGCGTGGCGCGGCAAGTGCGGCATCGTTTAGTGGTGCATACCCCGCTCGAGCGCCGCACGCGAGCCGGCCTCGATCGCGCCCGCCTTCGCTCCGGATGGCCCGCCCGCGGAATCGGCGGTTCGACGCGGCGGGTACACAGGACGAAAGCTGACGTGCACGGGCAGGGGTGGCAGTGGTTGCAGGATCGAGCATCCGTATTGGAACCAGCGGGTGGTCGTACGACCACTGGCGCGACGTCTTCTACCCGGAGCACCTCGCCACCGCCGAGCGCCTGCCCTTCTATGCCGAGCGTTTCAACACCGTCGAGGTGAACGCGACCTTCTACCGGCTGCCTACCGAGCACGCCGTGAGGCAATGGCGCGACGAGGTTCCGGAGGACTTCGCGTTCGCGGTGAAGGGTAGTCGGCTCATCACCCACTACCGGCGCCTCGCCGACCTCGGCGATTCGGTCGAGACCTTCATGAAGCGCGTCTCCCTGCTCGGGAAGAAGCTCCACGTCGTTCTTTGGCAGCTGCCGCCGAACCTGCACTGCGACCCGGAGCTCCTCGACGGCTTCCTTGCCGGACTGCCGAACGACGTGCGTCACGCGGTCGAGTTCCGTCACGAGTCCTGGCTTGCCGAGGACGCGTTCGAGGTGCTCAGACGACACAATGCGGCACACGTCCAGGTGAGCAGTGACGACATGCCGCGGAACCTGACGGTGACCGCCGAATTCGTCTACCTGCGCTTTCACGGCACCCAGACGTATCACGGCGACTACTCCGCGCCCGCGCTCGAGCCGTGGGCCCAGTTTCTTCGGCAGCAGGCCGGTGAGGGTCGAGGCGGCTACGCGTACTTCAACAACGACGCCGAGGGGCACGCACCCGCGGATGCGGCGAGGCTCACGGCGATGCTCGGTGGGGGATGATGGCGCCCCACCCGGATGCATTGACGACCGATGCAGGACGGAGCGGACGATGGAATCGAGCATCCATGTCGACGGGCGGACGCTCGCTGCGGACATCGAGCTTCCTGCGAGCGCGGCGGGGCTGGTGGTCTTCGCGCATGGCTCGGGCTCGAGCCGGCTCAGCCCGCGCAACCGCTGGGTCGCGGAGCGCCTGAGGGAGGACGGGTCGGTCGGTACGCTGCTCTTCGACCTCTTGACCGCCGAGGAGGACCGGGACTACTCGACACGCTTCGACATCGGCCTGCTCGCGGAGCGGCTGCTCGCTGCCGTGGAGTGGGCGAAGGCGCACCCGGCCGTTGCCGACCTTCGGCTCGGCCTGTTTGGGGCGAGCACCGGGGCCGCGGCCGCGCTCGACGTGGCAGCGGTACTCGGGCGGGAGATCCGCGCGGTGGTGTCGCGGGGAGGAAGGCCGGACCTGGCGGGGGACGCACTGCCGAGAGTGACATCGCCGACGCTTCTGATCGTCGGCGGGCTCGATACTCAGGTGATCGAGCTCAACCGGATGGCGTTCGCGCAACTCGCTAGCCCAGAGAAGCGCATCGAGATCGTTCCGGGCGCGACGCACCTGTTCGAGGAGCCCGGCACGCTCGAGGAGGTCGGAGGCCTTGCGGCGGACTGGTTCCGCGAGCATCTCTCCGTCTGATCACGGGCTCGTCGCTCGTCGTGCACAACGCACGTGAGGGCGACCTTCCGGCCGCCCTCACGAATCGGATACTGCGTCGAACCTACGCGGGAACTCCGCGCCCCGGGCCAACCGGCATGGCGTGCTCCGCGCTGCGGACCCTGAACGACACGATGATCTCCGCGATACCGCCGGCGATGGCGAAGATCCCGTAGACGAACGGGACCGCCAGCGCGGCCACGTAGAAGTTCACCGCGATCAGGATGCCGATGAGCAGCGAGAACGCGCCGAGTACGCCGATTCCCCAGCCGCCGCCCTGGAACGCGGCGGCGAGCTGCATGATCCCGACGACGATGCCGCCGATCGCCCAGATGAGCGCAGTCGCACCGAGGAAGGCGAGGGTCGGTTCAGCTGCCGCGAGGCCCGTGGTGGTGAACGGCGTAATGACGATCCATCCGCCGACGACCAGGCTCAGCAAGCCGGAGAACAGCTTCCATCCGAGGTGTGACCGGTCGGTGAACAGGCTCACGAGAGTGACGATGGCGGTCATGAGCCAGTACAGGCCGATGAACCAGACGATCGCAACGGTCGTGGCCACGGGGGCAATGAAGACGAAGACCCCGAGAAGTATCGAGGCGATTCCTGCGAGGAGCACAAGCCACCAGGCGTGTGTTTCCCCATTCGACACACGTGCTTGATCCATGACGTTCTCCCTTCAAACGCCCGAATGCTCTCGAACCGGGCTGGGCTTGTGCCCATAGGGCTAGATACCCTCATCCGGCCGTGTTGGGCCCCTGCCTTCTCCGCGTCAGCGAGCCTTGGAAATCGCTGTCAGGGCGAGTGCACCTGAGAACCCCTACTGCGGGGCGCGGCGAGGGAACGTAGCAGTGTGGAGGCGCATCACGATGCCCGAATACGTCATCGCACTGGCGGCGGCCCATGGGTTGCCGACGGACGAGATCGGCGGAAAGGCCGCCGGACTCGCCGCACTGAGCGCGGCGGGATTCCCCGTGCCCGACGGGGTCGTCATCACCACTCGCGCGTTTCGCGAAGTGGTGCAAGCGGCTGGCGTCGCAGAGTCTCCCGAGGCGTTCGACGACGAGTCGCTCCGTGCGTACTGCGAGCGCGCGGCACTCTCGATGCGATCGATGGAATTCCCGTTCGCGGTCCAGGACGCGATCGCTGTAGCCGCACGCCGCCTGCTCGCCGCGGGGGGCCCGCTTGCAGTTCGCAGCTCGGGAACGCTCGAGGACTCCGCGACCGCGAGTTTTGCCGGCGTTCTCGAGACCTACACGGGGATGCGTTCGGAGTCTGAAGTGCTCGGTGCGGTCCGAAGGTGCTGGGGCTCGGCGTTCCAGCCGCGAGCCGCCCGCTACCTCCACGAGAAGGGGCGCGCTCAAAGCGAGCTCTCGGTCGCCGTGGTTCTTCAGCGCCAGGTCCTCGCCGAGCGTTCCGGTCTCATCTTCAGCCGCGACCCCGTGAATCGCTACTCCACCGGAATCGTCGTGGAGGCGATCTCGGGCGTGGGCGAGGACCTCGTGTCAGGCGAGATCACACCCGAGCGCTACCGATACTCGATGGACACCTCGAGCGTCACGGTCACCCGGCTCGTTGGCGAGAAGGCCCCGACGGCGCTCCACGAGCCGCAGGACGTCGAGTTCGGCCTTCCCGAGAAGCGGCGCCTGACCGACGCCGAAGTCGCGCTGCTGGCCGACCTCGGGCATCGAGCGGAGATGCTGTTCGGTAGCCCCCAGGACATCGAGTGGGCGTTCGCCGAAGGCCAGTTCTGGGTGCTTCAGTCGCGTCCGCTCGTGTTCGCGCGGAGCGACGAGCACCTCTTCCCGCAGATCGCCGAGCACACCGTGCTCGCGCACGGGGTCGGCGTGAGCCCCGCGATGGGCTCAGGGCGGGTCATGGTGCTGGACGCCGATGATTCGGTTCCGGAGCCCGCTGCGGACCTGGTCGTCGTACTGCCGCGACTCACGAATGACCTGGCCGTCCGGCTGAGAGATGCCGCAGGCGTGGTCGCCGACGAAGGCGGAGCTACCAGCCACGGCGCGAACATCCTGCGCGAATTCGAGGTACCGGCCGTCATCGGCGCCGCGCACGCCACCGAGGAGCTCGCCGACGGGGCGGTCGTCACCGTGGACGGCTTCCGGGGGGTCGTCTACGAGGGCGACCTGGCCCTGGCGCCCACGCAGCTTTCCCGCGTGCCGACGACCCGGACGCAGGTCTTCGTGTCGGTGCTGGTCCCCGACCGCTCTGCGGTCGTCGCTCCGCTCGCTGACGGGGTCAGCTCGCTTAGGGACGACTACTTCCTGCTTGCCACCGGCGTGCACCCCACGAGGCTCATCCGCGACGGGCACGGCGAAGAGCTGCTCGAGTCGATCGCACGAGGCATCGTCCGGTGCGAGGAGCTCTTCGCTGGAAAGCCGATCTGGTACAAGACGATGGACGCCCCCACCGACGAGTTCCGCCGACTCGCCGGAGGGCACGCCGAACCTGTCGAGCGAAACCCCCTTCTGGGGTGGCGCGGCATCGGTCGCGAGCTCGCCGAGCCCGAGATGCTCGACATCGAATTCGGTGCGATCGCCCGCGCCTACGGGTTCGGCTGCAAGGACGTCGGGGTGAAGCTCCCGTTCGTGCGCTTCCCCGAGGAGTACTCGAGGGCGGAGCGCGCCCTCGCTCAGCACGGCCTCACGCCCCACGATGACGTCCGCCTCGGGGTCTCCGTCGAGATTCCGGCGGTCGCCATGCGTCTTCGCGAGATCCTCGAGCTGGGGGCCGATTTCGTGAGCATCGGACTGTCGGACCTCACCATGTGCACCCTCGCGCTCGATAGGGAAAGCCGCCACGTTGCGGAGATGTTCGATCCGGCCCACCCCGCGGTCCTCGAACTTCTCGGTCGCATCGCCGAGGACTGCAGGGAATTCGGCGCGTTCACGTGCGTGTGCGGGGAGAGCGCGCGCGACGAGCGGGTCCTGCCCGTACTCGTCGACATGGGTTTCGACGCCGTCGGCGTCTCGCCGTCGTATTTCGCCGAGGTCAAGAGCCGGATCGCTTCCATCGAGAGCCGATGAGCGCGGCGCAGCGCCAGGTCCGCGCTGCTCGGGCGATGTTCGCCACGGCGGTCGCGTTCTGGGTGGTGTTCGTCGGCGGGATCGTCGCGGGTGTGGCCATCACACAGGAGAGCGCATGGTGGCGACCGTCGATCAGCCACTTCGGCTCCGCGCACGCCAAGAGCGCCCTCGTCTTCAATGCAGTCCAGGTGCTGGACGGCCTGATCCTCGTGCTGCTCGCGTGGTTCGCTTACGTCGCGCTCGAGGCGCTCGTCGGAGCGGAGATGCTGGGTACCGTGGGGCGCGTCGGGATACCCGCGATACTTGTGGTGCAGGGTCTGCTGCTGATCTCGCTCGCCGTGCTGCCGTACGACCTCGGCGGGCGAGCCGTCTACGTGTATCACAACGTCGCCGGGTGGCTCGAGGCGCTCGTTCCGGCTGGCTGCGTGGTGCTCGCGCCTTGGTTGCTGCCCTGGTTGCCTCGTTGGTTCAAGGTCCTGTCGGTGCTCGTCGCGGCGGTGCTCTTCTGCGCCTGGTTCCTGTTCGTGATCGCCCGCGTCCTCGCGCACGGCCTGTCCGAAGTCGTCGCGTTCACCGCCCTTGCGGTGTGGATGCTGGCGCTGTTCTGGATCCTCAGCGCAGAGGTGCTCGAATCGATCGAGCGGGCCGCCACGCGACGCGCGGCATCCTGATTCCGCGTGGGTAGGCACTACTCATGTCCCGAAAGCGGCCTCGGTTGCCACGCGGCGTGGCGCCAGGTCGGTACGATCGCTGGAAGGCGGGTTGATCAACGTGGCAGGTCTTTCGAATGCACATGCAGAGGCGGTCCTCAAGGTCGACGACATGGAGCGCGCGAAGCACTTCTACGCCGACGTCCTCGGCTTCGAGATCAAGGAGAACGCGGGTCCGACGGCCGAAGTCCTCGTGAAGTCCGCCGATGGGACCGAGTTCGCGCTCTACGAGCGCCCCGGCATGCCCGCTCCGCAGAACACCACGCTCGCGTTCGTGGTCGACGACTTCGACGGCGCAGCTTCCGAGCTGCGCAGCAAGGGCGTGACCTTCGAGGAGTACGACATCCCCGAGATCGGCCTGAAGACCGTCGACGGCGTCGCCGAGATGGAGGGCTCGAAGGCGTCCTGGTTCAAGGACACCGAGGGCAACATCATCGTCATGTCGAGCATGTAGCTAGCCCTTGACGACACCGATCGGCCGAAGCTTGACCTTGGGCTCGACGAGATCGCGCTGCCAGCGCATCACGTCCTCGATGTCCTTGTAGGCTTCGGGAGCTTCTTCAGCGACGTCGCGCTTCTTCACCTTGAAGAGGCGCACGTCGCGCTCTTTGAGCTCGGTGATGACGTGCTCCACGCTGAGCCGGCGCTTCGCCTCGCCGCGCCCCATGACGCGCCCCGCCCCGTGGCTGCAGGACTCGAACGACTCCGGACTCGCGAGGCCGATGCCGACGTAGGACGCGGTGCCCATCGAACCGGGCACGGCGACCAGCCCGCGCGCCCGGACGGCTCCCTTCCGGTGGATGACGACATCGGCTCCGTAGTGGTGCTCGATGGACGCGTAGTTGTGGTGCACGTCGAACGCCTCGGTCGGCTCGATGCCGGGGAAGTGCCGGGTGATCGCGCGCTGGATCTCTTCGGCCATGAACCGGCGGTTCTCGCGAGCGAATCGCAGACAGAAGTCCATGACCTCGAGGTATTCGGCGCCTTTCTCGCTGTCGATCGCAAGGTGCGCGAGCCCCCATTCGATCGGCACGTCGGAGCCGGTTCGGACGTTCTCCTCTTTGGCGACGGCGTTGTAGTGCGACCCCATCTGCTTTCCGAGATTGCGTGAGCCCGAGTGCACCATCGCCCAGACGATATCGTCGGTATCGACCTGGAGCTCGATGAAGTGGTTGCCGCTGCCCAGCGTGCCGACCTGGCGCTCGGCCCGCTCGATCTCCTGGACGAGCGCCGGGACGTCGGGAACCTCGCCGAAGAGGTCGGTGCGGCCCGCCTGGCTCGCGCGATGCCATTCGTGGCCCTGCGGCACCGAGCGTTGGATGTCATTGAGGATCCGGTCGCGAACGTCCAGCATCTCCTTGAGCGGGACGTTCGTGCACCAGGTCCGGACCCCGCATCCGATGTCGAGGCCGACCGCGTGCGGGATCACGTGCCCGATGGCCGCCAGCACTCCGCCGATCGGCATGCCGTAGCCGACGTGCGCGTCGGCCATCATCGCGACGTGGTGATGCGCGAAGGGCAGGTTGGCGAGGTGGCGTGTCTGCGCCATAGCCTGCTCGTCGGGCGGCTCACCCCAGACGTAGATCGGGATGGACTCCGTGTCGATGGTGGTGTACATGGTCACAAGCCCACTGTACCCGCGGCTCGTGAGTGACGAGGGCTAGTCGCGCTTCTCCGCTTCCAGCAGCGCGCGCTTGCGATCGAGTCCCCAGCCGAATCCGCCGAGCCCGCCGTCGCTCCTCACGACGCGGTGACAGGGCACGACGATGGAGGCCGGATTGCGCCCGCAGGCGTTGCCGACCGCCCGCACCGCGTTCGGCCGACCGGCGCGCGCGGCGACCTCGGCGTAGGTCGCCGTCTCACCCCGCGGGATGCGACGCAGCTCCTCCCACACGCGGACCTGGAACTCGGTCCCAACAAGATCGAGCGGCACGTCCGCCGAGTCCGCCTCGCCGTCGATGACGGCGACGATCTGTGCGAGAGCTCCGGACACCGCGGCGTCATCACGGAGGGTATCTGCCGAAGAGAACTCGGCGTGCAGAAGGTCCTCGGCATCCTTCCCGTCGAGGAAGAGCACGCAGCAGACGCCCTTGCCGGTCTGCCCGACCAGTACCGGGCCGAGACGCGAGTCGCCGATCGAGTAGCGGATGAGCAGCGGTTGTTCGGTGCGCCTGACCATGACCGGATTATGGCGGGCGCCCGCCTCGCGCGCCAGCGCCGCAGGACGCTTCGGCTTGCCGGTGTTAAGGTGTGCACCAGCCGCACCTCCTGAAAGGACACCGAAAGTGACCCGAAGTCGAGCGAGTTTCGCGCGGGGCGTTCGCGACATGATGCCGCTCGTGCCCGCCGGGGTCTCATTCGGGCTGGTCGTGGGTGCGGCCGTCACGCAGGTGGGCCTGGGACTCGCCGAGTCGGTGGGGATGTCGACGCTCGTGTATGGCGCGTCGGCACAGCTCGCGGCGACGGGGCTCTGGCGCGAGGGCGCGCCGCTTGTCGTCGTGGTGCTCACCGCGCTCGTCATCAACAGCCGCTTCTTCATCTACAGCGCGTCGCTCGCTCCGGTCCTGAAGCCCGCGTCGTGGTACTCGGCGCTCGGGCTCGCGTACTTCGTGCGCGATGGCGCCTACGCCGCGACGGTCACGAAGGCGGTGCCCGATGCAGAGGTCGACGACGTCGCGTACTACCTGGGTGCGTCGACGTTCGACTGGGCGGTCTGGCTCGTCTCGACCACCGCGGGAGCCCTCGGCGCGGCGCTCATCCCGACGTCGTGGTCGCTCGACTTCGTCGTGCCGCTCGTCTTCGTCGCACTGCTCGCCGGCGCCCTCGACTCCCGGCTCGCGGTCGAATCAGCGGTCGTCTCGGCAGTTTCGGCGTTCATCCTGATCCCGCTGCTTCCGATGCAGTCGGGACTGCTCGTCGCGATCGTCGGCGGCATGGCGTGGGGAGCGGTGCGCGAGATGGCCCGGGGCCCGGAGGCGACTTCGTGACGCAGAGCTCGTTCTGGCTGGTCATCGCGCTGGCCGGGGTCGGAACGCTGCTCATGCGGGCGCTTCCGATGCTCGCCCACGGGCGGATCGCGCCTCGGCCGGCCCTCCAGCGCGTGCTTGCCTATGTGCCGGCGGCCTCGCTGGCAGCGCTCGTCGTGCCGGGGTCGCTCCTCGCTGCGGGCGGCGGCTACGAGATGCAGCCTGCCCGGGTGATCGCGATCTTCGTGGCGACTCTCGTCGCCGTGCGCTTCAAGAACGTCCTGCTGACGTTGGTCGTCGGCATGTCCGTGCTGTGGGTGGCCCAGGCGCTTCTGCCGTAGGGGCGCTACTTCAGGTCGTCAGCGAAGCGCTTCGCGGGGTCTTCGTACAGGTGCCTGCCTCGCCGAAGCACTCCGAGCGACTTCGCGAGTCGAGCCGCCCTCGTTGACTCCCGCTTCACCTCGTCGAGATAGAAGATGAACTCCTTCTGGTGCGAGGGCGGGATCCTGTCCCAGGTTCGCCTGGCGCCGGCGTCGCCTTCGAGCGCTCGCGCGAGGTCGTCCGGGACGTCCAGGTCGAGGATCGGCTCGCTCAGGACTTCGAACTCGAGCCGGACCTCGCGCTCGGAGTCGATCCCGTGCGCCTCTCGCATCTGACGGTTCAGCGTGATCTCGTGCATGCCGTCTCTGGAGGGGTTTGCCGTGGCCTTGAACGGCTTGCCGTCGAGCGTTCCCCGAATCCAGACGCGCTTGCCCGTTCCGCCGAGCAGCTCGTTCGGGATAAAGAGGAAGTACCAGCCCTTTCGGGGGCTGGTGACGTGTGCATTGTAGGAGATCGATCGCGCCATCGCGCGCCCCTTCCGGTGCCTGGTGTTTCGGTACCCATGGGGGCGGTCAGGATGTCGGTGCCGGATGGTACGCTGCCGGTGCTGGACCGGACCGCAACGGGAATGTCGGCGAGGGGGTGTCGAGTATCAGGCGTATCGGCGTTCACGACATCCGAATTCGGTCGCTGGCCGCTCTGATGTGCGCCCTGTGGCTCGTCGCGCTCCTGCCTGCGGTTCCTCCCGCCGCTTCCGCGGCCAGCGGGGACACGGCACCGCCGGTCGCGCATGTAGCCGTGCCCTACTACTCGTCCTCGGCGTCCGTGAGCAGTCGTTTCCCCGTATCGTGGAGCGCCGCCGACACGTCGGGCATCGCCTCATACACGCTCGACTACAAGGACGGCTACCGAGGCGCATGGCGTCGCTGGAAGACCGCGACGCGTTCGACACGGGCGGTGTTTGCCGGTGCCGCCGGGCACACGTACTGGTTCAGGGTGTTCGCACTCGATGGTGCCGGCAACCAGAGCGCGTGGTCGCGACCGGACGTGATCACGGTCCCGTATGACGATCGCTCGGCCCGGGTGCGCTATCGCGGCGCGTGGACTCGGTACTCGAGCGGCGCCGCGTTCGGACGGGCGACCCGGCGCAGTTCGGCTCGCGGGAGCACCGCCTCGCTCTCGTTCGTCGGCCAGAAGGTCGCCGTGATCTGCGGCAAGTCGCCCAAGAGCGGGCGCTTCGCCGTCTACCTCGACGGTTCGCCGAGGCCCGCACGGATCGTCGACACGAGGTCGCCCACCAGCAGGGCGCGACAGGTCGTGTACAACGGGACGTTCAAGCGGTACGGGAACCACCGGATCACCGTCAAGGTGCTCGCGACTCCCGGCCGCCCCCGAGTCGACGTGGACGCGATCGCGGTCGTCAGACCGGACAGGATCAGCCCGCCCGCGCCGGTGGTCACGCTTGCAGGGGGGGCATCGCACACGCGCGCCCGCGCGGCAGGCCTCGCGGTGAACGCGAGTGACAACATCGCCGTCGCCGCCTACCAGACTTCGCATTCGGCCTCGTTCTCGGATTCTCGCTGGAGGAGCTACGTTCCGGAATCGTCGATCACGCTGAGACCGGGGGAGGGTACCAGGCGCGTCTACGTGCGCGTGCGCGACGAGGCCGGGAATGTGTCGGCCGCGTCGTCTGACTCTCTGGTTGTCGACACTACGCGTCCCTCGGTGATCGAGCGATCGCTGCCCGAGACCGTCCCGGCTGGCGAGTCCCGGCCAGCCGTGGTCGAGATACGCGATCGGGCTCCTGTATCAGCGCGCCTTGCCTGGACCGAGCCGGGTGAGCCATCGGAGTCCTCGACGCCGATGACGCCGCGAGGCGGAGGCGTCTTCTCCGCTGACCTCCCGCCCCACGACGCTGGCGTGCGGATCTCGTACCGCGTGGTGGCCAGCGATGCCGCGGGGAATACCGGCGTCCTCGACCGGCCTGCGGAGGAGCCTGACACCGCGTGGACGCACCCCTCCGAACTGCCAACGGCACCGGCGGGGCTCGTTGCCACCGCCGCCGACAGGCGGGTCGAGCTTTCCTGGGACGGCGAGCTCGCCGTCGACGAGTCCTTCGAGGTCTGGCGTGCTTCGAGTTCCCGCGAGTCGTGGGAGCACCTCGGGGGAACTCAGATGCGGGAGTTCGTTGACACGACGCCGCACAATTCGCACACGTATCGCTACACGGTCTCCGTCAGAAGGGGCGCCACCCACGGGCCTCGTTCTGCCGCAGCGTCCGCCACGCTCGAGGCGTTCAGCGGTCGATGCGCCATCCCCTTGGACACGAGCGCTCGTGGCTGGGGGATCACTGACGACATCGATGGCGCCGTGCTTCCCGTGCGCGTTCCGCAAGAGGCGCTCTCCGGTTGCCAGAAGCCCAACCTCTCGGACCTCGCGTTCTACGACTCGTCGGGAAAGCGGCTCGACTGCAGCGCACGACTTGTCACTCGCAACGCCGGCACCCGGGCGGTCGCCTACCAGATGTCGAACAAGCTCCTGACCCACAGGGACGGCGAAGGTGAGTGGACGTACCTGACGTACAGCAAGGTGCGCCAGCTCGAGGGTATCGCGCAGCCGAGCGGAGCCGCCGCGATCGTGAGGTACAACCGCCTGACCGGGGAGCACGAGGAACGGGTCTTCGATCAGGCAACGACGGACAACCACGGTGGCTACACGATCTGGTTCGACTCAGAAGGCCGCCTGAACGCCGTCGGGGGCGCACACCACCAGCCGACCGAGCACTATCGGGCGAGGACCCCCTACGGTATCGACCTGCGGCTGGTCGACGCCCACATCAGCGACGCAGGAGGCGGAGTCGGTTTCCCGCGGACCCACGGCGTCTCGACGTACCCCGTGTTCGTTCCGGGCTCGTCGGGTTCGGCATACGGCGTGTTGCGCATGACCGGGACGCTCACGAGACCCGCCTACTCACTGGCGTGGCACTACTTCGATGGCGAGCGGTGGGCTCGCCCGGTGACCATCGCCGAGATGATCAGCCCCACCGGGCGCATACACGCGCCCACATACGACAACTTCGTGATCAGCGCCTCCGACGGAACCGCGTACGCCTTCGCTCACCGTTTCGAGGTCACTCCCGCGTACCGCGGCATCAACGGCTTCGTGATGTGCACATCAAACCCTGAGACTGCGACGCCGTCCTTCACCACCGCCGACGCGGCCCGCACTCCGGTCGGTCTCCCGGCGAACCAGAACACGATGACCAAGCTTGGCTCCTATTCGCTGAGCGACAACACGCGACTGCTTCGGATCGGCCGAGACGACCAAGGCGCCGTCTACGCTGGGGTGCTCTCGGTGGCAGGATCGCGCGCGGGCAGGGTCGACATCTACCGAGTCAAGGCGGGAGAGGCTCCGAGACGCACCGGCACGCTCAACACCCGTTTCGCCGGGGCGCCAACCAACGGCGGCCCTCTTTCGGTGACGTTTACCGTGGTAGGCGGTCGGATGGTCGCGTTGTACGACGGGACCTCCTTCGGCGCGAACGCGAGCGGTGGCGTCTGGATGGCCACCTCGCAGGACTGGGGGGCTTCGTGGTCCCCATTCGTGCGCGCGATCCCCGCGGAAGCGAGACCATCGTGGCTTCCGGCGCTGCCCGCCCAAGACATGGGCGGCGAACAGCTCTCCTGGCCCCTGCCGATCGCCTATCAGAACGGCGGCGCCTCATCGGACGGGGACGTGACGGCTCGGCTCGCCGAGCTCACTCAGGAGGGCTCGACCCACGTCGTGCTCTCGCCGGGGCTGGAAGTCTGGGTGCTGCTCAGGGGAGTCGACGTCAGCGGTGACGCCGAGAACCAGTACATCACGGTCGAGTACGGCGACAGGTATGCCGATCCGCCCGAGCATCCCGAGGAC
>JACRBU010000052.1 GCA_016213085.1 Coriobacteriales bacterium
CCGAGCTGGATGTCGAAGGACGCGTAGTCGCGTCGTTGCGAACGCTATCCTGAAGACGCCAGCATCCGTCGCCACCCGTCGCAGGAGGACTCGTGGAGTCGCTCGAACAGCGTATCCGCCGAGTCACGAGCGAGCCCGTCGAAGTCGTCGACTACGACCCCGACTGGCCCGCGAGCTTCGAGCGCGAGAAGGCGCACCTGCTCGCGTCTCTGCCCGCGGGGATCGTGGTGCGCATCGAGCACTTCGGCAGCACGGCGGTCCCGGGGCTTTCGGCAAAGCCCATCGTCGACATCCTCGTCGAGGTGACGGATCTCGAGGCCGTGCGTCGCGAGGTCGTGCCGATTCTTCAGGCTGAAGGCTACGAGTACTTCTGGCGGCCCACCTTCGGCGATCACGGCGAGCCGTTCTACGCGTGGTTCATCAAGCGCGATCCGGCGACCGGCCTGCGCACCCACCACATCCACATGGTCGAGGGCGGCTTCGACTCGCACTGGGAGCGCCTGCTGTTCAGGGACTACCTCATCGCGCATCCTGAGGTTGCGGACCGGTACGGGGAGCTCAAGCGCGAGCTCGCGAACGACCCGAAACTCGACCGAGTAGGCTACACGCACGCGAAGAGCGATTTCATCGCCGAGGTGATGGCGCACATCACGCGAGGCGAGTGAACGGAGACGCATTGGGCGACCGGCATTCCATCGACATCCGAATCGAAGACGAGCCGAAGAAGATGCGCGTCCCATGGCGCGACGGGCCGCTTCCGGCGGGGACACCGGCTCCGCAGCGCGAGATGGAGCGAGGCGTTCCTCGGCTGGTGATCGACCTCCGCGTTCGGAGGACCCCTCAGCTGGCGTTCATGATCGGTCTGACGAGCGTGCTCTTCGCAGCGGGCATCGGGATCGCGCGGCTCGTGGGGGTGGACGGGCCGTCGCTGCTCTCGGCGGCAGGCGTCGTTGCCCTGCTCGCGGCCGCCTTCGTCATCTTCGGCGGGGGGCTCTGGTCCTCAACGCAGACGATCGAGGTCGACCCGCACTTCGTCACGGTGACGCAGGGCGGCGCGCTGATGTCGTTCTGCCTGCGAAGCCAGGTCACCGAGGTCGAGATCATCCCGCCGAAACCGGGACGCATCGCCGGTCTCGGTCGGCTGCTCATGGACGCGCCGCGCATCCGGTGGGGGACCGACGAAAAGCAGTGTGGGAGCGCGGGGGCGGGGTTCGACGAGGCGGCTGCGGCGAAGGTGATCGAGGCGATGAACGAGTTCCTGTCGGCCAATCCGGCGGAACCCGGGTTCAACTATCTGGAGGAGCCGAGCAAGCGCGCTGAGTGAAGGACTCGCGGCCGGCGCGGGATCGGCGAACCTCAAGCAAGACGGCATCCAGGAGGCGCGCGTGAGCGAGTGGAGAGACGACCAGCATGTCGCTGCATACCTCGAGCGGGCGGACGCCCTGCCGCGAGCGGAGGCGGAAGCCATCCTCCTCGACGAGCTCCCTGCCGAGGTCAGGCGCGTGCTCGATCTCGGTTCGGGTGACGGACGCCTGCTCCGCCTCGTGCTTACGGGACACCCCGAGGCCTTCGGCGTCGCCGTCGACTTCTCTCCCGCGATGCTCGATCTGCTTGCCGAGCGTTTCGGCTCCGACGAGCGGGTGGAGGTCGTCACGCACGACCTCGGGCAGCCCCTCGGCGACCTGGGGACCTTCGATGCGATCGTCTCGAGCTTCGCGATCCATCACCTTGAGCACGAACGCAAGCGGGAACTCTACCGCGAGGCTTGGTCGCTGCTCCGGTCAGGTGGCGTCTTCGCCAACCTCGATCACGTCGCGTCTCCGTCGCCCCGGGTGCACGTGAGGTTCCTGGAGGCGATCGGCTACACGCCTGACGAGGAGGACCCTTCGAACCGCTTGCTCGACGTCGAGACGCAGCTCGCGTGGCTTCGGGAGATGGGGTTCGCCGACGCGGACTGCTACTGGAAGTGGCGTGAGCTTGCGCTCATGCTCGGCGTGCGACCCCGATGACGGAGGGCTTTCGATGGCACAGCTGGTCTATTCGGCGATCGCATCCCTCGACGGTTACGTCGCGGATGAGGACGGGCGCTTCGACTGGGCGGAACCGGACGAAGAAGTGCACGTGTTCGCAAACGAGCTCGAGCGCTCGGCCGGCACGTACCTCTACGGTCGTCGGATGTACGAGGTGATGGCGGTCTGGGAGACGCTCGACTCCGACCTCGAGCTGCCCGCCTACATCCGCGAATTCGCGAGGATCTGGAAGTCCGTCGACAAGGTCGTGTACTCGAGGACCCTGGGATCGCCATCAACAGCGAAGACCCGGGTCGAGCGAGAGTTCGATCCCGAGGTCGTCCGACGGATGAAGCTCGATGCGGAGCGCGACATCGTCATCGGCGGCCCGACGCTCGCGTCGGCTGCGATCGAAGCGGGGCTCGTCGACGAGTACGACCTGTTCGTCGCGCCGGTCGTTGTGGGCGGGGGCTTGAGATTCCTGCCCGAACACGTGCGGATCGACCTCGAGTTGCGCGATGAGCGCCGCTTCACCAACGGGATGGTCTTCCTGCGCTACAGGCTCCGAGGAGCCGGGGCAGGCGGGCGATCCGCTGGGTAGGTAAGGTCACAGGCCGCGCACAGGTCCGCGGGCTTGGCCGGTGCCCATAGGAAGGGGCGACGAATGGAGACCACCTGGGATCCGTCGATGGAGACCGGTCACGAGGAGATCGACCGGCAGCACCGGGAGATCATCGGCTTGATCGATGAGTTGAGGGTGGTCGAGCAGGCCGATGAGGTGCCTGCGATCGCAGGAGCGCTGGTGCATGTGATGGACCTGACCGTGGTGCACTTCCGCATGGAAGAGGACCTCATGGGTGAAGTCGACTACCCCGCCCACCTGCAGCGCGAGATGATCGACCAGCACGACGAATTCAAGTCGTACGCTCGACTTCGGGTCATCGAGTTCAGCGCCGCGAACTCCACGGCCATCGAGCCCCTCGGGAGTTTCATCAGGACGTGGCTCGTAGGGCATGAGTTCGGGCTCGATCGCAAGCTCGTCGACTGGATACGCGGGCAGGAGCTCGCGGGTTAGGGGAGGACGGCATGGAACGGGTGCAAGGAATCGGGGGCTTCTTCTTCCGGGCGAACGACCCCGAGGCTTTGGCCGTGTGGTACGAGCAGCATCTCGGCGTGACGCGCGTTCCGCAGAGCTACGACCAACAACCGTGGCGACAGGAGAGCGGTCCGACTGCTTTCGCCCCTTTCGAGAAGGACTCCGAGTTCTTCGGCCGCCCCAAGCAGACGTGGATGCTCAACTTCCGGGTGCGCGATCTGGACGCGATGGTCAGCCAGCTGACGGATGTCGGCGTCGAGGTCGAGGTCGACCCGGAGACCTACCCGAACGGTCGCTTCGCGAGCTTCAGCGATCCCGAGGGAAACCCCATCCAGTTGTGGGAACCGGGCGGGGTGGCCTCGTAGGCGATCTTAGCCCAGCAGCCGATCGATCTCGGCGATCTCGTCTCGCATCCGCTGGAGTTTGGTCTTCTGCGCTTCGCGCTCTGTGACGGTGGCGTGCGCGGGCGAGTTGATGGAGTGGAACATGGCCATCTCCTCGTAGTCCTCGAGGTCGTTGGCGAGGCGCGTGCGCGCCGCCTTGAGCTCGTCAAGAGTCATGGCTGCGAGGCTCTTGTCGTCCATGGGAGTCCTCCTTCCACGCGAGGGCCAGCAAGTGGCGGTCATGGTATACCCCATAGGGTATGGGCGCAAGCCTGAGCGCCGTCTCTTCCGCGGTCGGCTCGGTGAGAGGGGCCCATCGCGCGGGTGAGCGGCTCTCATGCGATAGACTCGTCCGAGCGCTACGGACTTTCGGCACTCATAGGGGGACTCGCACGTGAAGACCCGTCGCTTTCTGCGCTTCCAGCTCGACTCCGAGGGGCTCACGACTCCGGACGGCGTCGTCCCGGCATCTTCGGTCACCGAGGCGAAGCTCGAGCGGAACTACGTCACGGACAGCTACTCGGCGACGACTTCGCCCTCCGCGACGGCGACCGTAGGAGGGGCGCTGGCCGGTGGCGCGATCGCGGGCCCGCTCGGTGCCGCGGCGGGAGGACTGCTCGGATCGAATGTGAAGAACGTCCGTCCCGGCGAAGAGGTGCGTCGCACCGTCTCGGCGACGCTTCGGATCTCGACCGCCGACCGCACGTGGACCGCTGACGTTGCGCTCGACCGCATCCCGGACGCCGAGGCGTTCGCGACGGCCGTCCGCAAGGCGGCCGGACTCGAGTAGCGACGCAGTGGTGTCGCGCGGTGAGCTAGACTCGATGCGGTGGCCATCGACGCGCGCTCATCCCCGCGAGGAGGGATGCCCCATGGCCGAAGGAGATCGCGCCGCTCGGATCGAACCCTCGCGGTTCGTGGCCGTGCTCGGATTCGAAATCGTCGTTGCCGGTTGAGGGAGCTATCAGACGTGCTGTCCGCCCAGTTCCTCATCACTTCACTGGTCGTCGTGCTCCTTCCGGGAACGGGCACGCTCTACACCATCTCGACGGGCGTGGCACGCGGCAGGCGCGCCGGCCTCGCGGCGGCGTTCGGCTGCACTCTCGGGATCGTGCCGCACCTGCTCGCGAGCGCCCTCGGGCTTTCGGCGATCATGAACTTGAGCGCTCAGGTGTTCGGCGTCGTGAAACTCGCGGGGGCCGCGTACCTGCTGTTCCTCGCATGGCAGATGTGGCGCGAGACCGGGTCCGTCGACGTTGATCGCGATGCGTCGGAGCGGGGGATGGCGCAGGTGGCGTGGCGCGCTATCGTGCTCAACTTGCTCAACCCGAAGCTCACGATCTTCTTCCTCGCGTTCCTGCCCGCGTTCATCGAGAAGGGCGCCGGGTCCGCAGGTCAGCAGCTTCTCGGGCTCAGCGCGGTGTTCATGGCGATGACGTTCCTAGTGTTCGCGGGGTACGCACTGATCGCGGGGACCGCGCGCTCGGTGCTGTCAGGTCCGCGCGCGATGCGCTGGATGCAGCGCTCTTTCGCCGTTGTGTTCGCTGGGCTCGCCGTCGACCTCGCGCTCAGCGAGCGCTAGGGACGGAAGCGAGCCGTAGGGTGGTTGATGCGACGAACCCAAGGGGGCCGCAGTGACTGAGAAGACCGCAGCCGAGAAGGCGCGCGTGAAGCCGGGAACGAAGGTCGCCGTGCTCAACTCGGTTCCGGACGTCGTCGAGGCACTCGGCCTGCCGGGTGACGTCTCGTTCGTCGACCCGTCCGATGCCGACCTCCTCTTCCTCTTCGTGAAGACGCGTGCCGAACTCGAGACGCAGATGCCGACGGCGATCGAGATGCTCGCGCCAGACGCCGCGCTTTGGGTCTTCTTCCGAAAGGGCTCGAAGTCCGCGGGCCTCGACATGAGTCGCAACGACGTGTGGGCGCTTGCGGAGAAAGCGAACATGCGTCCACTCGGGCTGATCGGCGTGGATGAAACGTGGTCGGCGTTCAGGCTGAAGGCGGCTCAGTAGCCCGCACCGCGCTAGATGTCAGACCTGCGTGCCATTCTCGAGACGTCGCGCGGCCGAGCGGAGGCGGTTCGTACTACGACGACGTCGGCGGTCCGTTCGAGCTGTAGAGGGGTGAATGGATTGGCGCACGTCGATGATCGCGACCGGGAGCACTTGGCGAAGGCGATTCGCGGGCATGTCGATGCGCTCTGCGGGCTCGGAGGAGATCGCTTCCCGGGCACCGCTCGCAACCGGGCGGCAACCGACTATGTGGCCGCGGCCCTCGAGAGCTTGGGGCTGGATGTGGAGCGCATCCCGTTCGAGGCTCCCGAATGGCGTTATGGCGCGACGTCGCTGGAGGTCGAAGGACGAACCATCGTGGCTCATCCCGGGCCATTCTCGCGTTCAGCGGAGGCCGGCGGACCTCTGGTCGAGGCGTCGAGTGCGCTGCAGATCGAAGCGTTGACCACCCGACGCGCCGTGATACTCCTTCATGGTGAGATCGCGAGATCGCAATTCGTACCCCGGGACTACCCGTGGTACTCCGATGACACGCACGCGACCCTACTCGCCGCGCTCGAGTCGCTCGAGCCGATCGCTGTGATCGCCGCAACCGGCAAGAACCCGGGGACGACCGGCGCCCAGTCGCCGTTCCCGCTTATCGAAGATCCCGGCTTCAGAGTGCCGAGTGCGTACGTGTCCCTTGAGGTGGGCGAGGAGCTGCTCGCCGCTGTCGGCGCCGACGCGCACGTGCAGATCGATTCGACGACGGTGTCGTCGACCGGCACGCAGCTCATCGCTCGGCTTCCTGGATCGGAACCCGGTCGCATCGTCATCGGCGCTCACGTCGACTCGAAGCCCGAGACCCTCGGCGCGCTCGACAACGCGGCTGGCGTCGCGACGCTTCTCGGCGCGGCGAGCTTGCTGTCGGGAACGGCGACGCGACGCACCGTCGAGTTCGTGCCATTCAATGGGGAGGACCACGCGACCTCGCCGGGCGAGGTCGCCTACCTTAAGGCCTGCGGTGACCTGTCTGACGTGCATCTGATGATCAACATCGATGACGCCGGGTTCGTCGGCGCCCCGACCGCGTGCTCCGAGTACGGACTCGATGATGCTGCTCGAGCGGTCGTTGCCGAGGCGCTCTCGCAAGCCGAGACGGTGCTCCCTGGTCCGCAATGGCCCTCGAGCGACCACATGATCTTCGCCATGCGCGGGATACCGGCCATCGCGCTGACGACACAGGATGTCGAGACCGTCACCGGCGAAATCACTCACACACCCGCCGACACTCCGGATCGGGTTGACGAGGCGCTCCTGGCGGACGCTGCGGTCTTCGCGGGCCGCATCGCACCGGCCCTCTGAAGTGCGACCAGGACTTGGCTGCCTGCCGAACACTGAGACGCGCCCGCCAGTTCGAGCGGGTATCAACGCGCAA
>JACRBU010000053.1 GCA_016213085.1 Coriobacteriales bacterium
CGTCGCGTACTCGATCCCGTCACTGGCGATCATGCTGCTCGCGCAGGAGAACGGCGTGCGGGTCGACGATTGGGGCCAGCTCTCCACGCGTCGGCCTGCATCGGCATGGGCGGCGCTGCTGTTCCTGCTCTCACTGGTCGGTATCCCGCCGCTCGTCGGCTTCTTCGGAAAGTTCTACCTGTTCGCCACGGCCATCCGCGGCGGGTTGCTCGCCGGAGTCGTCGTGGCGGTGATCATGAGCGTCGTGTCCGCGGGCTACTACCTGCGCATCGTGCGCGCCGCGTTCTACGGGCAACCGGCGGAGAGCTCCGCAGCCCCTGATTGCTCCGTCAGCGCGAATGTCGCGCTCACCGCGCTCGCAGTGGCCGTCATCGCGATGGGTCTGGCTGCCGGGCCGCTCGTCGAGTGGGCCGGAACGCTGACCCCCTAACGGGCGCGTTTCGTCGGTTTCGCGAGGGCGGGCAACGGCTCCGCACTGACGTGCGCTTTTGTGGCGATTCGGTGGAGTCCGCGACCGTGCGTCCAGCGGGGTACAATCGTTGCTGCTTGGACTGCACACGCAGTCGTACCCCATCGGGAGCCAACATGCCGAACGAGCACTACGAGAGCCGAAGCTCCGATTCACCCTATCAGCCGGTGTCGTACCAGGGCGCCGAGCCGGTCTATCCGCCGGTCCATGGCGGCGAAGGCCACACGCACGCAACCAGGTCCGAAGACCAGCCGCTGCCGGTGTGCGACTACACCACCGACGGCGAGGAGCCGTGTGAGGAGCCAGTCGTCGCGAAGCGCTGGTCGAGTGCGACCGTCATCATCGCCGCGACGAGCGGCGCCCTCGCGGGCGGTCTTCTCGTTGCAACGGTCGCCGCGTTCGCCTTCGGTGTGTTCCCTGGTGTTCGTCCGCTGCTCGCCGGATCGACATCCGAGCCCCAGACGACGCTCCAGCAGCTGACGATCAAGCCCAACGGGCAAGAGACCGTGGCATCGGCGGTGGCCCGTAAGGTCACGAACTCGGTCGTCAACATCAAGTTCGAGCAGCGCGTGATCGACCCGCTCACCGGTGCCGAAGGGACGCAGGAAGCGGGGAACGGCAGTGGCGTCATCATCCGCGAGGACGGCCACATCCTCACCAACTATCACGTTATCCAGGACGCCGCCCGTGTTGTCGTGACCGTCGGCGTCGAAGACAAGGTCGCCAAGGTCGTCGGCGTCGACCCCTCGACCGACCTCGCGGTCCTCAAGATCGACGGCGGCCCGTATCCAGAGATCGATGTCGGCTCCTCCAAGGAGCTGCAGGTCGGCGACTTCGTCCTTGCGGTCGGCAGCCCGTTCGGCCTCGAAAAGACCGTGACCTCGGGCATCGTCTCGGCCCTTCAGCGCACTTCCGACGGCGGCACTCCCAACGAGATCACCCGCTACACCAACCTCATTCAGACCGACGCGGCCATCAACCCGGGCAACTCGGGTGGCGCGCTCGTCGACGACCAGGGTCGTTTGGTTGGAATCAACACGCTCATCCAGTCGCCAGCAGGCCAGATCGGCGCGCCTCAGTCGGCGGGTATCGGCTTCGCTATCCCGGTCGACTTCGCAAAGCAGATCGCCGATCAGCTGATCGCCACCGGCCGCGCCACGCATCCGTATCTCGGCGTCTCGACGCAGACGATCGACGAGACCGCCGCTCAGCAGTTCGGGCTCCCGGTCCAGCGCGGCGCGCTCGTGCGCTTCGTCCAGCCGAACTCGCCGGCAGAGAAGTCGGGGTTCAAGGTCGACGACATCATCGTGCGCGTCGGTGAATTCGACATCGGCTCGGTCGACGAGGTCTTCGGCGCGCTGCGCGAGTACAAGGTCGGCGACCAGGTGCCCATCGAGGTCGTCCGCGGTGACACCCGTCGTACGCTTGAGGTCACGCTTGGCTCAGACGCTGACCGACAGCCCTAGCCCGTGAGGATCACCCTCGTCGCGGTCGGCCGACTGAAGGAACGCTGGTTCCGCGACGCAGCTGACGAGTACCTCAAGCGGCTTGCTCCGTACGCGTCGGTCAGGGTCGCCGAGATCTCGGATCGTGACCTCACGCATGATGAATCACGAGCGGTGTCCCAGGAGGGCGTCGACGTGCTTCGCGCGATTCCTGACGGCGCCCGCGTCATCGCCCTCGACATCGGGGGGCGTCAGATGTCGAGCGAGCAGTTCGCCGACCACCTCGGAGAGCTTGCTCTCCGAGGTGAAAGCGCGGTGACGTTCGTGATCGGCGGCGCCGCGGGGCTCGCCCAGGAGGTTCGGTCTCGCGCCGACGAGTCCATCTCGCTCGGTCCGATGACCCTCCCGCACCAGCTCGCCCGCGTCGTGCTCCTCGAGCAGCTCTACCGCGCGTTCCGGATCCAGCGGGGTGAGCCGTACCACAGGTAGCTGGCCGAGTCCTCCGCGACCTGTGGCCGTTCGCCGCGACGTCGGCGCCGTCCGCGGGACGACTGCGTGGCCACCACTCCCGACGGGCATGTCCATTGCTGCTAGGGGAGTCCCAACCGTCGACTCCCACTGCCGTTGCCGCTGCGAAGGAGGCTCGCGATGTCCACGTCGAAGTGCCCGGGTGCAGATATGCGCTTCATAAGCGCCGACGACGTGCGGTGTTCGCATTGCGGCGCTCTCGTGGAGATGTTCTCCGACGAGCAACGTCGCAAGTGCCCCGAGTGCGGCGGCCGCGTCACTCGCGAAGCGATTCCCGCGTGCGCGGCCTGGTGTCCCGCGGCGAGCGCCTGCCTCGGTGCCGACCGGCTCGACGAGCTCATGCGCTCAGGCTTGCTCGATGGCATCGAGAAGCCTCTGGGCGCACCGGATATCGAGTAGCTCGGCCGAGGCCTCGCGCTACGCACCGAGGATCTTCGCCACGCTCTCGACGCTCGCTTCCATCACGCCGACCAACACCTGCGGGAAGACGCCGATGCACAGCGTGGCGATGCACAGCGGGAAGATCGCGGCAGCTTCGGTGCGCGTCATATCGGGCATGTCCGCCCGAGCCTCGTTGAGCTGACCGAAGACGACCCGCCGCAGCATCCACAGAAGGTAGCCGGCGGTGAGGACGACAGCGAAGGCCGCGATGGCACTGTAGGTCGTGAACGGCCCAAAGGAACCGGTCACCACCATGAACTCGCCGATGAACCCGCTCATGCCCGGTAGCCCAAGCGATGCGAACGACATGAAGACGAGCGTTCCCGCAAGGATCGGCGCCACGCGCGCGGTCCCGCCGAACGCCGAGATCTCCCGGGTGTGCGCCCGCTCGTAGTAGGCGCCGACTAGCAGGAACGCCATACCGGCGATGAGGCCGTGAGAGAACATCTGCACGCTGGCACCGAGAACGCCTGCAGCGGTCCCTGCCGCTATTCCGAGCATCACGTAGCCCATGTGCGAGACGGAAGAGTACGCGATCAGCTTCTTGAGGTCCGTCTGAACGAGGGCGCACGCGGCGCCGTAGACGATCGAGACCACGCCGAGCAGCGCGATGAGCGGCACCAGTCTCTCGAAGCCGTCGGGCAGCAGCTGCGGGCCGAAGCGGAGGAAGCCGTAGGACCCCATCTTGAGCAGCACGCCCGCGAGGAGCACGGACACGGCGGTCGGCGCTTCGACGTGCGCGTCCGGAAGCCACGTGTGCAGCGGAACCATCGGCACCTTGATGGCGAGCGCGAAGGCGATGGCGGTGAAGATGGCGGTTTGCGCGGCAAGGCTCAGCCTCGCCGCCTGTGGCGCGAGCGCGATCATATCGAAGGTCTGGGCCCCCGTCGCCAGGAACAGCGAGATGATCCCGCCGAGCATGGCAAGGCTACCCGCGAGCGTGTAGAGGAAGAACTTGATCGCGGCGTACCTTCGCCGCGGGCCGCCCCAGATGTTGATGAGGAAGAACATCGGGATGAGCACGACCTCCCAGAACACGTAGAACAAGATGAGGTCGAGCGCGATGAAGACCCCGATCAGTCCCGCTTCAAGGAGCAGGATCAGCGTGAAGTACTCTCGGGTGAATTCGCTGATGCGGGCCGAAGCGATGACCGCGAGGAGCGACAGGAATGCGGTCAGGAAGAGCATCGGAAGTGAGAGACCGTCGACCCCCAGGTGGAACGCCGTCCCAAGACCAGGGACCCAGTCCCGAACGATCTCGAACTGCATGCCTGGATCGGCGGGATTGAAGGAGATCCAGAGCCACGTCGCCATGGCCAGGACGACACCGGTCACGAGCAGCGCAACGGGTCTGGCGAACTTGCTCCCGGACTGCGGAATCAGCGCGATCGCGACACCGCCGACGAGCGGCAGCAGGATCGTCCACGCGAGCACCGTACCCATGGCCACGTCGCTTCCTCCTTATCCGCCGAACAGTGCGGACGCCGCCATCTGCGAGGCCCTGAGCACCGGCTCGGGAAACACCCCGATCGCAAACACGCCGACCGCGCAGACCGACATCGCGAGGCCGGCGCGTGGGGCGACCGAGATCGGGTCGAGCGAGCCTTCGGGCACGTAGAGCTGCCAGATGACCCGCAGGTAGTAGTAGAGAGCGATGACGCTGTTGACGACGCCGACCGCGACGAGCCAGATAAGCCCGGCCTGCGCTGCGAAGAGGAAGACGTAGAACTTGGCCATGAAGCCCGCGAGAAGCGGCAGGCCTCCGAGTGAGAGCAGCGCCACCGTGAGCGCGAACGACGCGAGCGGAGCTCGTCTCGCGAGGCCTGCGTAATCGCTGATCTCGTAGCTTCCGGTCGCGTTCGCGAACACGATCACCGCGGTGAAGGCGAGCAGGTTCGCAAACCCGTACGCCGCGGTGTAGAAGAGCAGCGACGCGATGCCCATCTCGCTGAGCGCGGCGAGCCCGACCAGCAGGTAGCCGGCCTGTGCGATTCCCGAGTACGCCAGCATCCGCTTGATGTTGGTCTGCCGAAGCGCCCCGAGGTTGCCGAGCGTCATCGACAGCGCGGCCATCACGCCGAAGATGAGGTGCCAGTTCAGCGGGATGTCGAGCCCCGTGACGATGATGCGCAGCGCGAGCGCGAAACCCGCGAACTTCGAACCCACCGAGAGAAACGCCGTCACGGGAGAGGGGGCGCCCTCGTAGACGTCGGGCACCCAGTACTGGAACGGCACTGCGGTGATCTTGAAGCCGAAGCCTGTCAGCAGCAGCACGAGGCCGAGCGCGAGCACGGGCGTCAGCCGCTGTTCGGCCAACACCTTGCCGATCTCGGAGATCGTGCTCGTGCCGAGCGCGCCGTAGACCAGCGTCATCCCGTAGAGCAGCACGGCAGTGGACACGAGGACCAGCAGAAGGTACTTCAGGGACGCTTCGCTGGAGAGGGGGTCGCGCTTCGCGTAGCCGATGAGCACGATGAGCGGCAGGCTCGTGAGCTGCAGGCAGAGGAAGATCGTGAACAGCTCGGCCGCCGAGGCAAGCAGCATGTTGCCGAGGGTGCACCACACGATGAGGGCGAAGAACTCCGCAGACCACTTGCTGAAGCCCGGCAGGGGATCGACCGAGATGAGCAGCACGATCATCCCGATGGCGAGAAAGAGCAGCTTGAAGAAGGTCGAGAGCGGGTCGAGGATCACGATGCCCTCGAAGAGCGTCGTCTGCACTCCCGCGAGACCGATGACAGCGCCTGCCGCGAGGCCCAGGCCTGCGATGGAGAGGTAGGCCAGCCAAGGCCGTGGCGTGTTCGGCGCGTCTGTCGACCTGATCCATATGAGGTCGATCACGAGAACGAGCGCCCCGGTCAGCGCCACGATGATCTCGGGCGCGAGGAACGTGAGGGCGACGGTGGGATCAGCCACGGACTAGCCTCCCATCAACTTGGTCAGCAACGGCTCGATGCCTGCGTTGATCGTCTGGTACATCGTCGCCGGGAAGATACCGACGGTCATGATCGTGATCGCGAGGATGCCCATCGGCGCGAGGCGCACGGGCGAGGGGTCGACGATGCGCTCGACGGCCTGAGAGGGCTCACCGAGCAGGATCTTGCCGAGCATCCGGATAAGGTACGCGGCGGTCACGACGACCCCGACGAACGCGATGGCCGCCAGAAGCGGCGAGCGCCCGATGATCCCGACGTACACGAGCAGCTCGGCAACGAACCCGCTCGTCGAAGGCAGCCCCATACTTGCCGCCGAAGCGATGACGAATGCGGCCGCGACCAGGGGAGTCCGACTCATGAGGCCAGAGATGTCGGCGATCTGACGCGTGTGGGACTTCTCGTAGACGTAGCCGATGAGCGCGAAGAACAGGGCCGTCATGATCCCGTGCGCGAACATCTGGAACACCGCGCCCTGCAGGCCGAACTTGTCGATCATCGCGAAGCCGAGCAGGACGTAGCCCATGTGGCTCACGCTCGAGTAGCCGATCACGTACTTGAGGTCCGTCTGGTTCATCGCGCAGAGCGCGCCGTACACGACGTTGATCGCGCCGATGATGGCGATGAGGAGCGCCCAGTCCCGAAGCCCTTCGGGGAAGAGCGTCATGCCGAGTCGCAGGACGCCGTAGGCGCCGATCTTCAGCAGCACGCCCGCGTGCATCATGGAGACGGCGGTCGGGGCGGCGACGTGGCCGTCCGGCGACCACGTGTGCAGCGGCCAGATCGGCACGAGCGTTCCGAAGCCTACGAACATCAGCAAGAACACCCACCGCTGGAAACCGGGCGGGAAGTTGGCGCCCGCCCAGATCCGCAGATCGAACGTAGAGGCCCCGACCTGCCAATACACGAGCGCAAGCGCGATGGTGATAAGAGCGCTGCCCGCGAACAGGAACAGCGTGAGCTTCATCGCCGCGTAGTCCTTGTGCGTGCTCCCCCAGATCGCGATCAGCAGGTACATCGGCACGACGGCCATCTCGTAGAAGAAGAAGAGCAGGAAGGCGTCGACGGAGACGAACACGCCGAACACGCCCGTGACGAGCAGAAGCAGGAGCGCGAAGAACAGCCGGGGTCTCTCGTCGACATTCCACGACACGAGCACGCCCGTGAACATGACAAGCGCCATGAGGGCGAGCATCGGGACGGATATCCCGTCGACCCCGACGATGTAGGAGATGCCGAGCGAAGGGATCCAGCGCACCGATTCGACGAACTGCACGCCACCCGCGGCGCGGTCGTACGTCGCCCACACCCACGCCGAGCCGGCAAGGCAGATCGTTGCGGCCACCAGAGCGAGGACGCGCGGCAGCTGCGTTCCCCGGCCGAAGGCGCCGATGAGGATCGCTGCGGCAAGCGGCGTGAGCGCGACTATGGAGAGCACCGGAAGCGTGTTCATCGCGCGAACACCACCACGAGCAGCACGACGGCGACCACGAAGCACATCAGGTAGGTCTGCACGTTGCCGGTGTGGATGCGGCGGACCTCGCCTGCTTCTGTGACCGAGTTGCCCAAGCTGTCCACGGCTCCGTCCACCCCTTTTCGGTCGAACACGGCGAGGACGGCGCTGATGCGCAGGCCGACCCACCCGACAGCGCGCACGACGCCGTCGACGACCGCATTGTCCGTGCGGCGGAGTCCCTCAGAGACCCATATCACCGGTCTGATGACGCCGTGGTGGTAGATCTCGTCCATCCAGAACTTCCTCGAGAGAAGCTTGGTGACCACGGGGGAGCGGAAGTAGCCGTCCGGCTCGAAGAATCCCTTGAGGTAGCTCGACCACGCGAGCGCGATCGCGGCTGTCGCGATGCCGACTGCGACACCCGCTAGGATCAGGCTCGGCTCGGCAGCCTCATGCTCGCCGAGGAAGCCGGCGAAGGCGTAACCCATGAGCGGAGACCCGACGAGTCCGACCGTCACGGCGAGGCCGGCCAGGACGACGAGGGGGGCCGTCATGACCCACGGTGACTCGTGCGCGTGGGCGCTCTTGCTCTGAGGTCCCGGCGCGACGAAGAACGCGAGAAGGGTCGCGCGCCCCATGTAGAAGGCGGTGAGCGCTGCCGTGAACAGCCCGGCGACCAAGAACGCCGTCTGTCCCGAACGCAGGGCGGAGAGCAGGATCTCGTCCTTGCTCCAGAACCCGGCAAGCGGGGGAATGCCCGCGAGCGAGAGCGCACCGAGGACCCAGGTGGCGGTCGTCCACGGCATCTTGCGCCACAGCCCGCCCATCTCGTGCAGGTCTTGCGTGTGGGTCGCGTGGATGACGCTTCCCGCGCCGAGGAAGAGCAGCGCCTTGAAGAACGCGTGGGTCATGAGATGGAACATCGCGGCGACCCAGCTACCGGTACCGAGGGCCAGGAACATGAGTCCCAGCTGCGAGATCGTCGAGTAGGCGAGCACCTTCTTGATGTCGTTCATCGCGAGCGCGATCAGTGCGCCCATCACCGCCGTGATGGTCCCGACGGTGCCGACCACCGTGAGCGTCACCGGGCTCGCTTCGAAGAGCGGGAAGGAGCGAGCCACGAGGTACACGCCTGCGGCGACCATCGTCGCTGCGTGGATGAGCGCTGAGCCCGGTGTGGGACCCGCCATCGCGTCGGGCAGCCATACGTGCAGCGGGAACTGGGCGCTCTTGCCCATCGCGCCCATGAAGAGCAGCAGGGCGCACGCTATGAGCGTCGGACCGGCCCACGCGTGCGTCTCGACCGAATGGAAGACGGTCTCGAACGTGAATGAGCCGACGGTCAGGAACATGATGACGAGCGCGAGCCCGAAACCGACGTCGCCGAAGCGCGTGACCAGGAAGGCCTTCATGGCTGCGGGCGGCGCCTTGTCGTCGGCGTACCAGAAACCTATCAGCAGGTACGAGGCGAGTCCCATGACCTCCCAGCACATGTACATGAGTAGCCAGCCATTGGAGAGCACCACGCCGAGCATGGCTGCGGTGAACAGCGAGATCGCTCCGTAGTACCACCGGAAGCGGTCGTCTTCGGCCATGTATCCGAGCGAGTAGACCTGCACGAGGAGGCTGACGAAGGCTACGACCACCAGCATCGTCGCGGTCAGCGGGTCCACGAGGATCCCGAAGTCGATCGTGACGGCGCCGAACTTCAGCCACTCTGTCGAGGCTTGGAACTCCTGCCCGCTCGCGGTGAAGGACGCCAGGTAGAGCGACGCCAGGAAGACGAGCCCCACGGTGGTGATCCCGAGGGCAGGCGCAACCTGTCTCGGTAGCTTGCGGCCGGTCGCGAGAACTACCGCGAACGCGGCGAGCGGAAGAAGCGGAAGCACCCAGCTGTATGCGGCAAGTTCCACGGGCTACCCCTTCATCCTGGTGATGCGGTCGATAGCCGAGATGTCGCTGGTCCGGTTGAGCGTGATGAGGAGCGCGAGAGCGAGTCCGACCTCGGCCGCCGCGACGACCATCAGGAAGATCACGAAGTTGACGCCGACCGCCTCGCGCGGGGCGACATACACGGAGAACGCCGCAAGGTTGATGTTCACGGCGTTGAGGACGAGCTCGACGCAGATGACGACGCGCAGCGCGCTCTTGGACGTGAGTACGCCGAAGAGCCCGATGCAGAAGAGCATGGCCGCGAGGATCAGGTAGTGGTTGAGCGTGATCACTCGGCACCCCCCGCTTCGGCGGGGACGGAGCCCGGCGACGGTGCGGCGTCTGGCGCGAGCCCCTCGGCGGCCTCTTCCTTCACGTAGGTGGCGGCCGCGGCGGCGGCCTCGCCGAGCGTCATCGTGCCGGGGACTCGAGCGCCTTCGGGGAGGTCTGAGGGGGTGTCGAGCACATCGTCTTCGCGCGCGAGCACGATGGCGCCGATGAGCGCGATCGTGAGAACGAGCCCTGCGATCTCGAAGGGCAGCACATAGCGCGAGAAGAGGATCGACGCCAACGACGCTGCGTCGTGCGACTGGCCGGCGGCTACTCGGAAGTCGGCACGTCCCAACGTTATGGCGAGCACGCCGAAGAACAGCGCGCACACCCCCCCAGCCGTCCACATGGTTCCCTTGCGCGTGCGGTCGGCGCCCTCAGGGGCCGGGCGCGTCAGTATCAGCACGAAGAGGACCAAAACCGTGATGGCACCTCCGTACACGAACAGTTGCATCGCGGCGAGGAACTCGCTGCCGAGGAGCAGATAGAGCGCCGCGATCGCGAAAAGCGTCGCGAACAGCGACATCACGGCGTGTATGAGCCGCGAAGCGAGAACAAGCCCAAGCGCGCCCGCCACGGCGACGAGCGCGTAGGTGTAGAACATGACGACGTCGCTGCTCATGCGGGCGACCCCCCTTCGGCCGGTACTCCCGCGGAGGCGCGCTCACGCTCGTAGAGCGCCAGGTAGGTCTCGTCCCGGTTCGGGGTGGCGGTCTCGAAGTCGCCGGTGTGCGCGAGCGCGGCTGAGGTGCAGTTCTCGACACAGATCCCGCAGTACATGCAGAGTCCGAGGTCGATCACGAAGCGATTGAGTACCCGCCCCGGTCCGTCCTCTCGCTTCTCGGATTCGATCGTTATCGCGCCGACCGGGCAGCTCTTCGCGCAGAGCATGCAGCTCTTGCACAGCGGGACGCCGCTTTCGTTGACGGGCATCGTAAACGACATCCGGCTGCGCTCCGGCAGCTCGCGCTTCCCCCATGGGTAGCTGTCCGTGACGGAGGGACGCAGCACGTGGCGCAACGTCGTGACCATGCCTTTCGCCATGCCGATCATGCCGTCGCCCCCTCGGTCTCGGTCGACGCCACCGTCGCTTCGGCAGCGCGGGTGCGGGGGGGAGCATGCCGTTCAACCGCGGCCTCGCGAACCCGGTCGCCCGCGTGCTTGCCGAGGCGGCTCACGAGCCACACGAGCGCGGCAGCCGCCGCGAATTCGAGGACGGAGAGCACCACCAGGTTCGTGACGATCCCGACGGCCGTGATGAGCACGTTGAGAAGGGCGGCGGGGAGCAGGAGCTTCCAGCCGATCTCCATGAGCTGGTCGACGCGGACGCGCGGGAAGGTGGCGCGGACCCAGATGATCACGAACACGAGCAGGTATGTCTTGAGGAACAGCCACACGATGCCCGGCAGCAGCGGCCCGCTCCATCCGCCGAGGAAGAGCAACACCGTGAGCAGCGACCACGTGAAGACGTTCATGTACTCGGCGACGAAGAAGAGCGCGAAACGCATCGATGAGTACTCGGTGTTGAAGCCCGCTACCAGCTCGGACTCTGCTTCCGGCATGTCGAACGGCGTGCGGTTCAACTCTGCGAGCATGCCTACGAAGAACAGGATGAATGCGAACGGCTGCGTGATGACGTTCCACACGCCGGCCTGGGCCTCGACGATCTGCTGAAGCCCCATCGAGCCTGCCAGCATGACGACGCCGAGGACGGCGAGGATCATCGGGACTTCGTAACTGATCTGCTGGGCCGCCGCGCGGAAGCCTCCGATGAGCGAGTACTTGTTGTGCGACGACCAGCCGGCCACGAGGATCCCGACGGGGAAGAGCGCTGCGATCGCGAAGACCATGAAGATGCCGACGTCGAAGCTCGCGCCCGTGAACGCGGCCACCCATGGCGTCGCCGCGTACACGAGGATCGACGGCGTGAAGGCGATGATCGGCGCGATCAGGTAGAGGATCCGGTCGGCTCCCGCGGGAACGAGATCTTCCTTGCCGAGCAGCTTCAGCGCATCAGCGAAAGGCTGCAGCGCACCGTGAAAGCCGGTTCGCATCGGCCCCTGGCGCGACTGCATGTGGCCCATCCACTTCCGTTCGCACCACATGACCACGATCGTGTTGACCAGCACCACCATCACGAGGGCGAGCATTCCGATGAGGGTCTTGAGCAGCGTCATCGGTCGATCTCCCCCATCACGACGTCGACGGAGCCGAGTACGGCGACCACGTCACCGATTCGGCCGCCGTTGAGCAGGGTCGGGGCCGAATGGAGGTTGGAGAAGGCGGGGGAGCGGACCTTGAGCCGCCACGGCTGGGCGCTCCCGTCGCTCACAAGGTAGACGCCGAGCTCGCCGCGGGGGCTCTCGACGCGCCGATATGCTGCGCCGGGAGGCGGCTTGATCGCTCGCGGCACGTCCGGGTTGACGCATGGTCCTTCCGGCATTCCCTCAAGCGCGGCCAGCGCGATGCGTGCCGACTCCCGCATCTCCGCGACGCGGACGGTGTAGCGGTCGAACGTGTCGCCCACCATTGCTGTCGCTACGTTCACCGGTATGCGGTCGTAGGCGGCGTACGGCTCGTCGCGCCGCAGGTCGATGTCGATTCCCGAGGCGCGGGCCATCGGCCCGGTCACGCAGTGGTCGATGACCGCCTGGGGCGAGAGCAGGCCGACCCCACGCGTCCGCGCTCGGAAGATCTCGTTGCCGGTGAGCAGCGACTCGCACTCGTCGACCTGCTTGTCGAACGTCTTCAGGTACGCCTTCATCTCTTCGGCGAGCCCTGCGGGCATGTCAGCTTTGACGCCGCCGGGCCGGAAGTAGTTGAACATCATCCTTGCGCCGGTGATGGCCTCGAAGAAGTCGAGGATCTTCTCGCGGTCGATGAACGCGTAGAGGAAGGGCGTCAGGGCACCGGTGTCGAGACCGGCGGCCGCGAACCACGTGTGGTGGCTCGTGATACGCACGAGTTCGCCCAACATGACGCGCAGGTAGTCCGCCTTCGGCGTGGACTCGATGCCCATGAGCTCCTCGAGCGCAAGGATGTGCGCCAGCTCGGTGTGGAAGCCGGAGACGTAATCGCTCCGGTCCAGCAGGGCCGTGCACGCTTTGTAGTTGAGAGACTCGCAGAGCTTCTCGATGCATCGGTGCAGGTAGCCGTGGGTCGGCTCCGAGGCCATGACCTGCTCGCCGTCGAGGGCGAGCCAGAGGTGCAGCACGCCGTGCATGCTGGGATGCTGTGGCCCCATGTTCAGCACGAGACGCTCGGAGTGCAGTACCGGGTCCCCCGCGAGACGTGCTTCCTCGGAGGGCGAGTTCGGCCGCCGGGTCTCCTCGAACGGGGCATCACCCGGTGACTTCACGGCCTCGACGACAGCTTCGGAAGAAACCCCGCCGTTCGTGTCGAAGGCCTTGCGCAGCGGGTGACCCACGAAGTCGTCGCGAAGGACGATCCGCCTCAGGTTCGGGTGTCCGTCGAAGTGCACGCCGAACAGGTCGTAGACCTCGCGCTCGAGTTGCTCGGCTCCCGCCCAGATGTGGCTGAGTGTGGGCACCGCCAGCGAGCCGTCCTCGAGAGCGACCCTGACGATGATCGTGGTACCGTCAGCGGCGCGGGTGAGGCCGTAGATCATGTCGAGTCCGGTCTGGGGAAGCTGTTCGCGAGCACCCGCCGGGGAGGCTGGCGGGGCCGCTTCGGTTTGCTCGCCATCGGCGGGTTTGGGCGGCTGAAGCTCCTCGGCCGTCAGCAGCGTGAGGTGCGTGAATCCGCGCTGGTCCCTCAGGGTGCGGATCACGTCGATGAGGTCTTCGGGCGACGTCCGTGCGCAGGGGATCTCGCCCGGACCGAGGATGCAGCGGTCGGCGACGCCTGCGAGCTGCTCGAAGACGGGTGCTATGCGCTCTGCTGCGGCTTCTACCGTCCTCACGCCGGTTGCTCCAGTACCAGTCTGTCGGCGGCCGACCGTTCGCCTTTGCTGTTGCGCTCCATGAGAAGCAGGAGCGAGTTGATGAGTGCTTCGGGTCGAGGCGGGCATCCAGGTACGTAGATGTCGACGGGGACGATCTGGTCGACTCCGTTGACGACGTTGTAGCCGGTCGAGAAGGGGCCGCCGCCGATCGCGCACGATCCCATGGCGATGACGTACTTGGGCTCGGCCATCTGCTCGTAGAGCAGCTTGAGGCGCGGCGCCATCTTGAGGTTGATGGTGCCGGCGACGATCATGCAGTCCGCCTGCCTCGGCGAGTTCCGGAAGAAGATGCCGAAGCGGTCGGTGTCATAGCGGGCGGACCCGCAGCACATCATCTCGATGGCGCAGCATGCGGTACCGAACGTGAGCGGCCACATCGAGTGGCCGCGAGCCCAGTCCATGAGCTGCTGAATGGGCGCGATAAGAACGCGCGTCTGGTCGTCTACACCCACTTGAGCACCCCTTTGCGCCACGCGTACGCCAGGCCGAGCACGAGGATGCCGATGAAGATCGCCATCTGGACCAGGCCGTAGATGCCGAGCTGCCGGATGATCACCGCCCAGGGATAGAGAAAGACGGCCTCGACGTCGAAGACCACGAAGGCCAGCGCGAAGACGTAGTAGGCCACGCGGAACTTCACCCAGGGCTCGCCGATCGGGCGCTCGCCACATTCGTACGTCACGGACTTGAGTTCACCGGGCCTCGAGGGCGCCATGAAACGAGGCAACGTGACGAGAGCGAAGCCAAGCAAGGCTCCGATCATCAGGAAACCAGTGAAGATCAGGATCGCATCGAACATCCGGCATCCGACCCCTAAGTCAGGCGTACCCCCGAAGAACACCCGTACCGGACAGTTACGCCTATGGGGTGCGGATTCCTGCCCCGGTGCGGGTCACAGGGGGCGTCCTCGGCGGGCGGACGGTGTCGCGGGGCGAGCGGCTGGAAGATTATGGAATCTGAGTTCCAGCCGCTACAAGCCGCTAGTTCGACGGCGTTTTCACCTTGGTGATGCGCACGGCCGTGACCTTCAGACCCGGGATCTTCGAGGTGGGGTCGACCGCGCTGCTCGTCACGCGGTTGGCCGGAGCGTCCGCGAAGTGGAAGGGCATGAAGACGACGCCTCGCTTCGGAGCGTTCTCGCGGCCCACGTGCGCATGCGCGGTCACCGTGCCGTGCTTGCTCGTCATCTCCACGAGATCACCGTCACAGATGCCAAGCGGTTCTGCGTCGGCTCGGCTCATCTCGATGTAGGGATGGTCCGAGAGCTCGGCGAGGCCCGGCGAGTTGTCCGTCATGGTATTGGTGTGGAAGTTCCACAGCTGTCGGCCGGTCGTGAGGATGAGTGGGCGCTCTGTATCGACCTGCTCGGGCGACGGCACGTAGTCGACCGCGGCGAAGGCGCCCTTGCCGCGGGTGAACCGCTCGGCGTGCAGGATCGGTGTTCCCGGGTGGTCGGCGTCTGGACACGGCCATTGCAGACCACCGGTGGCTTCGAGCCGCTCGTACGTGACACCGCCGTACTGCGGGGTGACCTCGGCCATCTCCCGCATCACCTCGGCGGGGGTCTCGTAGTCCATCTCGAGCCCGATCGCACGCGATAGGCGCAGGATGATCTCGCCGTCCGCCAGCGCTTCGCCTGGAGCATCGACCGCCTTGCGGACACGCTGGATCCGGCGCTCGGTGTTGGTGAAGGTGCCCTCCTTCTCGAGGAAGGTCGCGGCGGGGAGGATGACGTCTGCGAAGGCGGCCGTCTCGGTCATGAAGATGTCCTGCACGACGACGAAGTCGAGCGCCTCGAGCGCCTCGAGGACGTGCGTCTGGTTCGGGTCGGCTACCGCAGGGTTCTCTCCCATGATGTAGAGGGCCTTCAGCTCGCCGGCGACGGCTGCGTCCATCATCTCGACCAGCGTGAGGCCGGACTCGGCGGGAAGCTCGTGGTCGGTCTCCCAATAGTCGCAGAAGCGGTCGAGGGTGCCGCGCTCGGTGAGCGGCTGGTAGCCGGGCAGGCAGTTCGGCAGGCACGCCAGGTCGCAGGCGCCCTGGACGTTGTTCTGGCCGCGAAGCGGGTTCACGCCTGTGCCGGGACGGCCGATGTTGCCGGTGAGCATCGCGAGATTCGCGATCGCGCGCACCTGTTCGGTTCCCGAGGTGTGCTGGGTGATGCCCATCGAGTAGACGATGGAGGCCTTCCCAGCCGATCCGTACGCCAGCGCTACCTGGCGGATCTCCTCGGCCGTCACGCCGCAGATCTCGGCCGCGGCGTCCACGTCGTAGTCCTCTATGAGGCGGCGCAGCGCGTCGAAGCCCTCGGTGCGCTCGGCGATGAATGCGTGGTCGGCGAGCCCTTCGGCGAGGATGATGCTCATCATCGCGTTGAGGAACGCGGTGTTCGTGCCGGGCTTGATAGCGACCCAGCGCTCAGCGTGGTCCGCGAGACGGACGCGCCTGGGGTCGACCATGATGATCCGCGTGCCGTTCTTGGCGGCCCTCTTGAGTTCGATGCCGATGATGGGGTGCGCCTCGGCGGTGTTCGAGCCGATGACGAGGGCCACATCGGCCTCGCCGAGGTCGGCGATGGAGTTCGTCATCGCACCGGACCCGAATGCGGCGGCCAGACCGGCCACCGTGGAGCTGTGTCAAAGTCGGGCGCAGTGATCGATGTTGTGTGTGCCGATGCCCGCACGCAGCACCTTCTGGAAGAGGTAGTTCTCCTCGTTGGTGCATTTCGCTGACGCGAGTCCGCCGATGGACTCGGGACCGTGCTCGTCGCGAATGGCGGTGAGGCGCTCGGCGATCTCGGCGATCGCTTCGTCCCAGGTGACCTCGACGAGCTCGCCATCACGACGGACCAGTGGTGTGGTCAGACGGTCCGGGCTGTGCGTGTAGCCCCAGCCGTAGCGCCCCTTGGCGCAGAGGTTGCCGCCGTTGACGCCGCGCTCGAGCGGCGCGGTGACGTCTATGACCTTGCCGTTCTTGGTCGAGACGTCGAGCGTGCACCCCACTCCGCAGTATCCGCAGGTGGTCTCGGTGTGCTCGACCTCCCAGATGCGGCCTTTGAACTTCCCGAGCTTGTTGCTGAGTGCTCCCGTCGGGCATGTGGAGACGCACTGCCCGCAGAACTCGCAGTAGGCGTCGTGGAGCGGGACGCCGTACGGCGTGTTCGGCAGGGAATCGAAACCTCGGTCGGTGAAGCCGTAGACGTAGCGGCCTTCGACCTCCGCGCAGATCCGCACGCAGCGGCCGCACATGATGCACTTGGTGAGATCGCGCGCGATGAGGGGGTTCTCGCTCTCGATGAACTCAACGTGAAGCTCGCCGGAGAACCTCGGCATCTCGACGGCGTGCTCGTATGCCGTGTCCTGCAGACCGCACTGTCCGCTGGACTGGCAGGTGAGGCAGTCGACCTTGTGGTCGGAGAGCAGGAGTTCGATGACGGAGCGCCTCAGCTCGAAGAGAGCCTCGCTCTCGGTGGTCACGACCATGCCGTCGGCGACCGTGGTGGTGCAGGAGGTCGGATAGCCGCGAAGGCCTTCGATCTCGACGATGCACAAGCGGCAACCGCCGTACGGCTTCAGGCGCGGGTCGTAGCAGAGCGTAGGGATGTGGATCGAGTTCTCTCGGCAGACCTCGAGCACGGTCTGGCCCGTGCGGGCGGCGATGCGCCGTCCGTCGATGGTGACCGTGAGGGTGGTCGTGTCGAAGGTCGTGGTCACTTGCGGCTCCTGCGCAGTACGCGGACTTCGCCTTCGACGAGGACGCAGTCGATAAGCTCCTTGGCGAAAGCGGCGATGTCCGAGACGGATACGATGCCGACCGGCTTGCCGTCCTCGATGACGGGCAGTCGGCGCATGGCGAGTTCACGCTGAAGGCGGACCGCACGAAGCAGGTCCCAGTCGGGCTCCAGCGGAACGAAATCGGTGAACATGATCTCTTTGACGCTGACGGTGTTCGGGTCCGAGCCATCGGCGACGATGGTGTGCGTGATCTGCCGGTCGGTGACGATGCCGACGAGGCCCTTGCCGTCGGTGACGACGACCGAGCCCACGCACTCGTCGCGCATCTTGCGCGCGACTTCGGTGATGGTGGCGTCCGCGCTCACGGCAACGACGCGAGCGGTCATTATGTCTCGGACCTTCATCTCATCCTCCTGTCGGGCGGCTTGCGGCCGCTCCGCTACATACGGCTGATGGCATCGAACGGGCAACGCGTCTCGCACACGCCGCACTTCACGCAGATGTCCGGATCGATCTCGTGCAGTTCCTTGATCTGGCCGGAGATCGCACTCACCGGGCAGTGCTTCTTGCAGACGCCGCAGCCCTTGCAGATGTCGGCGTCGATGACGTAGGTGGAGAGCGCCGCGCATGCGGCCGCGCGGCAGCGGCGCTCGTGGATATGCTCTTCGTACTCGTCGCGGAAGTAGCGCAGCGTCGTGAGCACCGGGTTTGGAGCTCCCTGTCCGAGGCCGCAGAGCGAGGCCTTCTTCGCGACATCGGCCAACCGCTCGAGCTCTTCGATGTCGCCGTCGCGGCCTTTGCCTTCGGTGATGCGCGTGATGATCTCGAGCATGCGCTTCGTGCCGACCCGGCAGGGGACGCACTTTCCGCACGACTCGTCCTGCGTGAAGGTGAGGAAGTACCTGGCGAGGTCGACCATGCAGGTCGTGTCGTCGACGACGACCATGCCGCCCGAGCCCATCATCGCGCCGGCAGCCAGCAGGGTGTCGTACTGGATCTTGGTGTCGAACAGGTGTGCCGGGATGCAGCCTCCCGAAGGACCGCCGATCTGCACGGCCTTGGTGGGCCTCGCACCCTGGCAGCCGCCGCCGACTTCATCGATGACCTCGTGGATCGTGAGCCCCAGTGGGACCTCCACGAGTCCGCTGTGGCGGATCTTGCCGGTCAGCGCGAACACCTTCGTGCCCTTGGAGTCGTCTGCGCCGATCGCTGCGAGCGCCTTCGCCCCGTGAGCGACCACCCACGCGACGTTGGCCAGCGTCTCGACGTTGTTGATGCACGTCGGCTTCGCCCAAAGGCCGGAGGTCGTGGGGAACGGCGGGCGTGGGCGCGGCATGCCGCGGTCGCCCTCGACGGACGCGATCAGCGCGGTCTCTTCGCCGCACACGAACGCGCCCGCGCCTTCGCGCACTCCGACATGGAACGAGAACTCGGTGTCCATGATGTTGTCGCCGAGGAGCCCGTGAGCTGCGGCGTCCGCGATCGCCTTCTTCAGACGACGTACCGCGAGCGGGTATTCGGCGCGACAGTAGACGAAGCCCTCGCTCGCGCCGATGGCGTACGCGGCGATGGCCATGCCCTCGAGAACCGAGTGCGGGTCGCCCTCGAGCACGCTGCGGTCCATGAAGGCGCCGGGGTCGCCCTCGTCGGCGTTGCAGATCATGTACTTCTGGTCGCCGACGGATTGCCGTGCGAGTTCCCACTTCATGCCCGTGAGGAAGCCCGCTCCACCTCGGCCACGAAGGCCGGAGGCCTTGATCTCCTCGATGAGGCCGTCCGAGGTGAGGTCGGTCAGTGCGTGGCGCAGGCCGCTGTAGCCGCCCGCCCGAAGCGCCTGGTCGATGTCCTCGGGATCGATGACACCGCAGTTGCGCAACACGATCCGGTGCTGACGGGCGTTGAAGGGGATGTCGGCGTAGCGCGCGATCGGCTCCTCTTCGGGAGTCTCGCGGTAGAGCATCTCGGTCACGGGACCGCTGCCGTCGAGGAGCGCCCTGACAACGGCCTCCGCGTGGTCGGGATCGACACCCGGGTAGAAGACGCCCTCGGGTGCGGTGACCACGACGGGGCCCTGCGCGCACAGGCCGTGGCAACCGGTTCGGGTGACGCGCATGCGGTCGCTCGCACCGGCCTGGGCTATCGCGCTCTCGAGTCGGTCGGCGACGACGAGCGAGCCGTTGGCGATGCACCCGGTTCCGGTGCACACGCGGATCTCGACGAGCGCCGGCGGCGCGATGACCGTTTCTTCGGGGGGTGTCGTCATTCGGGCACCTCTCGGAGAAGCTTCTTTGCGAGCTTGCGCGCCTTGGTGGCGTCCATCTGTCCGTGTACGTCTTCGCCCGTCACGACGACCGGTGCGAGACCGCAGCACCCCACGCATGCGACCGCCTCGACGGTGAAGCGCATATCCTCCGAGGTCTTGCCTTCTTCGACCCCGAGTTCGGACGAGATCGCGGAGGTGAGGTCGGGCGCCCCCGCGACGTGGCAGGCGGTGCCGTGGCAGATCTTGACGATCATCTTGCCGCGCGGCTCGAGGTGGAACTGCGCGTAGAAGGTCGCCACGCCGTAGACGGATGAGAGGGGTACGCCACGCCTGCGCGCGATCCTCGTGAGGGCGGAGGCGGGGAGGTACCCGTACACCTCCTGGGTCGCCTGGAGGACCGGGATCAGCGCGCCGTCATCGTGCGCGAAACGCTCGAGGATGGGATCGAGCGCCGTCAGGTCGACGGCTGCTGGATCCGTCTCGGCGGTTGCGCATGTGCACTGGTGTTGCGTCAAGTTCGGCCTCGCTAGTCCAGGTACGAGTGGCAGTAGAGGTCGTTGTTCTCAAGGACCGAGATCGACTTGGCGATCCGGTCGTCGTCGATCTGCATCGCGGCTGGGTCGGTACGGGCGACCTTCATCTGAAGTTCGTCGTCCGCATCCATGATGGCGGAATCGAGACCTGCCGGTATGAGCAGCGCAAGCAGCGCGGCCGCCATCGGGCCCTTCACGTGCTCGGGGCACCCGTTGTAGATGTTCGAGAGGCCGACGGTCGTCTTGAGCGGCGGCTCGCTGAGCGCCTTGAACATCTGGATGGCCATGAGCGCTTCCATCGCCTGCTGCTGCGCGACGCCGACCGGCAGCAGCAGCGGGTCGAGGTAGAGGCGGTCGAGCGGCACGTCGAACTCCATCATGGCGGCCATGATCGTCATCGCCTTCTCGACGCGCTCGTTCGCGTCGCGCGAGACGCCGTGCTCGTCCATCGCGAGGCCGATGATCTCGGCCTCGTAGGTCTTGGCGAGCGGAAGGAAGGTCTCGAGGCGCGCGCGCTCGGCCGACGTGGAGTTGATCACGGGCTGGAGCTTGCAGACCTTGAGGCCCGCCTCCATAGCCTCGGGATTCATCGTGTCGAGGCAAAGGCGCGTGTCCGGCACGGCCTCCTGGACCGTGTTGACGACCCACTCCATCATCTCGGGCCCGCCCTTCGTGGCCGGACCGAGGTTGATGTCGAGGATGTCGGCGCCATGCTCCACCTGCCGCCGCGCCATCTCCTGGACCGGGCCAGCTTCTCGCGCCTTCATGGCCGGGCCGATGGTCTTGCTCATGACGTTCACTTTTTCGCCGATGACGAGCATGTATTCCTCCTGGTCTATGTCGGACGTGCGGTCTTGGAACGGTCGTTACCGTGCGCGTACCGTGCGGTCGGAGATCGCCTCCGCCACCGTGCGCAGCGCGTCGGTGAATGCGGGGTCGGTGCCGTAGGGGGAGCGTCCGTCGCGATCCGCACGGCGGACTTCGTCGCTCGGCGGGATCGTGCCGAGCAGCGGGATATCGCCGAGCTTCTCGCGTACGAACGCGATGTCGGCGGCGTCCTCGGTCTTGTTGGCGACGGCGACGACATCGTGAACGCCGATGTCGTGCGCGAGATCGCTCACGTGATGCGCGGTCTGGATCGAGCGCATGCTCGGCTCGACCACGACGATGAAGAGGTCGACGCTCTCGGCGGTCCCTCGGCCGAGGTGTTCGATGCCAGCCTCCATGTCGAGGATCACGGCGTCGTCGCCATCGACCATCAGATGCCGAAGGAACGCCTTGAGGAAGGTGCCTTCGGCGCACATGCAGCCTGAGCCGCCGCGGTCGACGGTGCCCATCTTGAGCAGCGTGACCCCGTCGATATCGGTCCCGCAGAGATCGACCACGTCGTCGACCTCAGGGTTGAGGCGGAACATGCCGCCGCGGCCCGGGCGGGCGCCCGTGCGCTCCTCGATGAGGTCGTCCTGCATCGAAAGGGGCGTGCACGCGTCGTCTAGCTCCGGCGTCGCGCCGAGAGCGGTCGCGAGGTTGGCGTCCGGGTCCGCGTCGATCGCGATGACACGGCGGCCCTGCTCGGCCCAAAGCCGAGCGAGGCCGGACGACAGCGTCGTCTTGCCTACGCCCCCCTTGCCCGAGATGGCGAGCTTCACGCGCTCACCTCCTGGGCGAGGCCGGCGGCCTCGAGGACCTCGGGAACGAGATGCTCGGCGCCGACCGCCATGATGTGCACGCCGTCGCACACATCGCGGACATCGTTGATGAAGCGCGCGGCGATCTCGATGCCGGTGCGCGTGGGGTCTTCGGAGGCCTCGAGTTCGGCGATGAGCGCGTCTGGCACGGTGATGCCGGGGATGTTGCGGTTCATGAACGAGGCCATGCGGGCCGAACGCAGGACAACGATGCCGGCCAGGACTTTGACGTCGAAGTGCCGCGCGAGTTCCATGAAGGACTTGAAAGACTCGGGATCGTAGACCGCCTGCGTCTGGAAGTAACGCGCTCCGGCCTCGATCTTCTTCTCGAACTTGGCGAGCTGCGGCTTGACGGGCACCGCATCGGGCGTGACAACGGCGCCGACGTAGAGCTCCGGCGTGCCGTGAAGCTCCTTGCCCGCGAAGTCGGTCCCCTTCGTGAGGGTCTCTATGACCTCGAGCAGCTGCACGGACTCCAGGTCGAAGACCGCCTTCGCCTCGGGGTGGTCGCCGACGACGACGTGGTCGCCGGTCAGCGCGAGCACGTTGGCGATGCCGAATGACGCGGCGCCGAGTATGTCGGACTGGATGGCGAGGCGGTTCCTGTCGCGGCACGTGACCTGGTACACGGGCTCGTGACCCGCGTTGACCAGGTGGACGCACGCGGCGAGTGTGCAAAGCCGCATGACCGCGGCCTGGTTGTCGGTGACGTTGAGCGCGTCGACGCGCCCGCGCAGCAGCTCCGCGGTCTCGAGCATCTCGGCGACGTCGGTGCCCTTCGGCGGGCCGACCTCGGAGGTCACGACGAAGCGGCCGCTCTCGAATGCGTCACGAAGGCTCATCGCGCACCTCCTTCGCCGGACAGGTCGAGCTTGTTGTAGGTCGTCTTCACCGAGTTGTCCTTTGGCTGGATGATCTCCTTGAAGTCCTCGGGGCGCTCGAGCGTTTCGAGCCGGTCGTAGATCTCGACCCACGCGCACGGGCGGTCGCCGAGCTCGCACTGACCATTGTTCACGCCACCGCACGGGCCGTTGAGGATGCCCTTGGCACAGCGAGTGACCGGGCAGATGCCTGCGGTCTGGCCGAGCACGCACTTCCCGCACGCGGAGCACTCGGCGCGCCACGAGGCGAAGCCTTGCGAGGCGCCGATGAAGAGCGTATCGAGCGCGGGATACACGGGCTTGTCGGCGCTCTCCGAAAGGAGCGCAACGCCGGCACCACAGCCGAGCGAGAGGATGGCGTCGTAGACCCGGTCATCTAGGTGCTCGATGAATTCGGGCTCGCACTGGCGCTGCAGAACGCACCCCGAGAATTCGGTGGTCTCGCCCTTGCGGCGCATCGTGAGCTTCAGCAACTCGATGAGCGTGTCGACTTCCTTCTCGCCACCGGCCAGAGCGACCGCGGCGCAGGTGTTGCAGCCGACGAGCAGCACGTTGCGGTGGCGCGCGACCATCGAGCAGATCTCTTCGACGGGCTTCTGGCGGACGACGATCATGAGGCAGCACCGCCCTCGGCGACGCCTTCGCCCTGCGCGGCGACTTCAGCGGGCTCTTCACCGCTGACGTCGAAGGCGTCTTCCATGCCGATCTCGGTGTGGAGCGACTTGATGCGCGCCACGCGGGCGGCGACAAGCGGCATCGCGTTCGGGAAGCGGCACATGTTCTCGTTGCATCCGGAGAACACCACTCGATGCGCGCCGGATTGCAGGGCGTCGAGAACCGCGGCTTCGCTCACACGCAGCAGACACGGAACGGAGATGATGCGGGCCTTCTCGCCGATAACGTCGAGCAGGTCGGGCGTGTAGCCGCAGACGAACGCAAGCGTGGTGTCGAGTTCCGGGTTGAAGAGGCAGCGGTCGACGCGTCGTTGCAGCTCGGCGTCGTTGCAGCCCTCGAGCTGGATCGCGTGAGCGGGGCACTGCGATGCGCACGCACCGCATGCGTGGCAGAGGTCGGCGTCGAAGTAGAGATAGCCGCCCACCTCCCCCGAAGGCGCGCCGTGGGGGCACACGCGCATGCAGGTCAGGCACGCGGCGCACTTCTCGCGCGTCAGGCGGGCGCCGGTCGTGCACGACAGACAGCGCTGCGCCTCGCGGGCAGCCTCGTACTCGGTGTAGCCGAGTTCGACCTCGTCGAAGTTCTTGACGGCGTCGTAGAATTCGACGCGCTCCATCTCGACACGTCGTCGGGTCTCGAGCTTCTGACCCATCGCGTCGGGAACCTTGCTGAGCACGGCGTGCTCTTCGTCGAGCTCGTCGATGATGTCTGAAACGCCGGTCAGGTCGCGGTAGATGAGCGCTGCGGCTCGCTTGCCCGCCGCGATCGCGTCGATGACCTTGGTGGGGCCGCTGACGACATCGCCCGCGGCGTAGCAGCGGTCGGAGCCAGCCGTCAGCGACAGCGGATCGACGTCGATCGCGCCACGCTGGGTGAGCGGCAGGCCGAGGTCGGCGACGTCGGCACCCTGGCCGATAGCGAAGATCACCGTGCCGCCGTAGAACTCCTGTACGTTGTCCTCGTTGAAGGTGGGGGAGAAGCGCTTGTCCACGTCGAACACCGACGTGCACCGAGTGACGCGAAGCCCCATGACCTTGTCTTCGCCGAGGACCTCGCGAGGCCCCCACGAGCAGTGGATGCGGACTCCCTCGAGTTCGGCCTCTGCGATCTCCTCGTCGGAAGCGGGCATCTCCTGCGCGCTCTCGAGGCAGATGAGGTCGACGCGCTTCGCGCCCTGTCGGCGCGCCGTGCGGGCGACATCCATCGCGACGTTGCCGCCGCCGATGACGATCACCGACTCCGCTAGCTCGACGTCCTCACCGCACGCGCTGTCGGCGAGGAAGGGAAGGGCCGTCAGCACGCCGGGCAGGTCCGATCCCGGGATCGGCAGCGGACGGCTCGCCTGCAGGCCGGCGGTCACCAGAACGGCGTCGAACCGCTCGCGCAGCTCGTCCATCGCGATGTCCGTGCCGACCTTGACGCCCGTCTCGACCTCGATGCCGTACTCGAGGATGTGATCGATGTCGCGGTCGAGCGCCTCGTCGGGCAGACGATAGTTCGGGATGCCGTAGCGCAGCATGCCGCCGAGCTTCGGCTTGGATTCGAAGATCGTCACCCCGAGGCCCAGTTCGGCCAGGTCGTGCGCTGCGGAGAGCCCTGCAGGGCCGCCGCCGACGATGGCGACGCTCTCGGGACGGCGGCGCGGCCGAAGCACTGCCGGATACGCGCCGTGGTCCGCGGCGGCCCGCTTGAGCGAGGCGATGGCGACCGGCTGGTCGAGCTGACAGCGACGGCATCCCTCTTCGCACGGGCGCAGGCACACGCGCCCGCATACGGAAGGCAGCGGATTGCGCTCCAAGACCGTCTCGAGAGCGTCGGTGAACCTGCCCTCGCCGATGGCCGTGATGTAGCCAGGCACGTTGATGTGTACGGGGCAGGCGGCACGGCACGGCGCGAAGAGCTTGCCGGTCGAGCTGCCCACTTCCTCTTGTACGCGGGGCGTGTTCATGGCGGATCCGATCAACGTGTACTCCGCTAGCTCGCGCGCTTCTTGACGAAGGCGCCGAGGTCAGCCGCTTCGTACGGTCCGACGACGACGTTCCAGCCGTCGAGTTCCTCCTTGAGTTCGCCGGAGATCTGCGCGACCGCGCCGGGGATGATGACGTCGCGGTGGGAGACCTTCTCGGCGATGCCGGAGTCGTTCACGAACTTCGCGATGCGCTCGGGTACGAACTTGCCGGCTGCCCATGCGGTCAGCACCGAGAGCCCCTCGGACTCGACGATGCCGAGGTACATCGGCACCTTGGCCGTTTCGATCTCTGAGGAGACGATGAAGTACGTGAGCGAGAAGTTCGTCGTGACGACGAAGGGGGCGTCCGGCCCAGGCGTGCCGATCTCGTAGATCTTGGCTTCGGCCTGCATCGGGCGCTGGGGGTCGGTGTAGATGTTCTGGCGGGCGACGAGCAGCGGGAGCATCTGCCACGCCTCGGCGCTCGACAGAACGATGATGGAGCCGTACTTGAGCAGGTCGGCCGTGGCGTAGACCGTCTCGAGCATCTGGTCACCGCCGGAGATCTCGGCTGGGAAGGTGATCACGGGGTAGCCCAGGGGTGCGAACTTCTGGTTGAGCGCCGCGCGGCGCGCGAAGACGTGGTCGCGAAGCGCCTCGCCCGCGGTCGTCGGGGCGCTGTCGATCACGAGGTCGGTCAGCCCCGCGTCCGCCGCCTTCTCGGTGAGCGCCGAAAGGGCCTCGAGGCCCTTGGCGCGGATCGCCAGCGGAACACTGTGCTTCTTGGCGAGCTCGATCATGGCGTCCGCGTTCGACTCCGTGGCAGCGTGCAGCAGCGGCTTGCTGCTCGCAATGGCCCCGAGCGCTGCTTCCGCGTGAGCCGGGTCCTCGGTGACGAGGACGACGGGCACGTCCGCGGCGGCGACCTTGCTGGCGACCTCGGCGAAGCGAGCGGCATCGCCGGTCGAGCGTACGGCGAGGAAGCCGCAGCGCAGGCGCTGCTGGACGCGCTCGAAGTCGGCGGCCTTGCACGCGGCGATGGCGGCGTCGATCTCGCCGTCGGACGCGCCCGAGTCGATCGACGCGCCGAAGGCCGCCGGGTTCACGAACGTCTTGTCGTGGCGGAAGAGCACCGTCTCCTCGCCGACCGTGAACGCCGAATCGCCGACGCCGACGGTCACCGCGCGCATGGGCGGCGCGGCGGCCGAGGCGAGCTGCGCCTTGGCTTCGTCGGAGACGTAGGGGCACAGCGTGAGCTCGGCTTGCCCCTGCGCGAGCTTCATGGCGAAGGCGAGGCACGTCGGGGTGCCGCATTCGCCGCAGTTCGTCTTCGGCAGGAGCTTGAAGATGTCGAGTCCAGTGAGAGCCATCGGTTGTCCTCTCGCGTACGTGTCAGGTCGGAAGCGTCTAGAAGAGCGGGTCCATCGTGAGCGCCGGGTGGCCCTGGGCGGTGAGGAACTCGAGGACCGCGTCCTCGCTCTCACCGACGGACTCGTCGGCGATCATGTCGAGGAAGTTCGGGATGCCGAGCTCTTCGATGCGGGGCGCGAGCGAGCTGGCCATCGCGTCCTTGAGCTCCTTGGGCATCCAGACGATGCGGGCGAGTCCACCCTCCGCGGACATGAACTTCTTGGAGGCGATGTAGCCGCGGCCGATGCCCATGAAGCCCGGCGCCTGGACGCCGCCGCCGACCATGCCGGCAAGCGTGGAGAACTTCATGCCCGAAGGCGTCATGCCGGCGTACTCGCGGTTGACGATCATGACGCCGTTGCACATCGGCAGGAGCGCGATGATGGCCATGAAGCAGCCGCAGCTCGTCATCGGGTTTTCCATGAGCGAGTAGCAGGTCATCTGCTGCACGGCGCCGCCTGACTTCTCGGCGATGAACGAGTTGACGCCGGCCCACTCGCCGGTCGAGGCGTTGATGAGCTCGCCCTTCTCGATCGGCGCGTTCGGGCCGGCAGGGTTGAGCTCGTTGGACGCCTTGGCGTCGAGCCAGTTGTATGCGCCGCAGAGGCCGAGTCGCTCGGGGGTCACGACGCAGATGTGCGTCGGGGCGAACGACTGGCAAAGCGTGCACGAGTAGAAGACGTCGACGGTGTCGTCGGTGAGGCCGGCCATGCGCTCGTCGCGATGCGCGTAGGACAGGCGCGCCTTGGCGAGCATCTCTTCGACCTTCGCTTCGTCCGTGTAGACGGTCACCTGGACCTTGTCGACGATCGCGTCGAACTCGTCGAGCAGCTTGGCGTGCAGGATGTCGCCGAGGTGGTGGAACTTGAAGCCCTTGTCCTTGGCGGCCTTGCTGATGCGCAGCCAGATAAGGTCGCGCTGGCCCATGTGCAGGACGCCTTCGGCGAAGTTGATGAGATGGTGGAACTGACGCTCGATGACGGACTCGAAGTCCTGCTGCATCTTGCGTCCGGCGATATCGACGACGATAGCGAGCGGGACGCGCGCACCCTCCTCCAGCTCGTCGATCTCGGGGCCCACGACCTCGATCTTGTTGTCGGTGACCTCGGTGGCGTCGAGCATGCGGACCCACTCGAATGCGGTCGTCTTCTGGCCGCCCGCCTCGACGAACGTGTCCTCCTTGCGGACGCGCTCGCCCTCGAACGCGGGGCCGTAGCTGACCGGCACGGGTACTTCGGCGACCTTGATCTTCAGGCCGCGGACCTCGATCGCACGCTGCACGAGCTCGTCGCAGGAGACGTTGGAGACGACGTGCTCGTAGGTGCAGACGCCGGTGGGGAGGATCTGCGGGATGTCGCTCGTGGAGATGGTGGGGAAGCCGTAGGAGATCGCGCCCGCCGCGGTGGCGTACCATTCGTCGGTGACTTCGCCCATCGCGAGGACGAATGCGAAAATCCGCATCTTGTTGTACTTGAGGATGCGCTCGAAGTCGCCCGGCTGCACTCCACCGAAAGCCATCGCGGCGCGGGTGGCGAAGCCGAGGGAGTAGATCTGGCTCGAGACCTCGGTGCCGAAGGGCACGAGGCGAGTGTCCCAGCCGAGCTGCACGCCTTCGGCATCCAGCTGCTCGGCGAAGCTCGTTCCGCCGTCGTGGCCGCCCATGAAGACGTAGAGCATCTTCTCCTGCATCTCGCGGGCGAGCTTGACGGCGGTCGCGTTGTCCGGAGCGGCGCCGACGACTGCGGCGAAGCCCGGGGCGGAACCGTCGACGAACTCGACGCCGCGGGCGCGCATGATGACGTCGTCGGCAGCGCCGAGCCAGATGCCGTCGACGGGCGAGCCGTCGATGTACTTCATGGCCTCGAGGCACTCCTCGGCGAAGAGCGTAGCGACGCCGGAGTCCAGCGTCGGGCCGAGGTAGGGGAGCCACAGCTTCTCGCTCGGTACCTCGGGGAGCAGGTCGCGCGCGTAACTGAGGACCTTGTCCATGTCCGAGAGCTTCTCTACCTTCTCACCGGTCAGACCGTAGATGACTGGCAGGTAGTACGCCGTGTTCGGGAACTCGACCGCATGATCGGCCCCGACGGACTCCTTCAGTTCGGCCAGCTTCTTCTCGGCCCGCTCGACCCACGTATGTGCGCCCCGGATGGCAGCGCTCGCGATGATCCTAGACACTGATCTCCCTCCTCATATCCATGTCGAAGAGGACGCGCTCCTGAGGCACGTCGATCTTGAGCGCTGCGCGCTTGCTGTCGATGAGGTCGAGCGACTTGACGACGATGTCCTGCGGCTCCTCGATGAAGAAGAACCCGGCGCCGTATCGCTCCATCCACGTGTCTTCCATGTACTTCACGACGTGCTCGGAGCCGGAGACAGGGGATCCGACCCCGCCGAAGATGACACTGGCGCCACTTCCGACCGCGTACGCCGCGATCTCCAGCGCTTTTTCGGAGAACCACTCGGGGCTGATGCCGATGGCCGGGAGGTCGTTGATGTCCTCCCCGAGCCCGCCTTCCTGCACGACCTCGGTCAGTATCGTGAGGATGCGCGTGTTGTCGACGCAGGAGCCCACGTGCAGGACCGGCGGTATGCCGACCGTCTCGCAGACCTCCTTGAGGCCATCGCCCGCGAACTCCATGGTCTCGGGAGCGAGCAGGCCGTGCTTACCGCTGGTGATCGCCGCGCAACCGGTGACGACGACGAGCACGTTGTTCGCGATGAGCTCGCGGACGACGTTGACGACGCCGTAGTCCTGGACCACGCGCGGGTTCGAGCAGCCGACGACCGCGGCCAGACCGCGGATGCGGCCGTTGATGATGTTGTCGTTGAGCGGCCGGAAGCTCGCACGCATCTTGCCGCCAAGCATGTAGCGGATGTACTCGTGCGAGAAGCCGGCCACGAGCGGCGTCGAAGCGGTCGGGATGTGCGTCTCGCCGCGGTTCGCGTAGTTCTCGACGGCCTGGCGGACGATGTCCTTCGCCGCGGCGAGCGGGTGGTGCTCGTCCACCGTGATGTGCATCCCGTTCTCGCCGACCTTGGCCTTCTCCGAGGTGGAGACGAGCAGCGTGTGGAAGTGCTTCGCCGCTTCTGCCAGGCCCTGGAAGATGCATTGGACGTCGACGACCATCGCCTCGACCGCGCCGGTGAGCACGGCCAGCTCCTGGTGGAGCATGTTGCCCGCGGGCGGCACGCCCTGGCGCATGAGCGCCTCGTTGGCGGTGCAGCAGATGCCGGCGATGTTGATGCCCTTGGCACCCATCTTCACGGCGAGTTCCTTCATCTCCGGCAGCTGGGCCGCCTCGACGATCATCGAGGAAAGCAGCGGCTCGTGGCCGTGGATGAGGATGTTGACTTCGTCGTCCTTCAGAACACCGAGGTTCGCGGCGCTTCGCACCGGCTCGGGCGTGCCGAAGATGATGTCTTGCAGGTCGGTAGCGATCATCGAGCCGCCCCAGCCGGAGCCGAGAGCCGTGCGTACGGCGGCGTCCATCAGGTTCTCTACGTTCTGGTCATTGCCGGGGGCTGTCTGGTGCAGCGTCTGGACGACCTCGCGGTCGATGCCGCGGGGCGCGACGCCTAGCTTGCGCCAGAGGTCCTGGCGCTTAGGGACCGCGCGGCCAACGAACGCAAGCTCGCCGGTCTGCTGGCCGAACTGCGCGAGCGCCGCGTCGGCGACCTCTCCGGCGAGCGTCATGACGTCCTTGCCGGTCGGCTCGATGCCGAAGTAGCCGGCGACCTTGGCGAGCTTGATCTCGTCTTTGATCGTGCCGCCTTCGATCTCGCCTTCGGCGATCGCCTTCATCATGAGGGCCACGTCGCGGCCGTGGTCGGAGTGGGCCGCGGCGCCCGCCACGACCTGGCGCGCGAAGTTGCGAGCCGCGATTGTCTCGATGGTCGCGCCGCACACGCCGCGCTTGAACTCCTTGTCCTTGCCGGAGATGCGACACGGGCCCATCGCGCAGAGCTTGCAGCACGCGCCTTCAGCGCCGATGGGGCAGGGCTTCATCGCCGCCGCGCGAGAGAAGACGGTCGGGATCTCCTCGGCGATGGCGATCTCGAGCATCTCGGCCGCCGTCGGGTCGATACTGACGGCGTTGATGTCGATCGTCTTGGTGTCGTCGGTCATCTTGGTACCTCCCTTGGGTCCGGCGCCGCTACTGCGAGGCCAGGCCGTCGATGGCCGTCTTGACGAGACGGACGGCCTCGGGGTGGCGCATCACGAGAACGTCTGCGCCGGACATGACGAGTGAGATCGCCGTGGAGGCCTCCCACATGACGCCGCGCTTCGCGGCGTCGCCCCATGCGGGCTCCTCTTCCTCGGTGGCGCGGGCTTCCTTGGCGCGCCACGCTTCGCGGCCGATGGTCACGATCATCGGCATCTGGGTCATGCCGTCGTTCTGGTTGAGCGCGGCCAGGCGCAGGCGCTCCATGACGGTGTAGGCGTACTCGAGGCCGTATCCCACCGCGCCGACCGAGGGGTCGATCAGGATGCGGTCGGCGTCGAGGCCGAGCTGCGTCATGAGGATGTTGAGCTGCTTGGCCATGTTCACGTCGATCGGGGTCTCGGCGATGACGACGTGGCCGTAGCCGAGCGCCGCGGCCGTGATCGGCTTGTAGTTGTCTTCCGTGGCGGGACCGATCGCGAGGCGCTCGTCGGTGACGGTCTCGGCGACCTTCTTGAGCACCTCGGTGTCCTTCTCGGCGTTGCCCGACCCGTACACGACGACCGGGACGTCGACCGCGTCGACGATCGCGCGCACCGTGGCGGCCGCGGACTCGGCGGACGCGTCCGCGCCATTGGGGTCGGTCGAGGCGAGGACGACGCAGATCATGTCCGCGCCGTGCTTCTCGACGTTGGCCTTCGCCCAAGCGACCGGGTCGCCGAGCACGTCGCCGATTGCGTCGGTCAGCGCCTCGGGCCAGCCTTCAGGTGCTGCGTCGAAGACCTCCATCGCGACCTTCGGCTTGTGCGGCATCGCGCCTTCGAAGAGGTAGAACGGCAGAGACGTCTCGCCTCCGACGACGACCGGGTTCGCGCTGCTTCCAAGGGTTACCTCGCGGATCGCTCCGCTCGGCGATTCGGTGGGGTTGTTGTAAGCCACGTTCGCCCCTCTCTCTACTCGAGTCCGGCGGACCGGGCTGCGGACATGACGGTGTTCTCCAGGAGCATGGCGATGGTCATGGGGCCGACCCCGCCGGGAACAGGGGTGATCGCTGACGCGCGCTGCTTCGCGGTCTCGAACTCGACGTCGCCGACGAGCCGGCCATCGTCGAGGCGGTTGATGCCGATGTCGATGACGACGGCGCCCTCCTTGATCCAGTCACCCTTGATCATCTCGGGGCGGCCGACCGCGGCGATGACGACATCGGCGGCGCCGACGTGGCCGGGGAGGTCCCGCGTGCGGGAGTGGCACATCGTCACGGTCGCGTTCTGCGCCAGACACAGCAGGGCGGCGGGCTTGCCGACGTTGTTGGAGCGGCCGACGACGCAGACTTCCTTGCCGCTCAGATCGACGCCACTCTCTTCGAGCAGCACCATGACGCCGGCTGGCGTGCACGAGACGAACGTGTCCTTGCCCACCACGAGGCGGCCGATGGACTCGGGATGGAAGCCGTCGACGTCCTTCTCGGGCACGATCGCTTCGATGACCGCGTCCTCGTCGAGGTGGCCGGGCAGCGGGAACTGCACGAGGATCCCGTCGATGTCGTCGCGGCCGTTGAGCTCGTGGACGACGGCGAGCAGCTCCTCTTGCGTGGTCGTCTCGGGCATCTCGATCTTCTCGGAGTAGATGCCGGTCTCGGCGCAGGCCTTGACCTTGTTGCGCACGTAGACCTGCGAGGCCGGGTCCTCCCCGACGATGACGACGACGAGTCCCGGGCGCTTGCCCTTCGCCACCATCTCGGCGACGCGCGCGGCGATCTGCTCGCGGCGCTTGGCCGAGATCGCCTTTCCGTCGATGATGCGTGCGGTCACGGAAGCCTCCTTGCTGGGTTGTCCGGTCATCGGTGTCATGCGGCAGCCCCGGAGAAGACCGGGACGGCCTTGGCGAGCATCGCCCGAACCGCAGCGAGCGCGGGCGAGTCGTCGGGAAGATCGAAGAGCCCGGTGCCGCGCAGGTCGCACTGGGTCACGCCCTCGTCGGCGGGGACGACGCCGAGGAGCGGCACGCCCGTCTGTTCGACGGCCTCGGCGAGTGCCGGATCGAGCGGCTCGGTGCCGCGGTTGATGACGAGGTAGCGCGCGCCGATGTCGATCTTGAGTTCGTCGGCGAGCGTGTTGAGGTTCGCGGCGGTGCGGATGCCGCGGACAGCAGCGTCGGAGACGATGAGCAGCAGGTCGACGTCGCGAGTGGTCCGGCGGGAGAGGTGCTCGAGGCCCGCTTCGTTGTCCATGACGACGAACTCGTAGCCGCGCTGCAGCCCGTCGATCGCGCCGCGCACGAGGTTGTTCGCGTAGCAGTAGCAGCCCGCGCCTTCCGGGCGACCCATCGAGAGCAGGTCGAACTCTCGCGACTCGACGACGTAGCGCTGCACGTTGTACTCGAGCCACGCGTCCTTGCTCATGCCGCCGGGGTTGGCGTCGGGGGCAGCCAGCATCTCCTCGGTGATCTAGCCGACCGAGCGCTCGACCTCGACGCCGAGCGACTCGTGCAGGCAGGCGTTGGGGTCCGCATCCACGGCGAGCACCGTCTTCGCGCCGAGTTCGCGCAGCGCCCGCACGATGAGCGCGGCGGTCGTGGTCTTGCCGGTCCCGCCCTTGCCGGCGAGTGCGATCGTGAATGCCATGTCAGGTCACCTTCTCGGCGAGGCGCGAAGCGAGAAGCTCCTCGGTCTTCGGGAAGAGCGAGAGATCGGTGTGCGGCAGGAACAGCGAAGACGTGTACATCTCCATGAAGCCCGCGTTCACCGAAAGCTCGAGGTAGGTCATCGCTTCAGCGACGCGCGAGGTCTTCTCGAGCATCTTGCGCGAGGCGGCCGCGAGGCGCGCGCCGGAGAGCGAGCTGTTGCCGAGGAACGCGAAGTGCTCGGTGGGAAGCTCGGGGAACATGCCGAGGGCCATCACGCGCTCGAGGTCGAGATAGTGGCCGAAACCGCCGGCCACGACGATCTCCTCGATGGCATCGAGCGTGAGGTCGAGGCTCTCGACGAGCACGTTGATCCCGGCGAAGATCGCAGCCTTCGCGCGCATGAGGTTCTCGATGTCGGTCTCGGTCAGCACGATGTCGCCGCCGGTGCCGCTCTCTTCCGCGTGCACGAGCACGTACTCGTGACCGTGCTCGCCCCGGCGGATCCTCGCCGAACCGGTGTCGGTCGTGAATTTGCCGCTGCGGTCGATGGCGCCCGAGAGGAAGAGCTCGGAGACGCCGTCGATGAGCCCGCTTCCGCAGATGCCGAGTGGCTTGACGTTGCCGATGGTGATGATCATCGGCTCGAAGGTGTCCGGGTCGATGCGGACGAGCTCGACCGCGCCCTCGGCGGCCCGCATGCCGTGGGTGATGCCGCCGCCCTCGAACGCGGGACCCGCCGAGCACGAGCAGGCGACGAGGAAGTCCTTGCCGCCGAGCACGATCTCGCCGTTGGTGCCGACGTCCACGAAGAGCGTGAGTTTGTCCGACCACGGAATGCCGGCCGCGACCACGCCGGCAACGATGTCGCCGCCGAGCCAGCTCGCGGGGCAGGGCATCGTGATGAGGTACGTCGAGTGGGTGCCGGGCAGGCCGACGCTACGCGCCTCGATCGGCGGGAACGCGGTTGCCGCAGGCACGTACGGTGAGGTGCGGATCGCCTCGGGCGTTATGTCGAGCAGCAGGTGCGTCATGACCGTGTTGCCGGCGGCGATGTAGACCACGACATCCTCGATATCGATGCGGTGCTCTTCGAGCAGCGAGGTCGCAAGGTGCGAGACGGTGCGGGACACGAGATGCTGGAGCTCCTCGAGACCGCCCGGACGCGTCGAGGCGATGATGCGCGTGATGACGTCTTCACCGCGGTCGACCTGGGCGTTGTACTCGGTGGCCTGTGCGACGGTCTCGCGCGAGGCGAGGTCGACGATGGCGACCTCGATCGTCGTCGTGCCGATGTCGACCGCCACTGCGAACTGCCGCCCGGTCGTGTCGCCAGGCTGGAAGCCGGTGATGAGGCATTTGTGCGCGTTGATCTCCATGATCGTCGCCGTCACCGACCAGCCGCCCTCGCGAATCGCGCTCGGCAGCTCGCGGGCCGCTTCGATCGTGACCTCGACGTCCTTAAGATGGTACGCGCGCCTGAGAGCCGTCTTAACGCGCGAGAGATCGCTTGCGTTGTCGGCGTGGTCCGGCTCCGAGACCTTCACGAATCGCTTGGAGACCGGCGGATGCGCACGCTTGTCCGGAACGCGTTCAGCCTGCTCGTCGGTGGAGATGACCGGGTTCGGGATCCGGACGGAGCGGGCCCGCGGGGCGGAACCCGGGCGCGACTCCGGCGGGATGCGCACGACGACATCGCCGGTGACTTCGGCGGTGCAGCCCAGCACGTATCCTTCGGCAACCTGAGCCTCGGTCAGGCGAGCCGAGGGCTTCGCTTTGACGGAACCGCGTTCCACGACCATCCGGCACTTCCCGCACGTGCCGTCGCCACCGCACGAAGCGGTCACGCGCACGTCTGCCATCATCGCTGCTCGCAGGAGGTTCTCGTTCTGCGCGACATCGATGGTGACGCTATCCGGCATGAAGGTCACCTTGGGCATTGCTAGACCAATCTCAGGCTGTTGCGGATGTTCGGGTGTCAGGGAGCGGTGCTATCGGGGCTAGAACAGGCCGACCACGTTGCCGTGCTCGTCGAGGTCGATCGAGTCGCCGGCGGGGGTCTTGGGCAGTCCGGGCATGGTGCGCATGTCGCCACAGAGCGGATAGAGGAATCCCGCGCCGACGCTCGCGCGGATGTCGCGGATCGGGAGACGCCAGCCGGTCGGACGGCCCTTGAGTGTCGGGTCGTGCGAGAGCGAGAGGTGCGTCTTGGCCATGCACATCGGCAGGTGGTCGTAGCCGAGGTCGGTGTAGAGCTTGATCTTGGCTTCCGCGGCCGGGAGGTAGTCGACGCCGTCGGCACCGTAGATCTGGGTGGCGATGGCCTCGATCTTCTCCTTGATGGAGGCGCTGTCCGGGTAGAGCAGCTTGAAGTCCTTGGGCATCTCGCACGCGGCGACGACGGCCTCGGCGAGCTCGACGCCGCCGGCACCACCCTCGGGGTGGACACGCTGCGTGACGGCGAAGTCGGCGCCGGCCTGCATCGCCTTCTCCCTGATGAACGTGTGCTCGGCCTCGGTGTCGGTCGGGAAGGCGTTCACGCACGCGATGACCGGCACGCCGAACCTCTTCATGTTCTCGATGTGCTTCTCGAGGTTGACGATTCCCTCGGCGAGGCTCACGAGGTCCTCGGTCTGCAGGCGCTCGTCGAGCGGCTTGCCCGGCGTGACCTCGAACTTGCCCGACGCGGCCTTGAGCGCGCGTACGGTGGCGACGATGACGACCGCGTCAGGCTTGAGACCCGAGGCGCGGCACTTGATGTTCATGAACTTCTCAGCGCCCATGTCCGCGCCGAAGCCGGACTCGGTGACGACGTAGTCGGCGATCTTGAGCGCGATCTCGTCGGCGATGACCGAGTTGTTGCCCTGGGCGATGTTCGCGAACGGGCCGGCGTGGACGAACACGGCGCCGCCCTCGAGGTTCTGCATGAGGTTCGGCTTGATGGCGTCCTTCATCAGCACCGCCATGGCGCCGGCGCACTTGAGCTGCTCGGCGGTGACCGGCTCGCCCTTGGTGTTCGTGCCGATGACGATGCGGCCGAGGCGCGCGCGCAGGTCCTTGAGGTCTTTGGCCAGTGCGAGGATGGCCATGACCTCGCTCGCGACCGAGATGTCGAAGCCGCTCTCGCGCGGCACGCCGTCGAGCTTGGACCCGAGGCCGACGATGACGTTGCGCAGCGCGCGGTCGTTGAGGTCGACGACGCGGCGCCACGTGATCGAGTGCGGATCGATGTCGAGGTCGTTGCCCTGGTAGATGTGGTTGTCGATGTAGGCGGCGAGCAGGTTGTTCGCCATGGTCACGGCATGCACGTCGCCGGTCAGGTGCAGGTTGAAGTCCTCCATCGGGATGACCTGCGAGTAGCCGCCGCCCGCCGCGCCGCCCTTGATGCCGAACACCGGGCCGAGGGAAGGCTGGCGGATGCAGGTGATGACGTTCTTGCCGATGTGCTTGAGTGCCTGGCCGAGCCCGACGGTCGTGACGGTCTTACCCTCGCCGAGGGGCGTGGGGTTGATGGCGGTCACGTCTACGTAACGGCCCTGCGGGCGGTCCTTCAGCGCGTCGAGGACCTCGAGCGAGACCTTCGCCTTATACGGGCCGTACAGCTCCAGGTGCTCCGGGGCGATACCGATCTCAGCGGCGACGTCGGTGATCGGGCGAAGCGGTGCCTCTTGGGCGATCTGCAGATCCGACTTCATGGGCTCCTCCGGCTTTCAGGTCAGGGGGTCCAGGGCGACGTTCCGGCTGGTGCATCACCGCGAGCGAGACATCCACGAACCATGCTCGGGGTACGGCAAGACTAGAGCCGTGCACCAAAGAAGTGATGCGACCGGCGGCGAACGGCCTCCTGGTTCGGCTAGTGGGCTTTCGCGCGGTGTGAATGACTGGAAGTAAATGGTAACACCCGAAAAGCCGAGGTAGCGGCGTTTGTGCTTGTGGAACGTGGAGCACTCTCGGCTAACTGCGCTTGAGGTCTCGCCAGACGGCCATCGCGGCCCGCGCACCCTGCCCGGCGGCGATGATGATCTGCTTGCCGAAGTCGTCCGTGACGTCGCCCGCGGCGTAGATCCCAAGCGTCGAAGTCGCGCCTCGCTTGTCGACCACGATCTCGCCCGCGTCGTTGAGCTCGACGAGTCCGGTCGCGAACTCCTCGGCCTTGATCGAGCCCATCTCGATGAAGACGCCGCTGGCTTCAATCGTCCGCTCCTCGGCGGTCGCTTCGTCCGACACAACGAGTCCGGTGACGTGCTCCTCACCTTCGATGCGCAGGGGTGAAACGCCTGCCTCGACGGTCACGTTCTCGTGCTCTTCGAGCTTCGCGAGTACGGGCGCTGGCGCCCCGATGGGCTTGCGGTTCACGAGCGTGACCGGCTCCGCGCCAAGTTCGGCGAGTTGGAGGGCCGCGTCGGCAGCTGACTCGCCCGGTCCGATGACGACGACCGGCTTGCCGACGAAGAACGCCGCATCGCAGGTAGCGCAGTACGAGACCCCGCGCCCGACCATCTCCTCCTCGCCGGGGATCGCGAGGCGCGCGGGCGCTTTCCCACTTGCGATGATGACAGTGCGAGCCGAAAGCTGCAGCCCTTCGCGGCTGAAGACGTCGAATCCGTGCTCGACCGGCACGATCGCGTTGACGAGATTGCCCTCGAAGCAGTCGACGTCGAATTGCCGAACGTGCTCGCGGAAGCGCTCCAGGAGCTCAGGCCCGCTGATGAGCGTGAAGCCGATGAAGTTCTCGATCTTGTGGGCGCGCGTGAGCTGTCCTCCCATCGCGCCAAAGACGACGGCTGTCTGAAGGCCCTGGCGCGCGGCGTATACGGCGGCCGCGAGGCCGGCGGGTCCGGCTCCGATGATAGTGACGTCGTAGAGGTCGCGCGGCTGTGGGTTGGGCATGGGTGGGGCGTCCCTTCGCGAGGCGAGGCGGGCGACGGTTCGGGGGCCGCAGTCGTTGCGGCGCCAGGGGAGAAGATGCCCCAAGTCGAGGGTCGAGGCCTTACGGCGTTACTGAGGGGGGGGGCGTGGGGGCTCGGACCGCGATCGTTCGACAGTGGTC
>JACRBU010000054.1 GCA_016213085.1 Coriobacteriales bacterium
CCGCCCGCTCAAGTCGCTCTCGGACATGCTCAAGGGCAAGCAGGGCCGATTCCGCCAGAACCTCCTGGGCAAGCGTGTCGACTACTCCGGTCGTTCGGTCATCGTGGTCGGACCTGAGCTCAAGCTGCACCAGTGCGGCCTGCCCAAGGCCATGGCGCTCGAGCTCTTCAAGCCGTTCGTCATGAAGCGGCTCGTGGACCTCGAGCACGCGCAGAACATCAAGAGCGCCAAGCGCATGGTGGAGCGCGGCAAGGGTGTCGTCTGGGACGTCCTCGAAGAGGTCATCAGCGACCACCCCGTGCTGCTCAACCGCGCACCCACCCTGCACAGGCTCGGCATCCAGGCCTTCGAGCCGGTGTTGGTCGAGGGCAAGGCCATCCGCATTCATCCGCTCGTCTGCACCGCGTTCAACGCGGACTTCGACGGCGACCAGATGGCGGTCCACCTCCCGCTTTCGTCCGAGGCGCAGGCCGAGGCGCGTATCCTCATGCTCTCGAGCAACAACATCAAGAGCCCGGCTCACGGCCGTCCGCTCACCACCCCGACGCAGGACATGGTCATCGGCCTCTACTACCTCACGGCCGATCGCCCCGCCGAGAGTGAGAAGCGCCGGGCGTTCTTCAGCCCCAGCGAGGCGGTGCTCGCATACGACAGTCGCGCCGACCTGGACCTGCAGACCCCGATCGACGTTCGGCTCGAAGAGGACCTCGTCATCGAGGAGAAGCCGGGCGAGTTCTCCGAGAAGCAGACGGGTGATCGAATCACCACGACGGTAGGGCGGATCGTATTCAACCGGTCGCTGCCTGAGGACTACCCCTACATCAACCACGAGATCGACAAGAAGGGCATCTCTCGAATCGTCGAGGATTGCTCGGCGCGCTACTCGACGGCCCGGATGTCCAACATCCTCGACGAGATCAAGCGCCTCGGGTTCCACTACGCGACGCGAGCGGGCGTCACGGTGTCCGTGTACGACGCGATGATTCCCGAGAGCAAGCCTCAGATCCTGGAAGCGGCAGAGGGTGTGGTCGCGAAGATCGAGTCGCAGTTCGACCGTGGACTCATCACGAGCGACGAGCGCCACAAGCAGATCGTCAAGGTCTGGACGGACGCCACCGAAGAGGTCGGCGACGCGATGGCGAAGTCGTTCGACAAGTTCAACCCAATCTACATGATGGCCTACTCGGGAGCCCGAGGTAACATCAAGCAGATCCGCCAGCTGGCCGGTATGCGAGGCCTCATGGCGAACCCGAAGGGCGACATCATCGACCGCCCGATCAAGGCGAACTTCCGTGAAGGCCTCACCGTCCTCGAGTACTTCATCTCGACGCACGGTGCCCGCAAGGGTCTCGCCGACACGGCGCTGAGAACCGCAGACTCCGGGTACCTGACCCGTCGACTCGTCGACGTCGCACAGGACGTCATCGTGCGCGAGCACGACTGCGAGACCGACGACGGCGTCGTCTTCCGGGTCGAGAAGGAGCCGGGGGTCGTCGATCACAACCTGGTCGGCCGTTCGGTACTGAATGCGGTGGCGCACACCAAGACAGGTGAGATCCTCATCGACGCCGGGGGCTTCATCGCTGGCGACGATCAGCTTCGCGAGTTCGCCGCCGCCGGTGTCGAGGCTGTCACGGTACGCACCGTCATGACCTGCCACGCGCGCCACGGCATCTGCCAGAGCTGCTACGGCTGGGACCTCGCCAGCTCGCGTCCGGTCGACATCGGCACCGCGGTCGGCATCATCGCCGCCCAGTCGATCGGCGAGCCGGGCACCCAGCTCACGATGCGTACGTTCCACACCGGCGGTGTCGCTGGTGAGGACATCACGCACGGTCTCCCGCGCGTCACCGAGCTCTTCGAAGCCCGAAAGCCGAAGGGCCAGGCGGTCATCGCCGACTCTGCCGGCAAGTTGCGCATCGAAGACGAGGACAAGACCCGCAAGCTCGTCGTCACCGAGCCTGACGGTCACGAGAACGCCTACACGGTCTCGCGTCGGTCGCGTCTGCGCCCGGGCGTTGTCGACGGGGCGTCGATCGAGCTCGGCCAGCAGCTGACCGAGGGTTCGGTCAACCCGCACGACCTGCTGCACCTGAAGGGCCCGGCCGACACGCTTCGCTACATCGTCGAGCAGGTCCAGGACGTCTATCGCAGCCAAGGCGTCGACATCAACGACAAGCACATCGAAGTCATCGCACGCCAGATGCTTCGGAAGATCTCGGTCACCGAGCCGGGCGACACGGACATGCTTCCCGGGCAGCTCGCAGACCGCTTCGTCTTCGAGGACGAGAACACTCGAGTACTCGCCGCGAACGGGAACCCCGCGTCCGGCACGCCGACCCTGCTCGGCATCACGAAGGCCTCGTTGGCCACAGAGAGCTACCTCTCGGCCGCCTCGTTCCAGGAGACGACCCGCGTTCTTACCGACGCAGCCATCTCCGGCAAGGAAGACCAGCTCCTCGGCCTGAAGGAGAACGTCATCATCGGCAAGCTCATCCCGGCCGCCACCGGCATGAAGCGCTACCGCGGCGTCTCCCTGACCTACAAGGGCCAGTCCGTCGAGTATGACGCCGAGACCGCTGAGGCGGGTCCGTTGCCCGACTTCGCACCCGAAGAACTCAAGGAGCTCGAGGCCCTGCTGCCCGTCGCGCCTGAGCCCGCGCTGACCGAGGTCGAGGCGGCGGCGATGTTCGCAGAGTTCGACATGGACGACGCCGGCGACATCGACGTCAGCGCGTTCACTGGCGCTGTCTTCGACCCGACCGCTGAGGTCGAGGCCCAGGAGGCGGACATCGAGGACATCGATATCACCGCTGACCCCGAGGACATCAGCCTCGAGCAGCTCGGAGTGGGTGCGCGCTGGGCGAAGCTCTTCCTGGAGAGCGGCGTTGTAAGCGCGGCCGACGCGCTTGGAAAGTCCGAGGACGAGCTCCTCGCGATCCCCGGTATCGGCGCCAAGGCGGTCGAAGAGGTCAAGGAAGGCCTCGAGCGCTACGGACTCGCTCTGAAGGCCTAGTCTTCAAGCATCGACAGAAGGCGCCTCGGCCCTCCGGCCGGGGCGCCTTCTTCTGTGCACGGGGAGGGGCGAAACGGGGTATAGATACGCCCGGGTGCGTGGCGTTTGACACCCTGCACATTGATTGGTAGAGTTCGACCTTGTGACTCTATGCTCGGGGGTCTGCGCCCAGCGCTGACGCCCGGGAGACGTACGAGAATGAAGGAGAGTAGCGTTGCCTACCATCAACCAGCTGGTCCGCAAGGGCCGCAAGCAGGCATCTCTCAAGAGCAAGACTCCGGCTCTGAAGGGCAACCCTCAGAAGCGCGGGGTCTGCACCCGCGTGTACACCACGACGCCGAAGAAGCCGAACTCCGCGCTGCGCAAGGTCGCGCGTGTTCGCCTCACGAACCATATGGAAGTCACGGCGTACATCCCGGGTATCGGCCATAACCTGCAGGAGCACTCCATCGTGCTCGTGCGCGGCGGCCGTGTTAAGGACCTTCCGGGTGTCCGCTACAAGATCATCCGCGGCACGCTCGACACCGCAGCCGTTTCGAGCCGCAACCAGGCTCGCTCGCGTTACGGTGCCAAGAAGCCGAAATGAGCCTGAGCGCTCGCGCTCAGCTCATTTCGGCGTGCGGGATCGAGCAGACAGCAGAGGGTGCTGCAGCTCATCCCGCACCACAGTCACTGAAGAGGTAGAGGAGACAAGATATGCCCAGGCGCGCAGCTGCCGTCCGTCGCGAGGTCGTGCCGGACGCTGTCTACAACAACCGGCTCGTTACGCAGCTGATCAACAAGGTGCTGCTTGACGGCAAGCGTTCCACTGCGGAGCGACTCGTGTACGGCGCGTTCGACATGGTCGAGCAGAAGACCTCGCAGGACCCGCTGTCGGTCTTCAAGAAGGCCATGGACAACATCCGTCCGACGCTTGAGGTTCGCCCGAAGCGTGTCGGCGGTGCGACCTACCAGGTCCCCGTCGAGGTCAACTCCCGCCGCTCCACGACGCTCGCGATCCGCTGGATCGTCGGCTATTCCCGCGCTCGTCGCGAGAAGACCATGGCCGAGCGCCTTGCTGGCGAGATCATGGACGCCGCGAACGGTCTGGGCTCCTCGGTCAAGAAGCGCGAGGACCTGTACAAGATGGCCGAGTCCAACCGCGCCTTCTCGCACTACCGCTGGTAAACGCGAACACCTGCAGACCAAGAGATAGAGGTCAGGAACCACCACATGGCTAAGCAGTATCCGCTCGACAAGACTCGCAACATCGGCATCATGGCCCACATCGATGCCGGTAAGACGACGACCACCGAGCGCATCCTTTACTACACGGGCAAGACCCACAAGATCGGCGAGGTCCACGACGGCGCCGCCACCATGGACTGGATGGTCCAGGAGCAGGAGCGCGGCATCACTATCACCTCCGCCGCGACGACGTCGTTCTGGAAGGACCACCGCATCCAGATCATCGACACGCCGGGCCACGTCGACTTCACGGTCGAGGTCGAGCGCTCGCTGCGCGTCCTCGACGGTGCCGTCGCGGTGTTCTGCGCCGTCGGCGGTGTCGAGCCGCAGTCAGAGACCGTATGGCGTCAGGCCGACACCTACGGCGTTCCGCGTATCGCCTACGTGAACAAGATGGACCGCACCGGCGCCGACTTCGCCAACGTCGTGGCCATGATGCGCGATCGCCTCGACGCTCGCCCAGTGCCGCTGCAGCTTCCGATCGGCGCCGAAGACCAGTACCGGGGCCTGATCGACCTCCTCGAGATGAACGCGGTCTTCTTCAATGAGGACGACAAGGGCATCAACCCGACCGTCGAGGAGATTCCGGCGGACATGGCCGATGAGGCCGAGATCGCCCGCCACGAACTCGTTGAGGCCGCCGCGGAGCAGGACGACGATCTGCTCGAGAAGTTCCTTGGTGACGAGGAGATCTCGACCGACGAGCTGAAGGCCGCGCTCCGCAAGGCGACGCTCGCCACCGCGATCACGCCGGTGCTCTGCGGATCGTCCTTCAAGAACAAGGGCGTACAGCCGCTCCTCGACGCGGTCATCGACTATCTCCCGTCGCCCCTCGATGTTCCGGCTATCAAGGGCGTGGACCTCAGGACCGAGGAAGAGACGGTTCGCGAGGCGGATCCCAAGGCTCCCTTCGCGGCCCTCGCCTTCAAGGTCATGACCGACCCATTCGTCGGCAAGCTCACCTACTTCCGCGTGTACTCCGGGACCCTCGACTCGGGTTCGTACGTCCTGAACTCGACCAAGGGCCACAAGGAGCGCATCGGTCGTCTCCTGCAGATGCACGCCAATCACCGCGAGGATATCGACCAAGTCGGCGCCGGCGACATCGTCGCGGCGGTGGGCCTCAAGAACACCACGACGGGTGACACGCTTTCGTCCGAATCGGACGCCGTGCTGCTCGAGTCGATGGTCTTCCCCGACCCGGTGATCGACATCGCCATCGAGCCGAAGACCAAGGCCGAGCAGGACAAGCTGGGCATCGCGCTCATGAAGCTCGCCGAAGAGGACCCGACCTTCCAGGTCCGCACGGATACAGAGACCGGACAGACGATCATCGCCGGCATGGGCGAGCTGCACCTCGAGGTCATCGTCGACCGGCTCCTTCGGGAGTTCAAGGTCGAGGCGAATGTCGGTAAGCCGCAGGTCGCGTATCGCGAGACCGCCGGCAAGGCGCTCGACAACGTCGAGGGCAAGTTCGTCCGTCAGTCCGGCGGTCGAGGCCAGTACGGTCACGTGGTCATCAACCTGCAGCCACAGCGGCCCGGCGACGGCTACGAATTCGTCAACGGCATCGTCGGCGGCGTGGTTCCCAAGGAGTACATCCCGGCGGTCGACAAGGGCATCCAGGAAGCCCTCAACTCGGGCGTCCTCGCGGGCTACCCGGTGGTCGACGTCAAGGTCACGCTTGTCGACGGGTCCTACCACGACGTCGACTCCAACGAGATGGCGTTCAAGGTCGCGGGCTCCATGGCGATCAAGGAAGCCCTGCGTCGCGCCCAGCCAACGCTCCTCGAGCCGATGATGGCCGTCGAGGTCGTCACTCCCGAGGAGTTCATGGGCGACGTCATGGGCGACCTTTCGAGCCGCCGCGGTCATATCGAGGGCATGGAGCCTCGCGGCAACGCGCAGGTCATCCGCGCCAAGGTGCCGCTCTCGGAGATGTTCGGCTATGCGACGGACCTGCGCTCCAAGACGCAGGGCCGCGCCATGTACACGATGCAGTTCAAGGCGTACGAGTCGGTGCCGAAGTCGGTTGCCGAAGAGATCGTCAGCAAGCACGGCGGAAACGCGTAAGACGCTCGGACCGAGGTCCGGGCGACGCCCGGAACCCCGCTCCCGTGTGACGGAGGGTAGAGAACGTGCCGAACCAGAAGATCAGGATCCGCCTCAAGGGCTACGACCACGAGATCGTCGACCAGTCGACGAAGCTCATCGTGGACACGGCGCAGAAGACGGGCGCGAAGGTGTCGGGGCCGATCCCGCTGCCGACCGAGCGCAACCTCTTCACGGTGATCCGCTCGCCGCATGTCAACAAGGACAGCCGCGAGCAGTTCGAGATGAAGACCCACAAGCGCCTCATCGACATCCTCGAGCCCACGCCCAAGACCGTCGACTCGCTCATGCGACTCGACCTCCCTGCAGGCGTGGACATCGAGATCAAGCTCTGAGGCTCAGGTAGGGACGGTCGTCGGCGCATGTGCGCCGGCGTACAACGACGGTCCGCTGGGAGCTGCGCCGAAGGGGCGCGGACAGGCCCATGACCGCACGAGGTAAGGAAGCGAACATGGTAACGACGATACTCGGCCGAAAGCTCGGCATGACGCAGGTCTGGAGCGAGGACGACAAGCTCGTTCCGGTCACCGTCATCGAGGCTGGACCCTGCGTCGTCACGCAGGTGAAGACCGAGAAGCGCGACGGCTATAGGGCCGTCCAGCTCGGCTTCGGCGAGATCAAGGAAAAGAAGGTCAACAAGCCGATGGCGGGTCACTTCGCCAAGAGCAAGGTCGACCCGAAGGCGCATCTTGCCGAGGTCCGTCTCGACGAGGGCGACGAGTTCAAGGTCGGCGACACGATCACCGTCGAGGCGCTTTCCGAGGCCAAGCTCGTACACATCACGGGCACGAGCAAGGGCAAGGGCTTCGCCGGCGTCATGAAGCGCCACGGCTTCAGCGGCGGTCCTGGCGGCCACGGCTCGCACTTCCACCGCGCGCCGGGCTCCGTGGGTATGGCCGCGACCCCGTCTCGAGTGCTCAAGGGCATCAGGCTTCCGGGCCACATGGGTTCCGATACGGTCACGACGCGCAATCTCGAGGTCGTCAAGGTGGACCTCGAGCAGAACCTGCTTCTCGTGAAGGGCGCCGTTCCCGGCGCTAAGGGCGGCCTGCTCACCATCCGCACGGCTTAGCCCCTGACCGGACGCACCTCGAAGGAGAACGACGATGGCAACGATCGAGATCAAGGACACGAAAGGCAAGAACGTCGCTTCTGTCGACCTTGCCGATGGTGTCTTCGGCATCGAGCCGAACAGCTTCGCCGTGCACCAGGTCGTGCGCAGCCAGATGGCGGCGCGCAGGGCTGGCACGCACGAGACCAGGACCCGCGGCATGGTTCGCGGCGGCGGACGCAAGCCGTACCGCCAGAAGGGCACCGGACGCGCCCGCCAGGGTACGATCCGCGCTCCGCAGTGGAAGGGCGGCGGTACCGTCTTCGGCCCGCACCCCCGCAGCTATGCGTTCAAGGTGCCGAACAAGATCGTCAAGCTCGCAATGCGTTCGGCGCTCTCGGCCAAGCTCGCCGACGACGCGCTGTTCGTGGTCGATAAGCTCGGGTTCGAGAAGCCCTCGACGAAGCAGGCGGCTGCCATCCTGGCGTCGCTCGGTATCACGGACCGCAAGGTTACGGTGGTCGTCGACAACGAGGACTTCAACTCGCTGCTTTCCTTCCGCAACCTGCCCAAGGCGCGTGCGATCACGGCGTCGGAGGCCAACACCTACGACCTGGTCGACAACACCGCCGTTCTGTTCACGAGCTCGGCCTTGAGCTGGCTCGAGGGGGTGCTGTCGTAACAATGGACGCCCGTCAGGTAGTCATCAAGCCGGTCGTCTCCGAGAAGAGCTACGAGCTCATCGGTGGCAACCGCTACACCTTCGAGGTCCACAAAGACGCCTCGAAGCCACAGATCGCCCAGGCGATCCAGGAGATCTTCGGTGTCACGGTGACCAAGGTGAACACCATGAACGTGTCCGGCAAGCCGCGCCGTCTGCGCTACAAGTCCGGTCACACCCGCTCGTGGAAGAAGGCCATCGTCACCCTCAAAGAGGGCGACTCGATCGAGTTCTTCCAGGGAGCGTAGGCCCAAGAGGCCAGGAACGGGTACCGGAACGGCTCGTGATGGAGCCGCCCGGCACCGTGGTTGTCCGGAGTCGGAGCCGCAGGCAGTCCCAGGCGGCCCGGCAATCGGACGAAAGGAGAAGACATGGGACTCAAGCAGTACAAGCCGACCTCCCCGGGTCGCCGGTTCCAGACGGTGTCGGATTTCGCCGACATCACTCGGACCACGCCCGAGAAGTCGCTCACAGAGCCGCTCCCCAAGAAGGGCGGTCGTAACAACAACGGTCGTATCACCACGCGCCACCAAGGTGGCGGCCACAAGCGCCGCTATCGCGTGATCGACTTCAAGCGCAACAAGGACGGCGTGCCCGCCAAGGTCGCGACGATCGAGTACGACCCGAACCGGTCCGCTCGCATCGCGCTCCTGCACTATGCCGATGGCGAGAAGCGCTACATCCTGGCGCCGAAGGGCCTGAAGGTCGGCGACACCGTGCAGAACGGTCTCGGCGCTGACATCAAGGCCGGCAACGCGCTCAAGCTGGCCGACATCCCCGTCGGTACCGTCGTGCACGCGGTCGAGCTGCAGCCCGGCAAGGGCGCCGCTCTCGCCCGCTCGGCAGGGACTTCGATCCAGCTGATGGGCAAGGAGGGCAAGTACGCCATCCTGCGCATGCCGAGCTCGGAGATGCGCCGCGTGCTGCTCGAGAACCGCGCCACCATCGGCGAGGTCGGCAACGCCGAGCACGGCAACATCAAGATCGGCAAGGCTGGCCGCGCGCGCCATCTCGGCAAGCGTCCTTCGGTTCGTGGTACCGCGATGAACCCGGTCGACCACCCGCACGGCGGTGGCGAAGGCAAGAACAAGTCGGCTGGCCGCCACCCGGTCACGCCGTGGGGTGTCCCCACCAAGGGCCACCGGACCCGTAAGAAGAACAAGGCGTCCAACCGCCTGATCATCCGTCGCCGCCGCAAGTAGCGTCGGGGAAGCGATAGGGAGCTGATCGCCAAGTGAGCAGAAGCCTGAAGAAGGGACCGTTCGTCCAGTCTCGCCTCCTCGAGCGCATCCACACGATGAACGAGGCAGGGGACAAGACGGTCATCAAGACGTGGTCGCGTGCGTCCACGATCTTCCCCGAGATGGTCGGGCACACCATCGCGGTGCACGACGGCCGCAAGCACGTCCCGGTGTACGTCACCGAGTCGATGGTCGGCCACAAGCTCGGCGAGTTCGCGCCGACGCGGACCTTCCGTGGTCACAAGGCCTCCGACAAGAAGGGCAAGAGGTAGGACAGATGGAAGCCAAAGCTATCGCACGGTACGTGCGGGTCAGCCCGCGCAAGGCCCGCCTCGTGGTGGATCTCATCCGTGGCAAGTCGGTGCTGGACGCCCAGGCCATCCTCAAGTTCTCGCCCCGCGCAGCGGCCGAGATCGTCGAGAAGGCACTGAACAGCGCCGTGGCTAACGCTGAGCGCCAGCTCCACGTGAAGGCCGAGGACCTCATCGTGTCGACGACCTTCGTCGACGAGGGCCCCACGCTCAAGCGCATCCAACCGCGCGCCCAGGGCCGCGCGTTCCGCATCAACAAGCGGACCAGTCATATCACTGTCATCGTCAAGCCGCGAGAGGAGGCGTAGTCGAGCATGGGTCAGAAGGTATATCCCGTCGGTCTTCGTCTCGGCATCACCGAGGACTGGCGTTCGCGCTGGTACGCCGGCAAGGACTACCCCAGCATCGTCGTGCAGGATCACAAGATCCGCAGGTACCTCGAGAAGAGGCTGCGCCGCGCGGCGGTCGCTCGGATCGACATCGAGCGCAAGGGCGACAAGACCGTCGTCCAGGTCTGGACCGCGCGTCCGGGCATCGTCATCGGTAAGAAGGGCTCGGAGGTCGAGATCCTGCGCAAGGAGCTCGAGAAGTTCACCGGTAGCCCCGTTTCGGTCGACATCATCGAGATCAAGCGCCCGGAGCTTTCCGCGCCGTTGATCGCGCAGTCCATCGCCGAGCAGCTCGAGGGCCGTGTCGCGTTCCGTCGCGCCATGCGCAAGGCCGTCGCTTCGGCGATGAAGAGCGGCGCACTCGGCATCCGGGTCCAGACGTCGGGCCGTCTCGGCGGCGCG
>JACRBU010000055.1 GCA_016213085.1 Coriobacteriales bacterium
CTCGGCCGAGTACTGCCACGCCCAGCGGATCGCCTCCCGCTTGAAGTAGTCGCCGAAGCTGAAGTTGCCGAGCATCTCGAAGAACGAGTGATGGCGCCCGGTCGTGCCGATGATGTCGATGTCGGTGGTGCGCACGCACTTCTGCACGGTCGTCGCCCGGCTGAACCCGAGGTCCTTCACGCCGAGGAAGACCGGTTTGAACTGCACCATCCCCGCGGTGGTGAGCAACAGAGACGGATCGTCGGGGATGAGCGAGGAGCTCGGGCGCCGAACGCATCCCTTCTCTTCGAAGAACGAGAGGAAGCTCTCGCGGATCTCGGCGGACTTCACGACACAAGCTCCTTTTGGGCGTCAGCTTCGGTCTTCGGGCGGGCCGCCCTCGACGGCCTCTTCTGGCACGATGAGCGGCGAGGGGCCAGAGAGCGGATGGTGCTCCCGGCGATCCCAGTAGTACATGAAGAGCCCCTTGGCCGTCGCCGCGACGGGAATGGCGAAGAGCAGACCGACGATTCCGAAGAGGCTACCGCCAACGAGCAGGGAGAATATCACGAGGGTCGGGTGCAGGTCGACCTGCGAGGACATGACTCGCGGCGTGATCAGGTTGTCGGTGAGCTGCTGGGCTGCGACGACGATGCCGATCGCGACGAGCGCGAGCCACCACGGCCCGTGGAAGAGCGCGATCACGCCAGCGATCAGACCGGTCAGGAACGGACCGATGTACGGCACATAGTTGAGCCAGAACGCCATGACGCCGAGCAGGAGCGCGTAGGGCACTCCCGCGATCGCGAGGCCGATGCCGGCGATGAAGCCGGTAGAAAGAGACGCGATCGTCTGGCCTTTGAGGTAGCCGCCGACCGTGAAGTTCACTGTCTTGATGAGCTGGTCGAGATCGTCGCCGTAGCGCGGACCGGCGAACTCCTCGAGCGTCTCGACAAACACCGGGAGGTCCTTGAGGAGCCAGAACGCGACGATGAGCCCGAGGATGATGTCGAACAGGGCGGTGACCACGCCGGAACCCGCGGCGATCACCACGTTCGCGGTGCCGGTCGCAATCGTCGTGAACAGCGTGCCGATGCTCGCGAGAGCCGTCGTGACCGCGCGCTCGAGCCAGCCCGGCATGGGCACGGATTGGTACTGCGCCTGGAGGTCGACATAGACCTTCTCGGCTTGCTCGATGTAGGCGGGAACCGATTCGGCGAACGATGCCATCTGAATGCCGAGCAGCGGCGAGACCAGTGACGCCAACACCCCTATTACGACGAAGAGGGCGACATACGCGACGAGGGTTGCCAGGGCGCGAGAGATCTTGAAGCGCTCGCTTAGCCAGAGAACAGGCCCCTTCAGCAGGAATGTGATGACGAAGGCGATCACGAAGGGAGCGATCGCGCCCGAGATACGTCCGAGGATCAGCCCGGCGAAGTATAGGATGGCGCCGATCCCGATGATGGCCCAGGTCGTGAAGAAGCGGGACCGCCATCGACCGCGGCTCTCCAGCACCCAATCGGGGAGCTTGTCGTCCGCGGGCATGGGGACTACTCCCGAACGATGTTCTCGCGCAGCACCTTGAGGGTCCGACGCAGCAGCCTCGAGACCTGCATCTGCGAGATGTCGAGTTGCCGAGCGATTTCCGTCTGCGTGAGCCCCTCGAAGAAGCGCAGGTAGAGGACTCGCTGCTCCTGCGGAGTCAGCTCCTTGAGCGCGGCGGACAGCGTGGTCCGGTCGTCTACGACCGCCATCAGCGCGTCATCCTTGCCGATGTACTCGAGAATGCTGAAGCTGTCGGAACCGTCGCTTCCCCTGTCGGACTCGAGCGACACGAAGTTGTAGGCCTCCGAGGTCTCCATCGCTTCGAGGACCTCTTCCGGCGTCACCTCGAGGTACTGAGCGATCTCCTCGATGGTCGGTGAGCGCTGCAGGCGTTGAGTCAGCTGGTCGATCGCCTGGTTGACCTTGAAGCTGAGTTCCTGGAGACGGCGGGGGACCTTGATCGCCCACCCCTTGTCCCGGAAGTAGCGCTTCAGTTCGCCGACGATCGTAGGGGTGGCGTACGTCGTGAACTCGACCTGCCGATCGATGTCGAAGCGATCGATGGCCTTGATGAGGCCGATCGTCCCGACCTGGACCAGATCGTCGATGGGTTCACCGCGGTTGCGGAACCGGCTCGCAAGGTACTTGACGAGGTTGAGGTACATCGTGATGAGCTCATCACGAGCGGCCTCGTCGGCATTGAGTCGGTAGCGGCGGAACAGCTCCCGGGTATACGCCTTGTCCCAGGAGAGCTTGCGGGTCTGCTTGCGCGGACCGCTACGCGTCGGCATCGGTGTCGACGCCTTTCGCCTTGACGACTCGCAGGCACGGGCCACGGTCGTCGCTGGACATCTCGAAGCGGTCGCACACCGATTGGAGGATGAACGTCGCGTATGCGGCTCGGCGCTCGGTGTCCTCGTCGTCGAAGCGCGCCTGGTCGCCGAGGGTCGTCACGATCTCGATCGCCTCATCGCCGACGATGAAGTCCATCGTCACTTCTTCGTCCTCGCCCAGTGAATCCGCGGCGTAGACGAACGCCTCTTCGGCGGCGATCCGCACGTCGTCGACTTCGTCGTAGGTCATGCCCATCCGGCTCACGAGCGCCGCGGCCGTCATCCGTACCGTCTTGGCGTACTCGCCCTTCGCCGGAACGGTCAGTGTGATGTGGTCCTCTGCCATGCGCCCTCTCTTCTCGGTCGTAGATCGGCTCAGTCTGCCCGTTGTTCGCGTGCTCGGCGCACCCGGTCAGCGAAGCCGACGATGAACGCCAGCGGCGCCCGGACGACGTCGTTCACCGTCTCGGACGTCGTGTTCATGCGATCGGAAACCTCCTCGACCTGCGAGACGATCCCATCGATCCTCATCATCTCTGCATTGAGAAGGTCGAGCGAGGCGTCCGCTTTGTCTATCAGCGGGGGGAACTTGCCGTCGAGCTGGTCCGTGATCTGCCGCACGGAACGTGCCGTGCGCGCCACCTCGACGCTGGCCCACGCCGCGACGCCGGTCAGACCCAGCGCGGCGACGATCAGGACGAGCACCAGGACGTCGTTGACCTCCAAGAACCCTCCGTAGGCCTCGCCATTACGCGTTCTCAGTGTAGCAGAGAGTCACTGGTCACCTTCGTCGGTTTCGGGTGACTCGGAAGATTGTTCCCCCACGTCAGCAAGACCGCGCACACGATCGAGGTCGGATGCTCGCTCGGCCTCCCATCCTCGCGGTCCGGGCTCGAAGAACGTGGCGTCTTTGAGGCTGTCCGGGAGGTACTCCTGCTTGACCCAGGCGTCTGGGAAGTCGTGTGGGTAGCGGTACGCGGGGTACTTGTCCGCGCCTGGGCGATGGCGGTCACGTAGATGCGCCGGAACGAAACCCGCATCCCCTTGCCGAACGGCCTCCAAGGCGGAATCGACCGCTCGATACGAAGCGTTGCTCTTCGGGGCGAGCGCCATGTAGACCGCCGCCTGCGCCAGGTTGATCCGGGCCTCCGGCCAGCCGATCGACTCCGCCGCTTTGAAGGCAGCGTGGGCCACGAGTACGGCCTGCGGATCGGCATTGCCGACGTCTTCGGAGGCGAAGATCAGGATGCGCCGCGCGATGAACTTCGGGTCTTCTCCGCCATGGATCATCCGCGCGAGCCAGTAGACCGCGGCGTCGGGATCGCTGCCACGCATGGACTTGATGAAGGCGCTGATGACGTCGTAGTGCGTGTCGCCGGTCTTGTCGTAGGGCAGCTGCCTCGTCGGCATCGCATCGCGCACGTCGTCGGGCGTGACCACCGTCGTGCCCTCTTCGGGCTTGTCAGCCATCGCCGCGGCGAGCTCTAGCGTGGTGAGCGCGACTCGCGCGTCCCCCGCTGCGCCCACGACGATGAGGTCCTCAGCCTCTGCCTCGAGAACGGTGCTACCCGCCAGCCCTCGCGTGTCGTCCAGGGCGCTGCGCACGATGGCACGGACGTCCTCGTCGTCGAGCGGAACGAGCTCGACGATGCGCGAGCGGCTCACGAGAGGCGCGTTCACCTCGAAGAACGGGTTCTCCGTCGTCGCGCCGATAAGCACGATGATGCGGTCCTCGACGGCATGAAGCAGGGCGTCCTGCTGGGACTTCGAGAACCGGTGGATCTCGTCGATGAACAGGATCGTGCGCTCCCCCGACACACCCAGGCGGTCGGAGGCTTCCTCGATGGCCTTGCGAACGTCGGCCACGCCCGAGGTCACTGCCGTGAGTTCGACGAAGCGTGCCTTGGTCGCTGAAGCGACAATGCGCGCGAGGCTGGTCTTCCCCGTCCCGGCCGGCCCATAGAGGATGACGGAGGAAAGCGCATCGCGTTCGATGGCGCGGCGCAGCCAGGTCCCCTCTCCGACGGCGCCTTGCTGACCGACGAACTCGTCGAGGGTCCGAGGCCGCATGCGCACCGCGAGCGGCGCGACGGCACGCCTCGCTTCAGCAGCCTGCTCGTCGAAGAGCGAGCCCACTACTCGCCGACCCGCAGCACCTCACGCTCGAGGGTGCCGTTGTCCACGAGGCCCCGACCTCGGTAGGTCGTGTAGCCGAACTTGTCGACCACGATGACGAAGGGCGTGTAGTTGACCTTCAACGCGGTTGCCAGTTCGACCGCCTGGCGCGTGGTCTCGTTCTCTTCTTTGAGGAGGTCCTCGTCGACCTCGGGGAGCCCGGATGAACCGGTCGTGACGAACTTGCCGATGTCGAAGGAGACAAGATCGGTCAGGCCGCGATACTTCTTCTGGACTCTCGCGATGACCCTCTTCTGGTCGTCGGTCACCGGCTGGTCGTTGTCGTAGAAGACCAGGACGAACGGCTGCCTCTCCTTGATGCGCTGGGCGACCGAGGGAGGAGGCGTGACGCCAGCGGGAACGAGAGGCTCGTAGGTGACGGTTTCGGTCGGGGAGTTGTCGGCGAGGGCCTGCATCCCCTCGTCCTCGGGGGCCGCGGTGGCGCCACCGGTTTGCGCCTGTTCCGCGGTGTTCGCGGTCTGCTCGGCGGTGTTGACCGCTTCAGTGCCGGTCTCGGTGGTTTCCGTCCCGCCGCCACCACAACCTGAGATGCTTACTGCAAGCATTGCTACGACGAGTGCTGCGACGATTCTGCGCATTGTCCCTCCCCGATCGGACGCTCCGCCTTGCCGTGTCTCGACACGGTGAACCTGCCTTAGCAGGTGGGTGCCCTCACCGAGGTTTCCAGCTTCCCCGAAAGGGGATACCTGTACGCCCCGAAATCTAGGGCTCCCGTCAACGAGATGTTGGTTCAGCCGATATATGTCGAGATCACGAGCAAGGCAGAGCCTGGCACGAGTGTACCCGCCTGCGCACGCGCAAACAACACGGGCGAGGCCGGTTCACGAAGGGTTAATCGACGCGAAGATGCACGTCCTTGAGCTGACGCGGCGAGACTGCATCGGGCGCCTGCGTCATCGGGTCCGAACCCGACGAGGTCTTTGGGAAGGCGATGACGTCGCGGATGGAATGGGCGCCGGCGAGCAGCATCACGAGCCGGTCGAGTCCGAACGCGATGCCGCCGTGGGGCGGAGCGCCGAACCCGAGGGCGTCGAGCAGGAAGCCGAACTGCGCCTTTGCCTCCTCGGTCGACAGGCCGAGGCGGTTCAGGACGCGAAGCTGAAGCTCGGGATCGTGGATACGGAGCGTTCCTCCGGCGATCTCGTAGCCGTTGATGACAAGGTCGTACGTGTGAGCCAGTAGCTCGCCCGGACGCTCGTCGAGCGCGTCGATGTCGTCGAGAAACGGCAGCGTGAAGGGATGGTGGGTGGCGGTCCAGCGCTCCTCCTCGTCGTCCCAGGTGAACATCGGGAAGTCGACCACCCACAGGGCGCAGAACCCGTGCCGCTCGACCTCGAGCTCGTCAGCGAGCCTCAGGCGAATCACGCCGAGGACCTCGTTGGCGACCGGGCGGGCATCGGCGACCATCAGCGCCAGGTCTCCGTCGTCCACGCCGAGGGCGGCCCGGAGCGCTGACATCTCGTCTTCGGTGAAGAACTTGGCGATCGGGCTCTTGACGTCGCCGTCGCTCGTGACGGCGACCCATGCCAGCCCCTTGGCGCCAGCATCGAGGGCGACCTGATTGAGGGCGTCGATCCGTCCTCGGCTCCAGTCCCCCGCGCCCTTGGCGCAGATGCCCTTGCTCGCTCCGCCGGAGGACAGCGCGCCTGCGAACACCTTGAACTCGCTCGACGCGAAGACCGCGGCGACGTCGACGAGCTCGAGGCCGAAGCGGGTGTCGGGACGATCGGTCCCGAACCGCTCCATCGCCTCGCCGTAGGTGATTCGAGGAAGGGGCGTCACGAGGTCGTGACCGGCTTCCCGCATCACCTCGTGCATGACGCCCTCGGTCATGGCCAGCACGTCCTCCTGGCCGACGAAGGACATCTCGATGTCGACCTGGGTGAACTCCGGCTGGCGGTCGGCGCGGAGGTCCTCGTCACGGAAGCAGCGCGCGATCTGGTAGTAGCGTTCCATGCCGCCGATCATCAGCAGCTGCTTGAAGAGCTGGGGCGACTGAGGGAGGGCGTAGAACTTCCCAGGGTTGAGCCTGCTCGGGACGATGAAGTCGCGCGCGCCCTCCGGCGTCGACTTGGTGAGGATCGGCGTCTCGACCTCGACGAACCCTCGATGTTCGAGCGCCTTGCGGAACCGCTGCGTCACCCGGTCCCGAAGCACGAGTGCCTCACGGACCTCGGGCCTGCGGATGTCGAGGTAGCGCCAGCGCAGCCGCGTCAACTCGTCGGTGTCGATACCGGCCTCGATCTCGAATGGCGGCGTCTCGGCAGTGTTGAGGACCTCCGCCGAACGCACGATGATCTCGACCTCACCCGTCGCCATGTTGGGATTGTCCGTACCGGCCGGACGGCGCCTCACAGTCCCCTCGAGCTTCACGACCCATTCGGGCCGGATACGTTCGGCAAGAACGAAGGCGTCGCGGCTGTCTTCGGGGTCGAACGTGCACTGCACGATGCCGGTGCCGTCTCGCAAGTCGACGAAGATCAGACCGCCGTGGTCGCGGCGCTTGCCGACCCAGCCTGCGACGATGACGTCCTCCCCTACCGAGGCCGCCGTGAGCGAGCCGGCCATGTGGGATCGGATCGAGTAGCGTGCGTCGAGCATCGTGTGCCTTCCTGTCGTTGGCGCGCCCTAGGCGCCCAGCATCTCCATCACGTGCGCGGGAAGCGCGTCGATGGCGACGCGCGTCTCTGACTTCGTAAGCATGTCGCGAACGGTCGCCTCGCCCACCGTCAGCTCCTCGGGTCCGACGATGACGGTCAGCCGCGCGCCGAGGCGGTCCGCCTGCTTGAACTGGCTCTTAAGGCTTCTGGCCTGGTGATCGAGTTCTGAAGCGATGCCAGCAGAGCGAAGCGACGCCGCGATCTCGAAAGCGCGCAGCGCAACCGATGAGTCGACGCGCGCGACGTAGACCTCTGCGATCGGATGCGAGGGGATCTCGACTCCAGCGGCCTCGAGCGCCAGAAGCGTCCGCTCGAACCCGAGCGCGAAGCCGAGGCCCGGGGTCGCGGGACCGCCGAACTCCTCCATCAGCCGGTCGTATCTGCCTCCGCCCCCGATCGCGTTCTGCGAGCCAAGCCCGGCATCAGCCTGCACTTCGAACACCGTCCGCGTGTAGTAATCGAGGCCGCGCACGAGCGAGGGGTCCTCTTCGTAGGCGATCCCGAGGGCGTCGAGGTACGACTTCACGGCCCCGTAGTGCTCCTCGCACTCGGGGCAGAGTTCGTCGCGAAGGAGCGGCGCCGTCGACATGACCTCTCGACAGCCGGGATTCTTGCAGTCGAACGCACGCAACGGATTCGACGCTGCGCGACGAACGCACTCCTCGCAGAGAGAGTCAGCGTGGTCGCGAATGTAGTCGGCGATCTTGTCTCGATAGGGCGGGCGGCAGAACGCGTCGCCCATCGAGTTCACGAGGAGCCGCATGTTCTCCCTCGGAATTCCGATCCGCTCGTAGAACTCCATGAGCACGGCGATGACCTCGGCGTCGACGCTTGGCTCCGGCATCCCGAGCGCCTCGAGTCCTATCTGCCAGAACTGGCGCATCCGGCCCTTCTGCGGCCGCTCGTAGCGGAACATGGGCCCGGAGTAGTAGATCTTCGCCGAAGACCCCGTCGGCACCATGTTGTGTTCGATCGCGGCCCGCACCACCGAAGCGGTCCCCTCGGGACGCAGGGTGATCGACCGGCCACCTCGGTCCTCGAACGTGTACATCTCCTTGGACACGATGTCAGTGGCCTCACCGATGCTGCGGACGAACACGTCGGTATGCTCGAAGAGCGGCGTGTAGACCGGCTCGTAGCCGTATCGAGCGAACAGCTCTTGTGCCGTGCGCGTCATATACTCCCACGCGCGCGCGACGGGCGGGAGCATGTCTGCGGTGCCCTTGGGGGCGCGTACGTTCATGCGTTCTCCGGGGTAGGTGACGTGCGGTTGTCTACTCTAGCGCATGCCCATGACATGAGGCACCGCAACAAAGGATCGGGCGGCCGATACGGCCGCCCGACGGGACATTCGGAGTGTGCTTGGATTACGGCCAGACCGGCGCCGTCGGGCTTGCGCCGTGCGTACCACATCCGTTGACGCCACAGTACTGCTCTTGCCATCCGGTCGGCGTGTAGTTGCGCTCGGTGATTCCGGTGACGATGAGCGGTGCGTACGGGGCCGGGTCGACGTCGCGGCGACCGAGCAGGCGCGGACGCTTCCACGCGTGCGGGATCTTGACGTGGCAGTTGATGCACTGGCCGTTGGTCGAACCGTTGTGGTTGTTGCGGCTGTGGACGTTGTTCGCGCTGCGGAAGCCGCTCGCCTGGTGGCACTTCGCGCAGAGTGGGGTTCCCGAGGCCGACTTGATGTACGGGGATGCCGAATCCAAGTAGACCCCGCCGGTACTGTAGTCGTTCGTGTAGCCGGCGGCGATGTTCACGGTCATCGACGCACCGTGCGGACCCGTAGCACCGGTCACCGAGCCATGGCAGTCGTTGCAGCGCACCGTCATGTTGCTCGCCTCGGTACGGCCGGCGTCCCAGTCGACAACGTAGCTCGAGAGGGTCGGCAGCGACCATGTGCGGTCTGCGGAGACACCGTCCGCCGCGGTAGTGAACGAGGTCTTCTCGCCCGGCATCGTGTCGTAGACGCGGTGGCCGGACCAGGTGTCGGCGAATTGCGTCCCTGGAGTACCCGCGTCACCCGCGCGCTGCACGTGCACGGCGCTCTTGCTGACCGTCTTGTGGCAATCGGTGCAGTGCGAAGTGCCGGTAGCCTTGGCCAGCGCAGCCTGGGTGTTCGCCGCGGTCACGTTCGTGGGCGCACCGCTGTCAGTCGTCTTCTTGTGGCACATCGAGCATGGGGTCGACAGGTATCGGCCGAGTGTTCGGTGCTCGTTGGAGATCCCGTCGTCATGACACCCGGTGCATGTCGAGGCAGTCAGCCCTGTCCCCTCGAATGCCTCTCCGGCCGCGATCGAGATCTGATTGGTGAAGTGGCGAGTGCTGTTGTGGTCGTCGACATTGACGTACTGCGTCGAGTGGCAGCCCGACGTCTGGCAGTCCTTGGTCGGCCCGCCGGCCTTATGGCAGTTGTCGCACGTTCCAGGGGTCGACCCGTGGAGAGCGGACACATCGCTCACGTCATGACACTCGGTTGCATTCGGATTGTTCTGACAGCTCACCGCGGCGGACGAGTTCGCAGCGAGCGGTGTCTCGGTCACATTGGTCCTGGTGCCCGAGACGTTGATGTCGTCCCAATCGCAGAACTCCGTGGTCGAGTTCACCGAGCCGGTGAATCGAACGCGGACGATCCCACCGACCGGCAACGAAGCCGAGCGCTGTGCCCACGCCGTACTCGCCGAGAGATTCGAGACCGTAGTCCAGCTGGCACCACCGTTCGTGGAGTACTCCGCAAGAGCGTAGTCACCGCCGCCCGACAAGCCGGCCGCGTAGTCCCAGAACGTCAGCGTCGCGCTGGTGTAGGTGCTCAGGTCGATGTCCTTGTACAAACTGTACGTACGGCGCGTGGTGTTTGATGAGTAGACCTCGGCCGCGTATGTTCCGTGATTGCGGCCTGCGTTGTTCTGCACTCGTACATACGTGGTGCTCGTACGCGTCCAATCGTTGGGCCATGTGCTCGTCGCGAACGTCTGGTCTTCTGCGGTCGCCGGGCCCGAGCTGATAGTCGTGCCGGTGCCGGGCTGCGCGATCGGCTCGGCGGATCCATCGTGCGACCCGCCGAAGGCATGCGGCTCCGCGTCGGTGTGACACGTTCCGCCGGTGCCACAGCTCTTCTTGTTCGGGAGCTTCGCCTGCTGCGAGTAGTCGTGGCAGCCAGTTTGCGCGCAACCTGCGGCGGAGTCCTTGTGGAGCACGTGCAGGTCGGTCGTCCCGTGGCAACCGGCCGCCTCGCAGGAGAGCCCTTGGTACGTCCCGGTGCCGGTAGCATTGACCGACGGAGCGGTTGTTCCATGCTGCTCGAGCGCCGGAAGCGTCACTGAGTTGTGGCAAGCCGAGCAGTCCTTCGACGGCCACTTCGAAGCGACCACTGAGGTCACTTGCGCGTTCTTGTTGTGGCAATCGCCGCACGCCGTGTCCGCGTAGGGAGCCGGCAGCCCCTGATGCTGGTTGTAGAGATTGTCCACACCAGAGAGGTTCGTCGGATTGTGGCAGTCGGCGCATGTTGCCGACGCGACTCCGCCCGCGGACACGGCGGTCGACAGCCCGACAGCGCTATGCGAAGGCTCGGGATAGTGGGTGTCGGAGAGACCCACCACGTCCGTGGCGCCGACGAAGTTCGAGTCATGGCAGCTCACGCAGGAATGGTCGCCGGCGTAAGTGGCCTTGCTCGGCGACGTATGGCAGGCACCGGACGTGCACCCGGAATTCGGGTGGTACGACGCGAAGCTCGAGTACGTCGTCTCGGAGCCGTGGCACCCGGCGCCGGAATTCGTGCAACCCGCCTCGGCGACGCGATCGTAGTCGCTCGCAGCGGAGAACGTGTGCGCGCTTGCCGCCCCGTGGGATCCGTCGACCTTGTCGGTATGGCAGGCGCCGGTCTGGCCGCAGGTCGTGGCGGTCGGCTTCGCTGCCTGGCTC
>JACRBU010000056.1 GCA_016213085.1 Coriobacteriales bacterium
ATCGAGCACGTCATCAACCCGGTCCTCGCCGACGAGGCGATCGATTCCGGCGACGCGACCATCTACGTGAACCCGACCGGCCGATTCGTCATCGGCGGCCCGATGGGCGACACCGGTCTGACCGGCCGCAAGATCATCGTCGACACGTACGGCGGGTACGCTCGCCACGGCGGCGGCGCGTTCTCGGGCAAGGATTGCACGAAGGTAGACCGCTCGGGCGCGTACGCGGCGCGTTGGGTCGCCAAGAACGTCGTCGCCGCAGGCCTCGCGGAGCGCTGCGAGGTCCAGGTCGCCTACGGTATCGGTCTTGCGCACCCGCTTTCGGTCCTGGTTGAGACCTTCGGCACCGAGACGGTGCCTGTCTCGCGCATCGAGACGGCGGTCGGCGAGGTCTTCGACCTGCGTCCCGGAGCGATCATCCGCGACCTCGAGCTGCGCCGCCCGATCTACCGCAAGACCGCTGCGTACGGGCACTTCGGCCGCGACGACAAGGACTTCACCTGGGAGCGTGTCGACCGGGCCGACGCGCTCGCAGAGGCTGCGGGTCTGAACAAAGCGTAGTCCGCTTCTCAGCGATTTCGGGCCGCTGGCGTCCCCGAGGATGTCAGCGGCCTTCGCTATGCTTGGGCCGAGGAGGAGCCGTGAGCGTTGCGCGCGTTGTAGTCGACATCCCGACCAGGGCCATAACCGAAGCCTTCGACTACTCCGTCGCGCCGGGAATGCAGGTGCACGTTGGGCACGCAGTGCTCGTCGACTTCGGCCCGCGACCGGTCGTAGGCTACGTGGTCGGGCTTGCCGAGGAATCGACACACGAGCGGCTCAAACCCGTCCGCGAGGTACTTGACGGACCCTACTTCGCCGAGCGCTCCGTCGAGATCGCCGAGTGGATCGCGCGCACCTACATCACTCCGCTCTCTGAGGCCGTTCGCCTGTTCGCGCCGCCGGGTGGCACACCCAAGGCCGTGCGCTCGGGCAACGGGTGGGAGCTTCGGCGAGCGGGGGTCGGCCCGGTGGATGACCGGTGGGCCGAGCTCACTGCGGACGGGCTCACGTTCGAGCCAGCGCGAACGGCGACCATGCAGCGGGCGGTCCTCGACGCGCTGCGCGCGGGCCCCGTCAGGACACCGGAGTTGGCCGCCGACCTCGGCAACGTCAATGGCGCCCTCACGCGCTTGGAGCAGCTGGGTGCCGTACGGATCCAGCGGCGTCGCAGGCATCGCGAGGCGCACGTGCGCGAGAAGGCGGCGCCACGCCACGAGAACCTCACCTCAGGTCAGGTCGAAGCGCTCGACGTCATCTCGAAGCGGCTCGATGCCGGACACGGGGCGGTGCTGCTGAACGGGATCACGGGCTCGGGCAAGACCGAGGTCTACCTCCGCGCGATCGAGACCGTGCTCCTGCGGGGTCGGGGCGCGATCGTCCTCGTCCCGGAGATCTCGCTCACGCCGCAGACCGTTGGCCGCTTCCGCTCGCGCTTCGGCGACCAGGTGGCGGTCATGCACAGCCGGCTCTCGGCGGGTGAGCGTTACGACCAGTGGGACCGCGCGCGTCAGGGCGAATCACGGATCGTCGTCGGCGCGAGGTCGGCGCTCTTCGCACCGCTGCGCGACATCGGACTGATCGTCATCGATGAGGAGCACGAGTCTTCCTACAAGCAGGGCTCCTCGCCGAGGTACCACGCGCGTGATGTCGCGGAGCGGCTCGCCGAGTCTCACTCCGCCGTCCTCGTCCTCGGAAGTGCGAGCCCTTCGATGGAAGCGCAGCACCGCGTCTCCACGGGTCGCTGGACCGGCGTTGACCTGCCCGAACGCGTCAACGCGCGACCTCTGCCCGAGGTCGAGGTCGTGGACATGACCAAGGAGTTCGAGTCCGGACACCGTTCGATGTTCTCGCGTTCGCTCATCGCCGCCCTGGAGGACGTCCGCTCACGGGGTGAGAAGGCGGTCGTCCTGCTGAACCGGCGAGGATTCGCCTCGTTCCTGCTCTGTCGCGAGTGCGGCTTCGTGCCGAAGTGCGAGTCGTGCTCGGTCTCCCTCACGTACCACGAGATCGGCAAGAAGCTCGTGTGTCATCACTGCGGAGCGCGAGCGGAGGTTCCCGACTCGTGTCCCACATGCGGGAGCCCGTACCTTCGCCAATTCGGGGCCGGGACGCAACGCGTCGAGACCGAGCTGCTCGCGCACTTCCCGGACCTGCCGGTCGTGCGAATGGACGCCGACACCACCACGGGCAAGGGAGCTCACGAACGTGCGCTCGTCACGTTCGAGGCGATCGAGGGCTCGGGAGTCCTGCTCGGCACTCAGATGATCGCCAAAGGGCTCGACTACCCCGACGTGACGCTCGTCGCCGTCATCAACGCTGACACATCGCTTCACCTGCCGGATTACCGTGCGAGCGAGCGCGCCTACCAACTCCTCGAGCAGGTCGCCGGACGCGCGGGCCGAGGAGAACTGCCGGGTCGCGTCATCATCCAGACGTACTGGCCGGAGCACCCGGCCATCATCGCGGCGGCCCTGCACGAACCGGGACCCTTCTACGCCGCCGAGGAGCGCTCCCGACAGGCGCTCGGCTATCCACCCTTCGGTCGCCTCGTGAACGTGCTCCTGTGGGGCGCCGATTCCGATGCCGTGCGCTCGCAAGCCGAAGACCTCGCCGCTCGGGTGCGCGAGACGTGCCCGGATTCGTGGCAGGTGCTCGGACCGAGCCCGGCACCGTTGGCTCGCCTGAAAGGCGTGTTCCGCTGGCACGTCGTCGTAAAGGCCCCCGAGGGCGCGGACGTCTCGACGCCCGTAGCCGCAGCTCTCAACTCCGTGAAACCTGTCGAAGGTGTTGCGATGGC